>JBAZOF010000197.1:0-5137 GCA_041648855.1 Sulfuritalea sp. | reverse complement strand
GCCGGCGGCATCCGTCCGCACCATTACTGCCTGCCGGTGCTGAAGCGCGAGAGCCATCGGCAGTCGCTTCTTGCCGCGGCGGTTTCGGGCAATCCGAAATTCTTCCTCGGCACCGATTCCGCGCCGCATGCGCAAAGTGCCAAGGAGGCGGCCTGCGGCTGCGCCGGTTGCTACACCGCGCATGCCGGCATCGAGTTGTACGTCGAAGCCTTCGAGGCAGCCGGCGCGCGGGACAAGCTGGAAGCCTTTGCCAGTTTTCATGGCGCCGACTACTACGGCCTGCCGCGCAATACGGAAAAGATCACCCTGCGGCGAGACGCGGTGACCGTTCCCGCGAGCCTCGACTACCTTGCCGGTGAAAGGCTCGTGCCCTTGCGTGCCGGCGAGTCGGTCGCCTGGCGTCTGGCCTGATCCCCTCCGTCGGGCCGTGACTCAGGCCGTAGAGGAATTCCATCCGCTGTCGGCCTTCCTGCGCCCCTGGTTTTCCGCAGGCACACCCGAAATATCCCGACTGAATGCCACTGCCCGTGAGCGCGGGCTGGTCACGGGCAATGGAGCGGCCTTGCGCTTTGTCGCGCCGCCTGCCGATGCCGAGGGCTACGAAGAGCGGGCCTTTCTCACGGGCGAAATCGCGACGCGACCCGACAATCGGCATGACCTGTTCAATGCGCTGATCTGGCTGGTTTTTCCGCTGACCAAGGCGGCGCTCAACCGGCGCCATGTGGCTGCACTGCGCGCGGCGCGGACGCATGCAAGCGCAACGCGCGGCCCCTTGCGCGATGCGCTGACCCAGTTCGACGAATGCGGCGTGGTGGTGGCCGGATCCTGTCCCGAACTGTGGTCGGCCTTGTGCGCACATCGCTGGCGCGCGGTTTTTGTGGACCGGCGCGAAGAGCTGCTGCGCACCACGCGCTTCCTCGTTTTCGGCCATGCGAGTCATGATGCCCTCGCCGCGCCCTTCGTCGGATTGTGCGGCAAGGCCCTGTTCGTCGAGGTCGATGACGCGTGGCTGCGCCTTGCCGATCAGGCTGCGCTGGCCGCCCTCGATGCGCGCCTGGCCGCGCTGTTCGACACCCGCAGCTTTTTGCCGCGCGACTGGCAGCCCCTGCCGCTGCTCGGCATTCCCGGCGCAACGGCGGACAACGAGCGGCCGGACTACTACGATGACAGGCGCCAGTTCCGCGCGGCGCGTACAATGCGCCCGGGAAGTTCGCCAGGCAACCGCTGATCACGAAAGTGGTTGGAGGAAAGTCCGGGCCCCATAGAGCGGGATGCCGGCTAACAGCCGGGCGCTATAAGTCGAAAGACCCAAGGCGACAGACAGTGCAACAGAAAGATACCGCCTAAGCCCGACTTTGACGCCGCAAGGCGGCAAAGTCCTTTTCTGAAGAGCAGCTCGCTGCGATGAAGGAAAGCAAGGGCCGGCAAGGGTGAAATGGTGGAGTAAGAGCCCACCGCGGACGTGGTAACACGGACGGCATGGCAAACCTCATCCGGGGCAAGGCCAAATAGGGGAGCATTGGCGTGGCTCGCGTCGCTCCCGGGTAGGCTGCTAGAGGCCGTCGGCAACGGCGGTCCCAGAGGAATGGTTGCCCACGACAGAACCCGGCTTATCGGCGGACTTCCCACCCGTCTTGCAGGGTATGCTGCGCGCTCCCGGCTAGCGGACCCGCGAGGCAAGCCTTGTCACTCGACGTCATGGCAATCGTGTTGTTTGGCGCCGCACTTCATGCGGCCTGGAACGCGCTCGTCCGTGCGTCCGCCAATAAATTTCACGATACGGTCCTGATCGTTCTCGGTGCGGGGATCTGGACCGCGCTGCTGTTGCCCCTGCTGCCCGTGCCGGCCGTCGCAAGCTGGCCGTATCTGGCGGCATCCGTAGTCATACACGTCGGCTATTTCGTCCTCGTCGCGGTGTCCTACCGCAGCGGAGAGCTGAGCTTCGTGTATCCGCTGATGCGAGGCTCCGCGCCTGCACTGACGGCAGTGTGCGGGGCGCTGTTGCTCAGCGAAATGCCTTCGCCGGGAGGCTGGGCAGGCGTTCTGCTGATTTCCTGTGGCGTGCTGGTGCTGGCTGGCGACTCCTTGCGTACCGGGACATTTCGCGCCGCACCGGCCATGTTCGCCTTGACCAACGCCAGCGTCATAGTCGTCTACACGCTGGTGGATGGGCAGGGGGCGCGGCTTTCCGGCCATGCATTCAGCTACACGGGCTGGATGTTCCTGTTGACCGCTCCGCTGCTGCTCGCCATCGCCGCGGCTGGCCAGGGCCGGGCAGTTCTGCAGCGTATCCGGCTGGGCTGGCGCATGGGCTTGCTCGGAGGCGCCTGCACCTTGGCATCTTATGCACTGGCGCTGTGGGCGATGACGCGCGCGCCGATCGCGCTGGTCGCGGCATTGCGGGAGACGTCGGTGGTCTTTGCGGCGATCATTGCGGCCACCTTGCTCAAGGAGCCGATTACCCGGATCAGGTACGTATCGATCGTCACCGTATGCGCAGGTGCGATCGCAATAAAGATCCTCTAGGCGGCGGAGTTCCGGTCTTCGATCCGCCTCGAAAGTCGGCGCCGGCGAGACGGCGGCTCAGCGTATCAACAGCACCGGTATGCGCGAGTGATGGACCACCTTCATCGCCACCGATCCCAGCAGCGTGCCCGTGAGCCCGCTGTTGCCGTGTGTGCCGATCAGGATCTGGGTGCAGCCATGGCTGTCGGCAAATTCCGTGATGGCCGCTGCGGCTTCGCCGACCAGTACATGCAGTTCGGGGGCAAGGCCAGCCGCCGCAAGCTGGTCGCGTGCTGCGGCGAGTGCCTTCATGCCTGCTTCGAGGTGAAACTCGCGCATGGTTTCGGCGTCGATGAAGCGGCCGACGTCGCTCGGCAGCGTCGCCTGCACATTGATCAGGTGGATCTGCGGCGGCTCGCGCAATTCAGCCGCGTGCTTGATGATCCAGCCTGTCGAATGCAGGGAAATCTCGGAGCCGTCGATCGGCACCAGCCATCTTTGGATCATGATGAACCTTTCGTCGAATCGTTGGCCGTCAGTTCGATGGCGGCACGGGGCATCGCGCGCATCGCCAGCCACTTGCCGATGGCCACCACCAGCGCGGCTCCCGCCAGTGCCGCCAGGGTCTTGCCGTAGGGGATCGGGGCCAGCAGGTCGGCCGGCAGTGCCGGGTCGGTGACGATCATGCCGCCGCCGATCCACCCGAGCAGCGCGCCACCGGCGGTAATCACGATGGGGTAGCGATCCATCAGCTTCAGCACCAGTTGGCTGCCCCAGACCACGATCGGGATCGAGACCAGGATGCCGAAGGTCACCAGCAACATGCTGCCATTGGCAGCGCCGGCCACGGCAATGACGTTGTCCAGGCTCATCACGGCGTCGGCGACGATGATGGTCTTGATCGCGCCGGCGAGGGTGGTCGAGGCCGCCACGTCGCTGTGCTCGTCGTCTTCGGGCAGCAGTAGCTTGACTCCGATCCAGAACAGCAGCAAGGCACCGACGATCTTGAGCCAGGGCACGGCGAGCAGTTGCAGGGCGAAGAAGATCATCGCGACGCGCAGGCCGATGGCGCCTACGACGCCCCAGAAAATCCCCTTGTTGCGTTGCTCGGTCGGCAGCTTGCGGCACGCCAGGGCAATGACTACGGCATTGTCGCCGCCGAGCAGGATGTCGATCAGGATGATTTGCAACACCGCGATCCAGAATGCGGCGGTAGAGATGTCAAGCATCGGCGTATTGAGCGGCGGTAAGGACAGCGGGTAGTTTAGCGTCTGCTCCGGACATTGGCTATGTCAGGATCTTGCGGTCGAGATCGAGCGCCAGCTTGATGCCAAAGCGGTCGGCGGTGCCGCGCAGATGTTCGAGCGCACAGCGGCGCGCCGCTTCCGCACTGCCGAGGGAGATGGCTTCGAACAGGACGCGGTGCTCGCGCTGGGCTTCCTGCGGGTGGGCCAGTTCGTTGCGCGTGCCCTGCCACGACAGCTTGCGCGAATCGGAAAAGTGCCGGCCGAGGAATTCGACCAGGCGGCTGATGTAGGCATTGTGTGTCGCCTTCGCCAGCGCGATATGGAAGTTGTCGTCCGCTTCCGTTCCGTCGCGACCGCTGGCCATCGCTTCATCCATTTCCCGCAGGTACCGGGACATGGCACTGAGGTCCCTCTTGTTGCGGCGTTGGGCGGCGAGTTCGGCCACCGCGCCCTCGACCATGGCACGCAGCTCGAAGATGTCGCGCAATTCGTCCATTTCCGAACCGACGCCCTTCCAGAAGCGCAGGTTGATGGTCTTTGGCGCCTCGACGACGAAAGCCCCCGAGCCTTGGCGGGTTTCGATCAGACCATCGGCCTTGAGGCGGGCGATGGCTTCGCGCACCACGGCGCGGCTGACGCCAAAGGCTTCACCCAGCGCTTTTTCGGTCGGCAGGCGGTCGCCGGGCTTCAGTTCGCCGCGCGCGATGCGGCGCTGCAAATCTCCTCCCACCTCCTCCGAAAGGCGCAACGGCCGCGCGATGCGGCTCAATTCGGACCCGAGTTCGGCTGCTTTTGGGTGGGTGGCTGACATGGAAGCCTTTTTAAGTGTTGTCCTATTGTCAGACAAATTCTGTTTCTGGTAAAGTGGTCCCGTCTTTCGCAGTGCCCGATACATCCGCAACCAAAAATGGCAGGCCGTCATGCAATTTCCAAAGCGGCCGCAAACTTACATTTGTTCTCAGGAGGAGACTATGTCCGACACCAAGCAACCCGAGCAGAAACCGTCCCGCCGCAAGTTCCTCGCTGCTGCCGTCACCGGTAGCGTGGGTGCTGCTGCCGCGGGGTTCCCGATGATCGCCAAGGCGCAAGCCGGCCCGATCAGCATGCGCTGGCAATCGACCTGGCCAGCGAAGGACATCTTCCACGAATACGCCCTCGACTTCGCCAAGAAGGTCAATGACATGACCGGCGGAGATCTCAAGATCGAGGTGCTGCCCGCCGGTGCGGTGGTGCCCGCTTTCGGTCTGCTGGAGGCGGTGTCGAAGGGCACGCTCGATGGCGGCCACGGCGTGCTGGGCTACCATTACGGCAAGCAGAATGCGCTGGCGCTGTGGAATTCCGGCCCGGCCTTCGGCATGGATGCCAACATGCTGCTCTCCTGGCAC
>JBAZOF010000196.1:0-5190 GCA_041648855.1 Sulfuritalea sp. | reverse complement strand
CACACGAGGCCTCGTCGTAGAAGTCGGGGTTCTTCCAGTCGATCGGGTGTCGGGTCGGAGCTTGCAGATTGCCTTCGCGCATGATTTATCCCTTGCCGTTGAAAGTCGGCGCCGGCGACACGGCGATGTCAATGCATCGCCGTGCGCCGTGCAGCTATCAGCCGTTCAGGCTGTCCAGGGTTCTCTGGAACTTGTTGGCGTGCGAACGCTCGGCCTTGGCCAGCGTCTCGAACCAGTCGGCGATTTCGTCGAAGCCTTCGTCGCGTGCGGCCTTCGCCATGCCGGGGTACATGTCGGTGTACTCGTGCGTCTCACCGGCAATCGACGTCTTCAGGTTGGCGGCGGTATCGCCGAAGGGCAGGCCGGTAGCCGGATCGCCGCAGGTTTCGAGGTACTCGAGGTGGCCGTGGGCGTGCCCGGTCTCGCCTTCGGCGGTCGAGCGGAACACGGCGGAAACGTCGTTGAAGCCTTCGATGTCGGCCTTGTTCGCGAAATACAGATAACGGCGATTTGCCTGCGATTCGCCGGCAAAGGCGGCCTTCAGGTTTTCTTCGGTCTTGGATCCCTTGAGTTGCATGGTGAGTCTCCTCTGGGTTGGGTTGGAGGCGCCGAGCCGGAGCACGACCCCAAGTCACGGAGCGTTGAAGCCCGTGGACCTGCACAAACTTTAGCCGAGAGGCCCGACAAGTTCTAATTGTATTTTTTGACCGAGCCGATAGAGATCGGCTATCAAGTCGTCGCAGCGGTTCCGGGCAGGTGACAATCGAGCAACGCCTGGCGCATCACGTCGATGGCCTTGTGGCGCGGAAAGCTGGAACGCCAGACGAGGCCGACGCGGCGCGTCGGGCTCGGCTCAACGAAGCGCTTGACCCGCAGCAAGGGGTCGTCGGCGGGAATGCCATCGACGCTGCTGGCGGGCATCACCGTGACGCCGACGCCCGAGGAGACCATGTGGCGGATGGTTTCCAGCGAACTGCCCTCCAGCACCTGCGGCGATTCACCCTGACTGGCGCGAGTGCACAGATCGAGCACCTGGTCGCGAAAGCAGTTGCCGGCGCCCAGCATCAGCAGTGGCTCGTCGAGCAACTGTTCCGGGCGCAGCGACTTCAGCTTGGCCCAGGGATGGGCGACCGGTACCAGGGTGCGAAAGGCCTCGTCATAGACCGGCTGGGCGACGATGCCGGGTTCATCGATCGGCAAGGCCAGCACCAACACGTCGAGCTCGCAGGACTTGAGCCGGTCCAGCAGGTTTTCGGTGTAACCCTCGGCGATGAACAGCGGCATATTCGGCGCGCGCGCCTTGACCCGCGGCACCAGCGCCGGCAGCAGCCAGGGCCCGATGGTGTAGATCACGCCGAGGCGCAGCGGACCCGACAATGGATCCTTGCCGGCCGCGGCAATCTCGGTGACGCGGGCCGCCTCGGCCAACGTCCGCTCGGCCTGCATCACGACTTGGGCGCCGATCGGCGTGGCGCGGACATCGCCGGCACTGCGTTCGAACAGTGCGATGCCGAGTTCCTCCTCGAGTTTCTTCACCGCGACCGACAGCGTCGGCTGCGACACGTTGCATTTATCCGCCGCCCGCCCGAAGTGGCGCTCCCGGGCCAGGGCGACGATGTAGCGAAGTTCGGTCAGGGTCATGACGGATAAATGGTAGCGGTTGGCTCGGCGGCAATTGGCGCGAGGCTATCACGGTCGTGCGATCTTCGCCGGCGGCAAGGCTAAAACCACTATTCCGGACCAGGTGCAGCGCCCGCGTGTTGCTGGCCTGAATCATACCGTGCATCGCGCGCTGGCCGGCAGCCGTGGCGATTTGCTGCAGGGCCGTGAGCAGCTTGCGGCCGATGCCGCGGTGACGAGACCGCGGCAATACCATCAGGGCAAATTCCGCCGCGCCGTGCTCGGCGACGTACTCGGCGTGGCCCAGCACTTCGCCGTCGTGATCGACGGCCAGCACTGCGACGCGATCGCGCTTGTCGAGCGTCTCCATGCGGCGCAGCAACGCCAGGTTGGGTGCCTCGCCATGCGCGAAATGGCGCTCGTAGAGTCCGTCGCGGTCCATCGCCGCGAGAAAGCGGGCGACGCGGCCGCGATCATCCGGGCCGACCGCGCGCACCTGATACTGCGCGGGGTCGGCCCACGGCTGACGGGCGCTCAAGGCCGGTCTCCAGCGAGGAAGTCCACGCTGGCCGCGATCACCGTAGGGTCTTCCAGCACGCGGCGATGGCCCAAACCATCGGTTTCCAGAATGCGCGCGTGCGGCCAGCTACGCACATGGCGATGGCCTTCGCCGATCGGTACTTCGCGATCCTGCCGATCATGGATCACCAGCACGGGCTGCGCGCCGCTTGCTCGCTCGGCCTCGAAGTCGCTCCAGTTCATGCCGAAGCGATACTCGATGCGGCGCTGCACGGCCGCGCGCAAGGCCTCCGTCCATTGCAGGGCGACGGCGATGCGGCGCGAGGAATCGGCCAGGCTGGCCGGCGGCGCAATCAGCACCGCACGCTTGATCGTCGGACGTTGCGCCAGAGCCATCGCCGCCACCGCACCGCCGAGTGAATGGCCGACGATGGCATGCACCGGACCGAGATGATCGAGCACCGCGTTGAGCCCTTGCAGAACATGCGGCAGCGAAGACTCGGCCCCGCCGGTCATGCCGTGCCCCGGCGCATCGTAGGCAACGACGGCGAAGCCACGCGCCAGCAAGGGTTCGATGAAGCTGCGCAGTTGGGTTCCGCGCCCGCCCCATCCATGCACCAGAATCACCGCGGGGTCCGCCGCGCGGCCCCAGCGCCAGGCGATCAGGCGCCCCGGGATCAACGGCACCGGCACCAGGCTGGCTTCTTCCAGCGCCGCCAGTTCGGCATCGGAAAACGGATGGCGCGGCGGCGTCAGCATTACCCGGATCGCGCGCTCGACGGCGTGCCGCGGCGCGGCTTGCGAGAGAACGCGAAAGATTGCGCGCTGCCAGAACAGTTTGGTCGAGAACTTAAACGTACGAACGATCGTGCGATTTATGGGCCAAAAAAAAGCGGGCTTGAGATTCAGTTCCATGATCACTCCTTTGCATGAATGACTGCGTGGTCGCGAACCAGTCGATCGAATGCCGCAAGCGCCCGGCGGTCCGCGTCCGGGTCGTCAAGGAGGCGACGACTTTGCTGCGTCACCTGATAAATCCCTTCCAATTCAAAGGCAATCTGCTCGGCATCGGTGTCCGGGCGCAATTCGCCTGCCTCCACGGCCTTTTTCACGGTATCGATCAGCGTGCGCCGCAAGGCAAGCAGGCTATGCTTGACCTCGTCGCGCAGGGGACCTGGCTGGTCATCGAACTCGGCGGCGGCGGCGTTGATCACGCAGCCGCCGGGCAAATTGGCGACCCTTGTCCAGTCCAGCCAGTTGATGACGATGGCGCGCAATCTCGCCAGTCCGCGGGGCAGCCTGAACGCCGGGCGCAAAACCACATCGGCGAAGCGCTGCTGCGATTCGCGCAACACCGCCAACTGCAATTCCTCCTTCGAGCCGAAATGGGCGAACAACCCGCTTTTCGACATGCGAGTCCGTTCGGCCAGCACGCCGATACTCAAGCCGCCGACGCCGCAACAACTCGCCAGCGAGAATGCCTCGTCGAGGATGACCTGTCTTGTTTGTTCGCCTTTACTCATGACCACTTTATAGAACGATCGTTCGTTTGTGTCAACCCCCTCTGCTCCAAAAAAATCCGTCGCGCCCGACCTGCCGGTGGACAAAGCCTTGCCAGCCCATCTTGTCCTCCGTTACAAGGCAGATAATGGCAAGCATGTCCCCCGCCTTGCCCCCCCTGATCACGGCGCTCCTCGATCCGAACTGCTATCCGCACACCGCCGACCGCGTCGAACTGATCGAGACGCATGCCTCATGGCTGCTGCTGACTGGCGAGTTCGCCTACAAGATCAAGAAAGAGATCACGCTGCCCTTTCTCGATTACGGCACGCTCGGCAAGCGTGAGGCCTGTTGCCGCGCCGAACTGGTGCTAAACCGCCGCCTCGCTCCGGATCTGTATCTCGACGTGGTGCCGATCGGCGGCACGCCGGAGCAGCCGCGCTTCGGACAGCTGCCGGCGATCGAGTGGGCGGTGCGCATGCGCCGCTTCGACGAGCATGGCCGCCTTGATAGGGTCGCGGCGCGCGGCGACTTGCAGCCTGCCCACCTCTCCCAGCTTGCCGCCACGCTTTGCGCGTTTCAGCAGGCGGCGCCCATGGCTGCCCCCGGCACGCGTTTCGGCGCGCCGGAGCAGGTGTTGGCCGCGGCGCAGGAAAATTTCGTCGAGCTGCGCCAGTTGTTGCCGCAAGGCGAACAACCGCAGGTCGAGCAATTGGCGCGCTGGACCGACGCGGAATTCGCCAGACGTGGTGCCGATTTCGCCGCGCGCAAGGCCGGCGGCTTCATCCGCGAGGGCCACGGCGACCTGCACCTGGCCAACTTGGTGCTGATTGATGGCCGGGTGACGCCCTTCGACTGCATCGAGTTCAACGATGATTTTCGCTGGAACGATGCCGCCAGCGAGATCGCTTTCGTCTGGATCGACCTGCTCGACCATGGCCGGCCGGGGCTTGCCGCGTGGCTGCTGAATGCCTGGCTGGAGGACGGCGGTGATTTCGCGGCGCTGGCCGTGCTGCGCTTCTATGCCGTGTACCGCGCCGTGGTGCGTGCCAAGGTCGCGGCCCTGCGCGCGCGGCAGGAAGACGCGGTCCAGGCGCAGACCGAAATCGAAACTACGCGCAATTATCTGAGACTGGCCTGGCAGATCGCCGTGCCGCCAGCGCCGACTTTGGTCATCACCTGCGGTCTTTCCGGTTCCGGAAAGACCACCGCCAGCACGGCGCGACTGCTCGAGCCGACCGGCGACGCGGCCGGCAGCATCCTGCGCCTGCGCTCCGACGTCGAACGCAAGCGCCTGTTCGGGCTGGCGGCGCAGGACAGCAGCGGCTCGACGCTGGACAGCGGCATCTACACGGCAGAAGCCACCACGCAAACTTATGCGCGGCTGCGTGAGCTGGCCCGCGATCTGCTCGCCGCCGGCTGGCCGGTGATCGTCGATGCGGCCTTCTTGAAGCGCACAGAACGCGCGTCGTTCCGCGCCCTGGCGGACGAGTTGGGTGTCGACTTCCGCATACTGGCCGCGGAAGCACCCGCCGCGGAACTGCGCCGCCG
>JBAZOF010000195.1:0-5207 GCA_041648855.1 Sulfuritalea sp. | reverse complement strand
CGCCAGCTATGCCCGTCGCCACGACCAGCGAGGACAGCGCGTCGGCGCGGGCATGCCAGGCATTGGCCACCAGCATCGGCGAGCGCAGGCGCTCGGCGGTCGCCAGCATGTAGCGGAACAAGCCTTCCTTGGCCGCCAGCGTGAACATCGCCGCCCACATCGCCGCGACGCCGACCGGCGGCGCGCTGCCGATATCCTGCAGGCGTCCCGCGGCCGCAATCAGGATGCCGCCGCCGGTGCCCGCCAGCAGCAGGCCCAGCACCAGCGAGGCCGCCGTCTCGAAGCGGCCATGGCCATAGGGATGATCGGCATCCGCGGCTTCCGCGCCCTTGCGGTTGGCGAACAGCACGAAGGTATCGGCGACGATGTCCGACAACGTGTGCATGGCATCCGCGATCAGGCTCTGCGAATGGGCGACGAAGCCGACCACCAGCTGCATCGCGGTCAGCACGATATTGACGCCGACGCTGACCCAGGTGATGCGCTGGCCTTCCTGGAAGCGTTCGTCGTCCTTCGACTGGGTTTTTTCGGGCGGGGTGTCGGCCATGTTGTCTGAGTGGGTTTCGCGGGCCATTGGGGGAAGCTATACTCGAAACCCCTGCATTCTATCCCGCCGGTCCGGCCTGTATTTTCCATGGGACGCATCACCGAAATCCTCAGCCTGGCGCAGTCGCGCGCCCGCGAGTTGAACCTTCCCTACGAGGGAGCGCTGACGCCGCGGGAGGCCCATGAACTGATGCAGCTCGCACCCGGCGCCCGGCTCATCGATGTGCGCACCAAGGCCGAGTGGGACTGGGTCGGCCGCGTGCCGGGCGCCCTCGAGATCGAATGGATGGCCTATCCCGGCAACGTGTTCAATGTGCATTTCATGCAGACCCTGAAGCACAGCGTGACCACCGAATCCCTGCTGCTGTTTCTGTGCCGTTCCGGCCAGCGCTCCAGCGCGGCGGCGAAGGCCGCCACCGAGGCCGGGTTTCCGGATTGCTACAACATCCTCGAAGGTTTCGAGGGCAACAAGGATGCCAACGGCCAGCGCAATCGCAGCGGCGGTTGGCGTGCCGCAGGCCTGCCTTGGAACCAGTCCTGAATCGCTACGTCCAATGTTCTGAGATCACATCATGCAAACCGCAACCATTTCCTTCGACCGCTTCAACACCCTGGCCGACCGGGACGCCGGTGAGCGCATCCGCGCCGCGCGCGCCAAGCTCGGCGACAAGGTGGTGCTGCTGTGCCACCATTACCAGCGCGCCGATGTTTATGCCCATGCCGACATCACCGGCGATTCGCTCAAGCTCTCGCGCCTGGCGTCGCAGTCCGACGCCGAGAATATCGTCTTCTGCGGCGTGCATTTCATGGCCGAAGTGGCCGACATCCTTTCGCGCCCCGAACAGGTTTCCATCCTCCCCGACCTCGCGGCCGGCTGCTCGATGGCCGACATGGCCAGCCTGGCCAAGGTCGAGCGCGCCTGGCGCGAGCTCTCCGCCGTGCTCGATCCCGACCAGAAAGTCACGCCGGTCACCTACATCAATTCGGCCGCCGACCTGAAGGCATTCTGCGGCGAACACGGCGGCATCGTCTGCACCTCGTCCAATGCGCCGAAGATTCTCGACTGGGCCTTCGCCCAGCGCGAGAAGGTGCTGTTCTTCCCCGACCAGCACCTGGGCCGCTGGAGCGGGTTCAAGATGGGCATTCCGCTCGACGAAATGGTGATCTGGAATCCCGACCTCGAACAGGGCGGCCTGACGCGGGATCAGATCGACAAGGCGAAGATCATTCTCTGGCACGGCTTCTGTTCCGTGCATCAGATGTTCCAGCCCAGGGACATCATCAAGTTCCGCAACCAGCATCCCGATGGCCTGGTCATTTCGCACCCCGAGTGCAGCTTCGAAGTCTGCGAGCAGTCCGACTACATCGGCAGCACCGAAACCATTCTGCAGACGGTGAAGGCAGCGCCGCCCAACACGCGCTGGCTGGTCGGCACCGAACTCAACCTGGTCGAGCGGCTGGCGCAGGAAGTGAAGCACGAAGGCAAGATCGTGCAGTTCATGGCCAGCACCATCTGCATGTGCTCGACCATGCAGCGCATCGATCCGCAGCATCTGGCGTGGACGCTGGAAAACCTCGCCGAAGGCAAGGTGGTGAACCAGATCAAGGTGCCGGAACACGAGGCGAAGCTGGCGAAAATAGCCCTGGAGCGGATGCTCGCCGTGTCGTGAGCGCCGACTCTTGAGCGGCCGATGAACACGCCGCAGCGCAGCTACCGCTATTACGACCTGGTGATGGCGGCCTTCGTCTGCGTGCTGCTGTGTTCCAACCTGATCGGCGCGGCCAAGGCGGCGCAGCTGACGCTGCCGCTGATCGGCGAGGTGAGTTTCTCGGCCGGGGTGCTGTTCTTCCCGATCTCTTACATCTTCGGCGACATCCTGACCGAGGTCTATGGCTACGGCCGTGACCGCCGCGTGGTCTGGGCCGGCTTTGCCGCGCTGGCCTTCGCGGCGTTCATGGCGGCCGTGGCGCTGGCCCTGCCGCCGGTGCCGGACGATTTCAACCGCGCCTACCAGGCGCACATGGAAGGCGTCTTCGGCAACACCTGGCGCATCGTCGCCGGCTCGATGATCGCTTTCTGGTGCGGCAGCTTTGCCAACAGCTACGTGATGGCGAAGATGAAGATCTGGAGCGCAGGGAGCTGGTTGTGGATGCGCACCATCGGTTCGACCCTGGTCGGCGAGGCGGTGGATTCCGGCCTGTTCTACGTCATCGCCTTCTACGGCATCTGGCCCGACGCACAGGTGGCGAAAATCGCCCTCGCCCAGTACCTGCTCAAGACAGGCTGGGAGATCGTGATGACGCCCGTCACCTACCGTGTGGTGGCCTTTCTCAAGCGCGCGGAGCACGAAGACTGGTACGACCGCAATACCGACTTCAGTCCATTTCACATTCGGGTTTGAAACCGCGGTTGCGCGCTGTAGACTGGGGTTTTGAGTCGGCCGCACCATGACACTCGCGCTCTCCGTCGCCACCTGGAACATTCACAAGGGATTTTCGCAGTTCAATCGCCGCATGATGGTGCACGAGCTGCGCGAGCGCCTGCGCGAGTTGTCGGCCGACATCGTTTTCCTGCAGGAAGTGCAGGGAATGCATCTGCGGCACGCCGAGCGGCATGTCGATTGGCCGTCGCAGCCGCAACATGAATTCCTCGCCGAGGACTTCTGGGAAAACCACTCCTACGGCAGCAACATGGTCTATGACCACGGCCATCACGGCAACGCGATCCTCTCGCGTTTTCCCATTCTCACCGAGCACAATCAGGATGTGACGCACCTGCGCTTCGACCGGCGCGGGCTGCTGCACTGCGCCGTCGAGCTGCCGCAGCTGGCGCAACCGCTGCATTGCGTTTGCGTACATCTGTCGCTGTTCGCGCGCTCGCGACGGCTGCAGCTGGACGCGCTGGCCAGCCACATCGAGGAGCTGGTGCCGGCCGGCGCACCGCTATTGATCGCGGGCGATTTCAATGACTGGCGCAATCACGCGGATGATCTGCTGGCGGATCGTCTCGGTCTGGTGGAGGCTTTTGCGGGCGCCCGCCGGCGTCCTTCGCGCAGCTACCCCGCGGCACTGCCAATGTTTCGCCTCGACCGGATTTACCAGCGCGGCCTGCAGGTGGTCGCTGCGCAGGTGCATGCCGGGCGGCCGTGGTCGACCATCTCCGACCACGCCGTGCTGACCGCCGAATTCAAGATCAAGACCACCGCGCCGTGAGCGCCGCCTTGCACGATGCCGCCGAGCATCACTTCCTTGGCGGCAACCGCTTGTCTTTGCTCGAATCGGGCGCCGAGTATTTTCCTGCCCTGATTGCCGCGATCGATGCGGCGCTGCATGAAGTGCATCTCGAGGCCTACATCTTTGCCGACGACAGTACCGGACGGTGCGTCGCCACGGCGCTGGGCAACGCGGCGCAGCGGGGCGTCGCCGTGCGCGTGCTGGTCGACGGCTTCGGTGCGCGCGACTTCGCCGCGGGCCTCGGGGCCTCGCTGACGGCGCAGGGCGTGGAGGTGATGACCTATCGGCCGGAGATCGGCAAGCTTCGCTTCCGGCGTCACCGTTTGCGCCGGCTGCATCGCAAACTGGTGGTGGTCGACGGCTGCACCGCCTTCGTCGGCGGCATCAATGTGCTGGACGATTTCGACAACGGCAAAGAGGTGTCGGCGCGCTTCGATTACGCCGTCGGCATCGAAGGTCCGCTGGTGGCGCGCATCCATGCCACCTGCCGGCATGTCTGGCGGCTGGTGCGTTGGGCCAGTCTCGGCCGCCGCCCGCCGCCGCCGGCGCCGCTGCCCGCAGCACCGGGCCTTCGCGGCACGACTCTGGCCGCACTGCTGATCCGGGACAATCTGCGCCATCGGCGCGACATCGAGAACGCCTATCTGGGCGCCATCCATCGCGCCCGGCACGAAATCGTGATTGCCAACGCCTATTTTCTTCCCGGCCTGCGTTTTCGCAAGGCGCTGCTGGCGGCGGCCAGGCGTGGCGTCAGCGTGACGCTGCTGCTGCAGGGCCGCGTCGAATACGTCCTGCAGCACTATGCGACGCAGTCGCTCTACGACCGGATGCTGTCCGCCGGCGTGCGCGTATTCGAATATGAAAAGGGTTTTCTGCATGCCAAGGTGGCCGTGATCGACAAGCACTGGGCAACGGTCGGCTCGTCGAACATCGACCCCTTCAGCTTTCTGCTGTCGCGTGAAGCCAATGTGGTGGTGCGCGATGCCGCCTTCGCCGGCGAGTTGCGGGCCAGCCTCGAGGTCGCCATCCAGGGCGCGGCCCGGGAGATCCGGAAGGAAAATCACCGCCGCCGCTCATGGCTGGCGCGCCTGGTCGCGGCTGCCGCCTACAGTCTGGTGCGCATCCTGGTCGGCGTCACGCGCTACGGCGGAAAGCAGTAACCGGGCTGCAGCCGCTGCTCAGCCGCTGTTGCGCAGGCCTGCCGCCACGCCGTTGATGGTCAGGTGAATGCCGCGTTGCACCCGGTCGTCGGTCTCGCCGCCGCGATGCCGGCGCAACAGTTCGATCTGGATGTGGTTGAGCGGATCGAGGTAGGGAAAGCGGTTGCGGATCGAGCGCTTCAAGAGCGGGTTGCCGTCGAGCAGTTCGCCCTGCCCGGTGATCGCCAAGAGCGCGTCGATGGCCGCCTGCCATTCGGCCTTGACTCG
>JBAZOF010000194.1:0-5226 GCA_041648855.1 Sulfuritalea sp. | reverse complement strand
CTTTGGCTGCATATACTTTCCGCCCAATCTGCCGCGCCAAGCCTATTCGGACGACGACTGGACGATGCTGCAGTCTAGGCAATGCTCGTTTGACTATTCACCCGATGGCGACGACTGCCAACAGACTAGAAAGACCAGCTGCGCCCTCGTGACCGAATTGGTGCCCAGGTAATTTGGTACCGGACGGGCAACGACAAGGTCAATTCGTATGGAGGTTAGGCCAGGCAGGAGTCGTTACTCGTCTGGCCTAATTGACCTACGTCCCGTGGGCGATGAGGCCGCCGCTTAGGCACCATCATTACGACTACTTAAGCAAACTCACAAGCATCCGCATTTCAGCGTACCCATGTATCGGGATTACCGGTTTCGTTCTACTTCACACCATCCGCTAGGTCACCCGACTTCGGTGGGCCGAAGGGCAAAATCAGCTCGAAAGCCGTGATCCCATGGTCCGATCGTCCCAGGATCTCTCCATCGTGAGCGCGGGCAATCGAGCGCGTAATCGCCAGACCCAGCCCCGCGCCTTCGCCAAGATACTGGCGGGAAGTATCGACGCGATAAAACCGGTCGAACAGTCGCCCCATGTGCTCCGCTGGAATGGTATCCCCGGTATTTTCGACCGCAAGCTTCGCCACCCTTTGATCGCTGTCGTCCATTCGAACGGTGACGCGGCCACCATCCGGCGTGTGGCGAACGGCATTGGATAGCAGATTGCTGATAGCGCGCCGGATCATCAGGCGATCTCCCCATACGATGCCGCTTCCGGAGCATTCCAATGTGATGTGCTTCTCTTCAGCGAGAACTCCGTGATACTCCAGCAACCCCTCAACCTCAAGGGCCAGGTCAACCGGCTCACGGTTGGGAATGATCAAGTCATTTTCCGACTTGGCGAGAAAGAGCATGTCAGCAATCATGCGCGACAAACGTTCGAATTCCTCCACATTGGAGGCCAGGATGTCGCGATAGTCGTCGGCCGTCCTGACCTTCGACAGCGTCACCTGCGTCTGCGTCAACAGGTTGCTGACGGGTGTGCGCAGTTCATGGGCGAGGTCCGAAGAGAAGTCCGACAGCCGCCGAAAGGAACCCTCCAGACGGGCCAGCATCTCGTTGAGGGTTTCGGCGAGATCCGCCAGTTCGGTCGGAATCGAGTCCGTAGGTAGTCGGGCGTTGAGTCGATGCGCGGTAATACCTGCCGCCTCACGTTTGATGGCCTGTAATGGCGCGAGCCCGCGCCGAACGGCAGCCCAACCAAGAACGCCTGTCGCGAGGGCTGCCAGGATCACCACGGACCACAGGGTGGTTCGAAATGAACTCATGAAGTGCTGGTGATGTGAAATATCGGTCGCCACGGCAACCACAGCGGGCGGGACACCGTCGATACCCGTTCGCGTTCGAGCGACAAGTCCGCGGAAGAGCGTACCCTGCTTCGATTTCCAGACCGTCGGATGCGTGGAAACGCCCAGTATCTGCCGATCCAGCAGCGCCTGAGGAAAATCCGCACCGCCCGTCGCAAAGAGTGTCCGACCGTCCGGACCTACGACGAGAACCTCCAGCGCGTGGTGTCCGATCAAGGAGTCGTCCAGTTGTTGCGGAAGAGAATCCAGGTCCTTCTTCGAATGGACCTTCTCAAGAGCGTGCCGGGCCAGTTCCAGCTTGCCGGAGAGTACTTCCATGTCCTGCTCTTCAAAGTGTTCCTCGACCGAACGGCCGATCAGGAATCCAAGTAGCAGCAGAACCACTGTCGAGGCGGACGCGAAGAGCAGTGTCAGGCGGAAGGTAATCGACTTTTGCCCCCTCAATCGCATCCGGGCATCTCCAGCACGTAACCCATACCACGCACGGTACGGATGAGCTTAGGCTCGAATCCATCATCCATCTTTGCCCGAAGACGCCTGACTGCGACTTCAATCACGTTGGTGTCACTGTCAAAATTCATGTCCCATACCTGCGATGCGATCAACGAACGCGGAAGAACCTCACCCTGCCGGCGCAACAGCAGTTCGAGCAATGCGAATTCCTTGGCAGTGAGGTCGATGCGGTGGCCACCACGGGTTACCCGGCGGCGCAGCAAATCGAGTTCCAGATCCGCCACCTGCATCCGCTCCGGTTCCTTGCTGCGACTCCCTCGACGCAACAAGGAACGCACTCTGGCCAGCAATTCGGCAAAGGCAAAGGGCTTCACCAGGTAATCGTCGGCGCCTTGCTCGAATCCCTTTACGCGATCCGCAACTTGGTCGCGGGCCGTGAGAAATAGTACTGGCAATTCACGCTTGACGCGGCGTATGCCGGCGAGCACCTGCCAGCCATCCAGCTTGGGCAGCATCACGTCGAGTATCGCCAGATCGTAGTCCCCGGTTTCGCCCAGGTGCAGACCGTCTATGCCATCGAGTGCCAGATCGACGACGAAGCCCGCCTCGACCAGACCCTGTTTGACGTATTCGCCGGTTTTCCGCTCATCTTCGACAAGAAGTATTTTCATCGCGCTTCCATCCAGTGCTGATGGCGCGATTGTGCGCGCACGGAATCGATGGACTCCAGAGATTACATAAATGTAATCCGGGCGTCAGCTAGTTGACGGAATGACTCAATCAGAATGCGCATTACTCGAAGTCTAAATAGAGATTGCACTGAACCCAAACATGAATCGTCCATTGATCACAGCTGAATGCCCAACATGGAAATGAAGTCAACTCGCTGGAAACGGGGGATGGCCGTATGCGCTATCGGGCTACTGTCTGCCCTGCCAGCGCTGGCCGCCGATACGTCGTCTGCGTCGACCGGTTTGGCGCGCGCGCTGGAGCAAGCCTGGCGGCTACATCCGCAGGCGGCAGGACTGGATGCCCGCGAGGCTGAGGCGCGAGCCGCGCAGGACGTCGCCGCCGGCCTGACGCCGGAGCCGGGCTCGCTCAGCATCGGCAGCCGCAACGACCGGCTCAGTCGCAATCGCGGCATGCAGGAATACGAAGTCGAACTGGCGACTCCCTTGTGGCTGCCGGGGCAGAAGGCGGCGCGCGAAGCCGAGGCGGCCAGCCGCGTCGACGATGTCGCCGCCAGGCGCGTGGCATTGCGCGCGGAGCTGGCCGGCGAATTGCGCGACGCCTGGTGGGCGCTGGCGGCGGCGCGCAACGCCAGGCTTCTGGCGGCCCGCCGGCTTGATACCGCGCGCGCACTGGAAGCCGACGTGAGCCGCCGCTACAAGGTCGGCGAGCTGTCGCGGATCGACGCCAACTTGGCGCAGAGCGAAGTCCACGCGGCCGGCGCCGAACTGATCGAAACGGAGGCGACGCTGCTGCAGGCGGATCAGGCCTTGCGTACGCTGACCGGCACGGCCGCACCGCAGGACATGGCCGAGGAAGCGCCGCCGCGAGTGGCTCAGGCCGGCGCGCCGGCGACGCCCGAAGCCCATCCCCTGCTCGCGGCCGCCGCCGCGACGGCGCGCAGCGCCCGCGCCCGGGTTACGGTGGCCGACGAATCGCGTCGCGCCGCGCCGGAGTTGGCGCTGCGCGTGGTGCGCGAGCGCGGCGATTTCGCCGAGCCTTACGCCAACACGGTGGGCATACAACTGAAGATTCCGTTTTCCTCCTCGGCGCTGGTACGCCGCGAAGGCTCGGCGGCGCAGGCCGAAGCCGACCAGGCCGACGCCGAAATGCTGCGCGCCCAGACTCGCGTGCGGCTTGAAGCAGAGCGCGCCCAGCGCGCCCTGGATGCCGCGGAGCGCCAGTTGGCCATGGCGCAGGAGCGACTGGCGCTCTCCACCGAGAATCTGCGCCTGAGCGAAAAAGCCTTTTCGCTCGGCGAGTCCGACCTGGCGACGCTGCTGCGCATCCGCGCCGCCGCCTTCGACGCCGAAGCCTTTCTCGACCGCCAGCGCGTTGCCCGCGCGGCGGCCATATCGCGATTGAATCAAGCCCTGGGAGTATTGCCGTGAGACGTGTTCTTGCCGTTGCGCTATCTACCGCCACGTTCGCCGCCGGGTCTGCAGCCTACGCCCACGGCGACGAGGACCATGGCGCGGCGCCGCCGCCCGTCACCCAGAGCATGGCGCCGCGCGCGGTGGCCGCCACCGAGGAATTCGAGGTGGTCGCCGTACTCGAGGACAAGCACCTCGTGGTGTATGTCGATCGCCACGCCAGCAACGAGCCGGTCGCCGGCGCTAAGGTGGAAATCGAGGGCGGCGGGCTGCAGGGCGTCGCCGCCGAGTCCGCGCCCGGCACCTACCTGTTGAATCTCGCGGCGGCCCTGCCGCCGGCCAAGCATGCATTGACCATCAGCATCGAAGCCGGCGACAGCGCCGACCTGCTGACTGCCACGCTGGACACGTCATCGGCTGCGCCCGCTGCGGCGCACGCGCATTACTGGAGCGAGTGGATCGTCTGGGGCCTTGCCGCACTGCTGCTGCTTGTCAGCGCTGCATTGCTGGCCGTGCGGCGCCGCAAGCAGAAAACCAAAGGACTATAGAAAATGCGGAACATGCGGAAAATGCGAAATACATTTGTGCGGCCCCTGGTCGCCACGACCAGCCTGGCCTTGGTCGCCACCACCAGCCTGGCCCTCCTCGCCGGCGGCGCGCTGGCCCACGGCGACGAGGATCACAGCCAGGACGCCAAGAAGGCGGCGCCTGCCGCGCCGGCCGCCGCGGCGCCGGGAGCGACGAACGCGCCGGCGGCGCTGCAGCGCCTCGCCGACGGTAGCCTGTTCGTGCCCAAATCGGTGCAGCGCCAGCTCGGGCTGCGCACCCAGCCGGCGCACATCGGCGATCTGGCGGCGACGGTCGAGCTCAACGGCAGGGTCATCCCCGATCCGAACACCAGCGGTCGCGTCCAGGCGACGTTTTCCGGCAGCGTCATGCCGGGCCCCAAGGGTATGCCGACGCCGGGACGCAAAGTTCAGAAGGGCGAAGTGCTGGCCTGGCTGCGTCCGGTCGCCGGCGCCATCGAGCGCGGCAACCAGAAGGCGCAACTGGCCGAACTGGAGGCCCAACTGGCGATTGCCGACGGGCGCGTCAAGCGCTTCGAGCAACTGGAAGGCGCGGTGCCGCAAAAGGAAATCGAAATGGCTCGCATCGAGCACGGGGCGCTGCAAAAGCGCCGTGCCTTCGTCGCCGCCAGCATCGACTCCGCAGAGCCGCTGCTGGCCCCGGCGACCGGGGTGATCAGCGCCTCGCACCACCTGGTCGCGGGCCAGATCGTCGATGCCAGGGAGGTGCTGTTCGAGATCGTCGACCCC
>JBAZOF010000193.1:0-5228 GCA_041648855.1 Sulfuritalea sp. | reverse complement strand
TTGCGGCGCAGCAAAGACAACTTCGCATTCCTCCGCGGAAACACGCTCGACCTCGCACGCGGCATCCGGCTGACGATAGCGCGTCTTCGCCGCGTACACCCAGTGCGTATGCGGCGCACGTCCGGAAACCCAGGAAAGATCCTTCGCCACCAGGCTGCCCGAAAGCAGGGCGGGATGCTCGTGGCCCTGCACCACCCAGAGGATGTTGTTCGCCATGTCCTTGCCGGCGACGAACCACGGTTCCTCCGGCGCGCCCTTGACGCCGCCGATGCCGAGCCCCTCGCGCTGGCCGAGGGTGTAGTACATCAGGCCCTCGTGACTTCCCACCACCCGATCGGTGCCGAGCACGCGAATCTCCCCCGGCTGCTTCGGCAGGTAGCGCGCCAGGAATTCGCGGAAGGGCCGTTCGCCGATGAAGCAAATGCCGGTCGAATCCTTGCGCGCATGGTTGGGCAGGCCGGCCTCTTCAGCAATCTTGCGCACATCGCGCTTGTACAAGTGGCCGACGGGAAACAGCGTCTTCGCCAGTTGCGCCTGATTCAGCCGGTGCAGGAAATAGCTCTGATCCTTGGTGCCGTCTTCGGCCTTGAGCAACTGCCATTCGCCGAGAAATTCGCGCACCTGCGCATAGTGGCCGGTGGCGATCTTCTCGGCGCCGAGCGCCAGCGCGTGATCGAGAAAGGCCTTGAACTTGATTTCCGAATTGCACAACACGTCGGGATTCGGCGTGCGGCCGGCCTGGTACTCGCGCAGGAAATCGGCGAACACCCGCTCGCGGTATTCGGCCGAGAAATTCACGGCCTCGAATTCGATGCCGATCACGTCCGCCGCGGCGGCGGCGTCCACCAGATCCTGGCGCGAGGAGCAGTATTCGTCGGTATCGTCGCCCTCCCAGTTCTTCATGAACAGGCCGATCACCTCGTAGCCTTCCCGCTTTAGCAGCAGCGCCGCTACCGAGGAATCGACGCCGCCGGACAGCCCGACAATGATTTTTCCCTTGGACATGGTGTTCAGTCGTAGTGCCGAATAAGGTCGAGCGGAAAACGCCTGCCGGCCAGGTAGTCGCTCACGCATTGCCAGACCAGCGGGCTGCGGTGGCGATCTGCCGTGGCGCGAATCTCGTCGGGCGTCATCCAGACCGCGTGCAGGATGCCGTCATCGAGCACGCGGCCTTCGTCGTGCGTGCCCAGATCGCCCGCAAATGCGAAGCGCAGATAAGTGACGTCGCGCTGCGGCCGCGGCCATTGATAGACGCCGACCAGCGCCGTCGGCGCAAAACTCCAGGCGGTCTCCTCCAGGGCTTCGCGTGCACAGGCGGCGACAAGGGATTCGCCTTCGTCGAGGTGGCCGGCGGGCTGGTTGAAGCGCCGACCGTCGTCGGTCTCCTCCTCCACCAGCAGGAAACGGCCCTCGCGCTCGATCAGCGCGGCGACTGTGACATTGGGTTTCCAGATACGATTCATCCGCGCATTTTAGCGCCCCTGCTAAAATCACACATTCAACTAACGCAATGCTGGAGACCCACCATGTCCATGGCCGACCGTGACGGCTTCATCTGGTACGACGGCAAGCTCGTGCCCTGGCGCGATGCCACCACCCATGTGCTGACGCACTCGCTGCACTACGGCCTCGCCGTCTTCGAGGGCCTGCGCGCCTACAAGACCGTCTCCGGCACGGCGATTTTCCGCCTCAAGGAGCATACCGACCGGCTGTTCAATTCGGCGCACATCTACCGCATGCCGATGCCTTACGACAAGGCCACGCTGATGGAGGCGCACAAGGAGGTCGTGCGCAGCAACAAGCTCGAATCCTGCTACCTGCGGCCGATCGCCTTCTACGGCTCGGAAAAAATGGGCGTCAGCCCGCGCGGCGCCTCGACACATGTCTCCATCGCGGCCTGGCCCTGGGGCGCCTATCTCGGTGAAGATGGCATGGAGAAGGGCATCCGCGTCAAGACATCGAGCTATTCGCGACACCACGTCAACGTCAATATGGCGCGCGCCAAGTTTTCCGGCACCTACGCCAACTCGATCCTCGCCAACATGGAAGCCACCGAGGCGGGTTTCGACGAAGCCCTGCTGCTCGACGTGGAGGGCTTTGTCGCCGAAGGCGCCGGCGAGAACCTGTTCATGGTCAAGGACGGCGTGATCTACGAACCCGAAATCGCGTCGGCGCTGATGGGCATCACGCGCAGCACGGTCATCACGCTGGCGGAAGAACTCGGCTACAAGGTGGTCGCCAAGCGCCTCACGCGCGACGACATCTACATCGCCGACGAAGCCTTCTTCTCTGGCACGGCGGCGGAAGTCACGCCGATCCGCGAACTCGACAACCGCACCATCGGCGCCGGCAGTCGCGGACCGATCACGGCCAGGATCCAGAGCCTGTTCTTCGACGTGGTCAATGGCAAGGTGCCCGCCCACGCCGACTGGCTGAGCTACATCTAACGCTCATGGTCGAGTACGACACGCCTCTGAGCATGAAACAACGCAAGGGCGAATTGGTCGCCCCCCACCCCCGGCCCCGCCCCGAGGCGGGGTGACTGATCGGCTCGCAACGCTCGAATGTCACCGTTGCCTCCGATCGAGTTTTCTCACATTAAACCGAGGTAAGCCATGTCCACTCTCGACGAATCGCAGCGCCAGGTTGCCGTCACGGCCCACGATCTGCCGCTGGCCTGTCCGCGTCCCGACGCCCCGCTATGGGCCCGCCATCCGCGCGTCTTCATCGACGTATTGAAAAGCCCCACGGGCGAGGCCGCCTGCCCTTACTGCGGCACGCTGTATCGCTTCGAAGGCGAGCGCCCCAAGGGTCATCATTGAGTTTCGCCGCAAGTTCTGAGTTCCACTTCTGACGTGAAGATCCTCGTCGTCGCTCCGTCCTGGATCGGCGACACGATCCTCGCCCAGCCGCTGCTCGCGCTGCTCAAGCGCAAGCATCCGGACGCCCGCATCGAGGTGCTGGCACCCGATTGGTCGGCGCCGCTCCTGGCGCGCATGGCCGAGGTCGATGCGGTCATCGTCAATCCCTTCCGCCACGGCGAATTCAATTACGGCGCTCGCCGCGCGCTCGGTCGGCGTCTCGCCGGCGCCGACTTTCAGCAGGCCTATGTCTTGCCCAACTCATGGAAGTCGGCGCTGATTCCCTTCTTCGCCGGCATTCCGCGGCGCATCGGCTACCAGGGCGAGAGCCGCTACCTGCTGCTGAACGAACGCCACCGGCTCGACGTCGCCGCGCATCCGCAACTGGTGCAGCGCTATGCCGCGCTGGCCGGTCCGCTGCCAGGGAGCTTGCCGCTGCCGCACCTGAGTTCCAGCATCCAACAGCAGCAGGCTGCGCGCCTGGCCTTGAACCTTCCCCTCGATGCCGCACCGGTGATCTTCTGCCCCGGCGCCGAATACGGGCCCGCCAAGCGTTGGCCGGCGCAGCATTTCGCGGCGCTGGCGCGACTCGTCGCGACGCCGCAGAACCCGGTCTGGCTGATCGGTTCGGCCAAGGATGCCGCCGTGGGCGATGAAATTGCCGCGGCAGCGGAAGGCGCGGCGCTCAATCTGTGCGGCCGCAGCACGCTGGAACAGGCCATCGACCTGATCGCCTCCGCGCGCTGCGTGGTGAGCAACGACTCCGGCCTGATGCACGTCGCCGCGGCGCTCGAGCGGCCACTGGTGGCGCTCTACGGTTCGTCCTCCCCGAGCTATACGCCGCCGCTGTCGGCGCAGGCAAAGATCGTTTCGAGAAACCTGCCGTGCAGCCCCTGCTTCAAGCGCGAATGTCCGCTGGGACATTTCGACTGCATGAATGGAATCACGCCGCAGCAGGTGGCGGCCACCATCACCGCGCAGTTCCAGGCCTGACCATGCCCAGCCAGAAGATCTTCGCCAGCCCGCAAGACGTCGAAGCCGCCTTCTACGAGGCGCTCGAACAATGCGACCTCGACGCCATGATGTCTGTCTGGGCCGAGGACGAAGAAGTGGTCTGCGTCCAGCCCGGGGGCGGACG
Organism: Sulfuritalea sp.; assembly: GCA_041648855.1. Taxonomy (GTDB): domain Bacteria; phylum Pseudomonadota; class Gammaproteobacteria; order Burkholderiales; family Rhodocyclaceae; genus Sulfuritalea. Next base: position 1,229 of record JBAZOF010000193.1, on the reverse strand, counting down.
CCTGGTCGGCTACACGATGATTCGCGAAGCCTGGCAGCGTATCTTCGCCAACGGCAGGAGGCTCAAGGTGCGCGTTTCGCAGCAGACAACGGTGACGACGCCCTTCGCCATGATCAGCACCGTGCTGGAGCACTTCGCCACCCTCGACGACGAGAAGCTGAGCGCACCGGTAGCCGCCACCAACGTCTATGTGCGCGGGGCCCTCGGCTGGCGCATGGTCGCCCATCATGCCTCGCCGGTACCGCCCAACAGCATCGGCGAGGTGCCGCGAACCCTGCACTGAGGCGACCGGTGACCGCGCAGCACTACCTTGCGCCGCGCTGGCTGCCCGGCGGCCATGTCCAGACCATCTGGCCGTTGCTGATCAAGGGACCTCTGCCCGGCTACCGGCGCGAGCGCTGGGACACTCCCGACGGCGACTTCATCGATCTCGACTGGATCGACGGCAAGCCCGGTGCGCCGTGCCTGGCGCTGTTCCACGGCCTCGAAGGCAGCTCGCGCAGCCACTATGCGCGGCGGCTGATGCATGCCGTGCAAGGGCGCGGCTGGCACGGCGTGGTGGTGCATTTTCGCGGCTGCTCGGGCGAGCCGAACCGCCTGCCGCGCGCCTATCACTCGGGCGACTCGCAGGAGATCGACTGGGTGCTGCGCCGCGTGCAGGCACGCGGCTTCCCGGCGCTGTTCGCCGCCGGCGTTTCGCTCGGCGGCAACGCCTTGCTGAAGTGGCTGGCGGAACAAGGCACTCTCGCGTCCGATGTGATCGACGCGGCAGCGGCCGTGAGTGCGCCGCTGGATCTGGCCGCGGCCAACACGGCGCTCTCCTCCGGCTTCAATCTCGTCTATGCGCGCCATTTTCTGCGCACGCTGATTCCGGCGGCATTGGCCAAGGAGAGGCGCTTCCCCGGCCGCATCGACGTTCGCCGCGCACGGGCCGCACGCACCCTGCGCGATTTCGACGACGCCGTCACCGCACCGCTGCACGGTTTTCTCGGCGCCGACGACTATTACGCGAGAAGCAGCGCCGGCCCGCTGCTCGGTGCAGTGCGAACGCCGACACTGCTGCTGCACGCGGCGAACGACCCGTTCCTGCCGCAAGTGGCATTGCCACGCCCTGACCGATTGCCGGATGCGGTGACGCTGGAAGTGCTGCATCACGGCGGCCATGTCGGCTTCGTGCACGGCGCCCTGCCCGGCCGCATCGACTGGCTGCCGCAACGCCTGCTCGCACA
>JBAZOF010000192.1:0-5252 GCA_041648855.1 Sulfuritalea sp. | reverse complement strand
GTTCGCTGGTCTTCTCGTCGTTGAGGAACAGCGTCGAGCGCTCGGCATTGAGCAGGCGCGTGGCTTCGCCCATGACCTTCTGCAGCAGCGAGCCCAGCTTGATGTCGGCGGTGACTTCGGAGACGACGTCGATGAACTCCATCTCCTGGCGGCGGATCGCCTGCATGCGCTCGATGAACTGCGCGCTTTGCAATGCCAGCGTACCCTGGCTGGTCATGGCTTCGAGCAGGTTCAGGTCATGCCTGGTGAATTTTCCGTTGCGCTTGTTGAGCGTCTGCGCGACGCCGATGATCTCGCCCTTTACCGTCTTGATCGGCACGCAGAGGATGTTGCGCGTGGTGAAGCCGGTCTGCTCGTCGATGGAGCGGTTGAAGCGGTCGTCGGCGTAGGCGTCGTGGATGATCAGGGCCTCGCCCGCGGTGTAGACGTAGCCCGCCACGCCGCTGGTGTTGAGGATGCGGATCTCGCGCTGGATGTTGCCCTGCGCCACCCGCGAATACAGTTCGTTGGTGTCGGGATCGTTGAGGAACAGCGAGCCGCGTTCGGCATTCAGCTCGGTGGTGGTCATTTCCACCAGCGCCTGGAGGACTTCGTCGAGCGTGCCATAGCTCGCCATGCGGCGGGTCACTTCGAGCAGCAGTTCGAGATGGCGCAGCCGGCGACGGCTTTCCGGATCGCGTTCGGCCGGCTTCTTCTTCGGGCCGACAGCTTCGATGGGCGGGTCCATGGCGTTCATGTCGAGGGATGCCGTGCGGCTTCGATCTGGTCGCGCAGCGCCTGGATGGTGCGCTGCAGTTGGGCGCCCTCGTCGGCGAACAGGGCATGCTCGCGATTGACCGAATTCGTCTTGTCGATCTGCGCCAGTTCCAGGCTTTCACGCAAGCCGCTGACGGTCTGCCGCAGTTGCGAGATTTCGCCTTGCGCGCTGACCAGCGCCGCACGCACTGCATTGTCGGTGTCAGCCCGGGCTTTTTCCAGTTCGTCGCGCAGGGCGGACGCGGTGGCCTTCAGCTGTTGCATTTCATTGTGTCCGGCGACGCGTTCGGCCTGTACTGCATGGTCGCGTTCGGTGCGTGCCAGCTCCAGTTCCTCGCGCAGGGCCGCGGCCGTGGCCTTGAGCATCTGCGATTCCTGGTTCGCGGCGACACGCTCGTGCTGCACTGCCTTCTCGCGCTCGATGCGAGCCCGCTCGAGCTCTTCGCGCAGGGCGCCGACGGTGGTCTTCAGTTGCGATATCTCGGCCGCGCTGGCTTGGGTGGCGCGCAGCGTCGCGGCATGGATTTCCGCATGAGCGGCTTCGAGCTCCGTGCGCAGGGCGATCACCGTGCGCTTCATGTCACGGGAATCAGCCTGGGCCAGCGCGAGTTCGTCTTCGATGGTCGATGGGTCGGCGATCATGGTGCGGCGAAGTAAGAATCCCCGTTCAACAAAGCGCAAACCGGTGGGCGAAGCCTGCCGGTTTGCGCGACCAATACCAATAATTTCATGGTTTTGACTACTTATTTTTTTCGATAATACGCTTACCTTGGAATCTTATCAGCCATGCTTCCGGACCGGGTCGCTTTTGAGGATTCGGCACATCCAGGACAGTTCTTGAATGAGAAAGCTCAGCCGCCGTCATTTTCTTGCCGCAGGAGCCGCCATGGGTGCGTCCTGGGCCGCCGGTGCGTCGCTCGGCGAACTGCTGCCGCGCGGCCGGGCCCGGCGCGTGGTCATCGTCGGTGGCGGCTGGGGCGGCCTGACGGCGGCCCGCCACTTGCGCGACTTGGCTCCCGATCTGGAAGTGGTGCTGGTCGAAAAAGGCGCGGTGTTCCGTTCCCTGCCCATGAGCAACAAATGGCTGGTCGGCCTGGCACAGGAAAGCGGGCACAGCCACGACTACGCCGCCGCTGCCCGCGCCTGGGGCTACCGCTTCGTGCAGGCCGAGGTGACCGCCATCGACCGCGAACAGAGGCGCGTCGTCACCAGGAGCGGCACGCTCGATTACGACTGGCTGGTGCTCGCCGTCGGCATTCGCTACGACTACGAGCCCTGGTTCGGCGACGACCGCCGCGCCGCCGAACAGGCGCGAAAGCTCTATCCGGCGGGATTCGTCACCGACGAACTCGACGTGCTGAAGCAGAAACTCGCCGACTTCAAGGGCGGCGACTTCGTCATGACCATTCCGCCGCCTCCCTGCCGCTGCCCGCCGGCGCCTTACGAACGAGCGGTGATGATCGCCTGGCTGTTCAAGCAGAAGAAGATCAAGGGGCGGCTGATCATTGTCGATCCGGGGCCGGGCATGCAGGCTTTCAACCGCGTTTTCGCCGATCGCTACAAGGACCAGATCCAGCACCTGACCCATGCCAGGGTGAAATCCGTCGATCCATTCAACAAGACGATCGCCACCGAGTTCGACGACCTGCGCTTCGACGACGGCATCCTGATGGCGGCCCAGCAGGCCGGCGATCTGGTGTGGCAAGCCGGGCTGGTGGGGCGCGGCGGCGACGGCAAGCCTACCGGCTGGGGCGCGCTCGATCCGCTGCATCTTCACGCCATCGATGACGAGCGCGTGTTCCTGATCGGCGACCTGATTGACAAGGTATCGCCCTTGTTCGGCCATTACCCGAAGAGCGGCCACCTTGCCAACCGGCTGGGGCGCATCGTCGCGCGCGAGATCGCCGGCCGCTCCCGCGGCAGCCTGCCGGAGCCGGTCCTGCCGGACAGCGTCTGCCATGTCTTCTCGGATGTCGAGCCGATGGAAAGCGTTCGCATCGACGCCGAGTACCGGCTGCGCGGCGACGGGGTCATAGCGCAGACAGTGCGCCAGCACTACGATCCGCAGCCGCGGGGCGAAGATGCCGCGTGGGCCAAATCGATGTACGCCGACTTTCTGCCCGGAAACTAAATCCGGAAACTCTAATGCCGGGCGAATATGCTGGTCTTGCCGTCCGCTCCGACGAGCAGCGTGTCGTAGCGCTCACGGCGGATATCGCGTTCCTGACCGGCGTTGTCGAGGATGGTGCAGGCAGTTTCGCAGACGGGGTTGGACAGCTCGCGCCCGGGTGATCCGCGCGGCAGGCCGGGGACAGCCAGACCGCGTGCCTTGGGCTTTTCCTTGAGCAACTGCAAGATGTCTTCGGCCGGCACGTGACCCTCGACGAAATATCCGGCCACCGTCGCGGTGTGCACCGATTCCAGTTCCGAGGGCACGTTCAGCCAGCGCTTGAGGCGCGGCATGTTGGCGACCAGGGTCTCGGTCATGGTGACCTCGAAGCCGTTCTTGCGCAGGTGATCCGCCCAGTCGATGCAGGAAATGCAGGGGCTGGGAGCGTAGACCACCACCGGCGGCAGCTTGTCGGCGTCGGCGGCCAGCGCGCTCTGCATCGGCGCCAACAGCATCGCGGCCAGGGCGATGGCACGGCGCATGATCAGCACAGCTGGCGGGGTTTGCAGCCCTTGAGCAGCCAGAGTGAAACCACCCCGGCAAATTCGTCGGCGCGGACCTTGCGCGCCATGCTCAGCACATCGCGTCCGGCATCGGTCTTCAGCGCAGGATCGGCACCCGCTTGCAGCAGGGGCAGGGCATGTTTCGTCCGCGTCGCAAATGCCGCCATGTGCATCGGCGTCATGCCTTCCTTGTCGCGCGCATTGACATTGGCGCCGGCCGCAATCAGCGCCAGCAGCGGGCCACTGTCTTCGTTCAGCGCCGCATAGTGGAGCGGCGTGGCGCCGAGATCGGTGCGCGCGTCGCGACTCTGCGGCGCGGCTTTCAGCAGTTTCTCGACGTCCTGGCGCGTTCCCATGCGCGCGGCATCGTGGATCGGCTGCTCGTTCTTGCCCAGGGTCGCGTCGGCAGACAGGGCCATGGCCGAGTGCAATGCGCAGCACAGCACCAGAACGAATCGCGGAATGTGATTTGAGATCAGGTAGTTCAAGATTGTCCTCGTCTGTGTTCTCTTGCCGTTTGAGGGGGATTCAATCGATCCTGGTGGCGCCCAAGTCAGGAATCGAACCTGAGACCTACCGCTTAGGAGGCGGTCGCTCTATCCACTGAGCTACAAGGGCGCGAGGCGCGAATTTTAACCTGCGCGCCTATAATCCGGCACCCCTTTCCCTGCGTCTTTCCCGCCCCTGTTTCCATGCCCGTTATTTCCATTGATCGCGCCTGTCTCGCCTACGGCCACGTCGCTCTTCTTGATCACGCCACCATGCAGATCGATGCCGGCGAGCGGGTCGGGCTCATCGGCCGCAACGGCAGCGGCAAATCCAGCCTGCTGAAGGCCCTCGCCGGCCTCGGTACGCTCGACGATGGCGAGGTCTGGCGGGAGCCCGGCCTCTCCATCGCCTATGTGCCGCAGGAGCCCGAATTCGCTACCCATGACACGGTCTTCGAAGCCGTTGCCGCCGGGCTGGGCGAGGTGGCGCGCGTGCTCGCCGAGTACCACGAGGTGACCCACAAAGTCGGCGCTGGCGACACGGCGACCATGGACCGTATGCAGGAGTTGCAGACGCAACTGGAGGCAAACGACGGCTGGCGGCTGAGTTCGCGCGTCGAACAGGCCATTTCGCGCCTCGCGCTGGACGGCGACGCCCGTGTCGATGCGCTGTCCGGCGGCGGCAAGAAGCGCGTCGCCCTGGCCCGGGCGCTGGTCGCCGAGCCGGAACTGCTGCTACTCGACGAACCGACCAACCACCTCGACGTCGACGGCATCCTCTGGCTGGAGGACCTGCTGCGCGGCTATCAAGGGGCTGTCATGCTCATCACCCACGACCGGGTTTTCCTCGATAACGTGGCGACGCGCATCGTCGAGCTGGATCGCGGCAAGCTGGTGAGTTTTCCCGGCAGTTTCGCCGCCTACCAGGAACGCAAGGAGTTCATGCTCAACGAGGAGGCGCTGGCGAACGCCCGTGCCGACAAGATGCTGGCGCAGGAGGAAATCTGGATCCGCAAGGGCGTCGAAGCGCGCCGCACGCGCAGCGTCGGGCGCGTGCAGCGCCTCGAGCAATTGCGCGCGGCGCGGGCGGCGCGGCGCGATCAGCTGGGCAAGGTCGATTTTCAGCTGGTGCGCGGCGATGCTTCCGGCAAGCTGGTGGCCGAACTCGAAAACGTCAACAAGCGATTTGTGACAACTGCGGGCGACAAAATCGTCGTGCGCGATTTCTCCTGCCGCATCCTGCGCGGCGACAAGGTCGGCCTGATCGGCGCCAACGGCACCGGCAAGACCACGCTGCTGCGCCTGATCCTGGGGCAGCTCGAGGCCGACTCCGGC
>JBAZOF010000191.1:0-5255 GCA_041648855.1 Sulfuritalea sp. | reverse complement strand
GCGCGGCGCCAGCGCAAATACGTTCATGCCGCGATCGGGTTCCAGCGTCAGCACCGGGCCGCTGACCACCGCGATCTTGCCGAGCGCGAGCGAGGTGCCTGGAGCGAGACTCAGCGTGGTCGCCAGGCGTTCGTCAGGCCAGGCTTCACCGGCCTTCGGCACACGCCCGGTGGCGCCATTCATTTCGACGTCGGGCGCGTTGAGTACCGGTGCCGTGCGCAAAGCCCCGCGCAATGGATAGTCCGCCGACACGGCCTTGATTTCGGCGAGCATGGTGGCGTCGCCCAGGCTCACCATGCTCGGGAAGGTGGCGCTCTCGGCTTGGCGCAGGCCGCGCGCCGCGGCTTCGCGCCTGAAACCATCGGCCCAGGGATGGTCGGCAGTCAGCAGCAGATCGCCGCCGAGCAACTGGTGCGATTCGAGTTTCAACGCCTGCTCGACGCGATCGGTCAGGAAGCCGACGCTGGTCAGCGCGGCGACTGCCAGCAGCAGGGCGATGCCCAGCACCGTCAGTTCGCCGGCGCGCCAGTCGCGGGCGAGCATGCGCAAGGCGAGACGGAACGACGATAGAAACATCACCACGCTCGCATCTGTTCGATCGCCTGCTCGACGCGGTCGAGCGCGATGACATCGATGCCCTTGATGGCCTGCCTGGGCGCATTCGCCTTGGGCACGATGGCATGGGTGAAGCCCAGCTTGGCGGCTTCCTTGAGGCGTTCCTGGCCGCGCGGTGCGGGGCGGATTTCACCGGCGAGGCCCACCTCGCCGAAGACCACCAGCTTGCCCGGCAGCGGTTTGTTGCGCAACGAGGAAACGATCGCCAGCAATACCGCCAGGTCGGCAGCCGGCTCGGCGATCTTGACGCCGCCGACCGCATTGACGAATACGTCCTGGTCGCCGCAGACGATGCCGGCATGACGGTGCAATACCGCCAGCAGCATCGCCAGCCGGTTCTGTTCGAGCCCCACCGTGAGCCGGCGCGGACTGGGCGCCTGCGATGCATCGACCAGCGCCTGGATCTCCACCAGCAGCGGCCGCGTGCCTTCCTGGGTGCACAGCACACAGGAACCGGCGACATCGAGCGAGTGCTGCGAGAGGAACAGCGCCGACGGGTTGGCGACGCCGCGCAGGCCCTTGTCGGTCATGGCGAAGACGCCGAGTTCATTGACCGCGCCGAAGCGGTTCTTCACCGCGCGCACCAGGCGGAAGCTCGAATGCGTGTCGCCCTCGAAATAGAGCACGGTGTCGACCATGTGCTCCAGCACGCGCGGCCCGGCCAGGCTGCCTTCCTTGGTCACATGGCCGACGAGGATCACGCAGGTGCCGCTTTGCTTGGCGAAGCTCGTCAGCTGCTCCGCGCATTCGCGCACCTGGGCCACCGAGCCGGGCGCCGATTGCAGGGCATCCGACCATACCGTCTGGATCGAGTCGATTACTGCCACCGCCGGGCGCATCTTGACCAGCGTGGCGAGTATTTTTTCGAGGTTGATCTCGGCCAGCAACTGCATGCCGCCGACATCGAGTTGCAGACGCCGCGCGCGCAGCGCGACCTGCTCGCCTGATTCCTCGCCCGACACATACAACACGTTCTCGCTGGCCTGGGCCAGGCGGGCCAGGGCTTGCAGCAGAAGCGTCGATTTGCCGATGCCGGGATCGCCCCCGATCAGCACCACGCCGCCGGCCACCAGACCGCCGCCCAGCACGCGGTCGAATTCCTCGACCCCGGTAGGCTGACGCGGTTCTTCACGCGGACGAATCTCGGCCAGCGCCTGCACGCCGGTGGCGCCGCCCAGCGCGGCGAAGTTGCGACCGGCCGGCTGCGCGGTTTCGATCACCGCCTCGACCAGGGTGTTCCACTGTCCGCAGCCGGGACATTGGCCCTGCCATTTGGGCGAACTGGCGCCGCACTCGGTGCAGCTGTACTGCGTTTTCGCCTTGGCCATCGGCTCAGTCGACTTCGGTGACCGGCACTCGCGCGGCGAGGCCGCAGAACAATTCATAGGCCACGGTACCGGCTGCGGTGGCGACATCGTCAGCGGGCAGGTACATGTCGCCGGCGCCGCCCCACAAAGTCACCGTGTCGCCAACGCCGACTGTTGGCGGCAATCCGCTCAGATCGACGCAGATCTTGTCCATTGAAATGCGGCCCACGGTGCTCGTGCGCTGTCCGGCGATCTGCACCGGGGTGCCGGTCGGCGCATGGCGCGGATAGCCGTCGCCATAGCCGCAGGCCACGATGCCGATGCGCATCGCACGTTCGGCAACGAAACTGCTGCCGTAACCCACCGCGTCGCCGGCAGCGAGGTCGCGCACGGCGATCAATTCGCTCTCGAGCGTCATCACGGGCCGCAGATCGAGCGCGACGGCGCTTTGCATCGCGGGAAACGGAGATGCGCCGTAGAGCATGATGCCGGGGCGCACCCAGTCTCCCACCGCCTCGGGAAAGCGCAGCAAGGCGGCGGAATTGGCCATCGATACGGCCAGCTTGCGGCCTCCCGCCATGACGCGAAAGCGCTGCAACTGTTGCTCGATGCCGCGCGCCTCGTCCGCATCGGCGAAATGGGTCATCAGCGTGACGGAGCCGATGCAGTTTGCTGTAGCGAGCCTGGCCAGTGCCGCGGCGAATTCATCGAGGTTGAAGCCGAGGCGGTTCATGCCGGTATTGAGCTTCAGATAGACCGGCAGCCGGATCGGCAGGCGGGCATCGACCAGCGCGTCGACCTGCCACATGGTATGCAGCACGGGAGTCAGCTCGAGCTCGCCGTACAGAGGCAACTCATCGGGCTCGTAGGGACCTTCCAACATCAGGATGGGCTGCGATATGCCGGCGTCGCGCAGCGCGATGGCGCCTTCGAGCTCGATCAGCGTGAAGCCGTCGGTGACGTCGCTCAGGGCGCGGGCCGCGGCAAGCAGGCCGTGCCCGTAGGCGTCGGCCTTGACCACGCTCCAGATTTTTGCGCCGGGGGCGTGGCGCCGCACGACATTGTGGTTGTGGCGCAGCGCCGACCAGTCCAGGCGCGCGCGTATCGGTCGCGCCATGCCTCGCCTCAAGCCTGCTTTTTGGTCATCAGGGAATGCAGTCGCGTGGAGGCGAATTCGACGAAGGTAGCGACCAGCCGCGAACGGAATTTCTCTTTCGGATAAACCATCGAGAGCGTGCGGATCAGGCGCGGCTTGAGCGGTATCGCGACGATGTCGCCCAGGCGCTGCTCCTTGCTTACGGAGGCACGCGATGCGATGGCGAAGCCCAAACCGGTTTCGACCACGCCGTTCAGCGCGATCGGGCTGCCGAGCTCCATCACCACGTTCAACTGATCGAGCGGAACGCCGGAGTGACGAAGGTAGTTTTCGGTGAACTCGCGCGTGCCGGAACCGGGCTCGCGTGACACGAACGGATGCCCAAGCAGTTTCTGCGGCGTCAGTTCCTTGTGCCGTGCCAGCGGAAAGCGCGGATGGCAGATCACCACCAGTTCGTCGTCGCAGCAAACCTCGCATTCCAGGTTCGACGCATGCGAAAGCGACTCGATGAATCCGATGTCGATGGTGTGTTCCATGACGCGGCTCTCGATCGACTCCGAATTGCCGACGATGAGGCGCGAGCGCACGTTCGGAAAGGTCGATTTGAATTCGCCGAGGATCCCCGGCAGCATGAATTCGGCGATCGTGGTCGAGGCTCCGACCATCAGGGAACCACTGATCTCACCCGTCAATTCCGACAGGCGCACGTCCATTTCCGCGCCCAGGCCGAGAATTCGTTCCGCATAGCCGAGCACCACCTCGCCAGCAGGGGTAAGTGCGATGCGCCCGTGGCCTCGATCGAACAAGCGCGTATTGAAGTGCTCTTCGAGCTGTTTGATCTGAAACGTCACAGCCGGTTGAGTCATGAACAGCACTTCTGCCGCCTTGGTGAACGACAACTGCTTGGCAACCGCATGAAAAACCTGGAGCCGGCGATCGGCCATACCTACCACCTCCGAATTGATGAATTCCCGTAACCTCGTTATTCAATCACAAATCACTAACCATGAGCGGATTTTATGGGGCTCCGCCGCATGCCTTGGAGGCGACCGCCCTTGCGGAAATGGACCATGCTGCAGCGCAGCAGCCCGATTGGGGCTCTCCTTTCGTGATATAAACCGGCAGACCAAAACACGGCCGGACCACCGGCCAAATCAATGAGCACTGGTTTCTACATCATCATGGCGGCGCAATTTTTTTCCGCGCTCGCCGACAACGCCCTGCTGATCGCCGCCATCGCCATCCTGCGCGACATGCACGCACCGGCGGCGTACGAACCCCTGCTGAAAACCTTCTTCACCGTTTCCTACGTCGCCCTGGCTGCCTTCGTCGGCGCCTTTGCCGATTCCATGCCGAAATGGCGGGTCATGTTCATCAGCAACGGCATCAAGATATTCGGCTGCAGCCTGATGTTCTTCGACATGCATCCGCTGGTGGCCTATGCGGTGGTGGGGTTGGGGGCTGCCGCCTACTCTCCCGCCAAGTACGGCATCCTCACCGAATACCTGCCGCACCGGCTGCTGGTGGTCGCCAATGGCTGGATCGAGGGCCTCACAGTCGGCGCGATCATCCTCGGCGTGGTGCTCGGCGGCGCGCTGATCCGGCCGGAGATCGCGCACGGCCTGCTCTCGCTGGATTTCCCGGTGATCGAGACCGGAGTCGACACCGTTGCCGAGATGACCCTGATCATCGTCGGCGCGCTCTATCTCACTGCCGCGCTTTTCAATCTTTACATCCCGGATACCGGAGTCGACCACAAACCGCTGAAGAAGAATCCGGTCTATCTGTTCCATGAATTCAATCACTGCCTGAGGTTGCTCTGGCGCGACAAACTCGGTCAAATCTCGCTGGCGGTGACCACGCTGTTCTGGGGCGCCGGCGCGACGCTGCAGTTCATCGTGCTGGAATGGGCCAAGGTCGCCCTGAATCTCGATCTGTCCAAGGCCAGCATGCTGCAGGGCGTGGTCGCCGTCGGCGTGGCCATCGGCGCCATACTCGCGGCACGGATGATCACCCTGAAAAAGTCGGTGCGCGTGATCCCGCTCGGCATTGCCATGGGCGTCGGCGTCATCGTCATGATCGGCGTGCGCGACATGTGGCTGGCGACACCGCTGCTGGTCCTGATAGGCATTTTCTCCGGCTTCTTCGTGGTGCCGATGAATGCGCTGTTGCAGCATCGCGGCCACATCCTGATGGGCGCAGGACATTCCATCGCGGTGCAGAATTTCAACGAGAAC
>JBAZOF010000190.1:0-5258 GCA_041648855.1 Sulfuritalea sp. | reverse complement strand
TACCTGTGTCACTACATCCGCTTCCTGCCCAGGAGCGCGCTGCGCGCCGCTGCGCGCTGGCTGGCCCGCCATCAGTGCAATGCGCTCGACTCCGTCGTCGTGCCATCGCAACCGATGGCCGCCACCTTGCGCGACTACGGCGTCACCCAGCCGTTGCACGTGATTGCCACGGGCCTGCCGGAAAGCCAGTTCGTGCGCGGCGACGGCAGGCGATTTCGCCAGGCCTGGGACATCGCGCCGGACCGCAAGGTGGCGCTGTTCGTCGGTCGCGCCGCGTTTGAAAAGAACATCGGCTTCCTGCTCGACATGATTGCGCTGGCGCGCCGGCAGCAGCCGCAACTGCTGCTGGTGATTGCCGGCGAAGGCCCTGCATTGCCGGCCCTGCGTCGTCAGGCCGCCGCCCTGCGCATCGAAGACCACGTCCGCTTCGTCGGCTATCTGCCGCGCGAAGGCGGCCTGCGCGACTGCTACGCCGCCGCCGATGTGTTCACCTTCGCCTCGCAGACCGAGACCCAGGGGCTGGTGCTGCTCGAAGCCATGGCGATCGGCCTGCCGGTGCTGGCGATCGCCGCGCTGGGAGCGGCCGAAATCATTCTCCCGCGGCGCGGCGCCGTCGCTGCCGCCGAAACGCCGGAGGCCTTTGCCTCACAATTGGTCACACTGCTCGACCGGCCCGCCAAGCTGGCCGCCATGGCCGACGACGCGGTGGACTTCGCTCGCGAGTGGGACGCCGCGACACAGGGCGCGCGACTGGCCGCGCTCTACCGCCAACTGGTGCGCGCGCCCGTCGCCATCGACTGTGCCCTGCCCCTGACCGCCAATGAATAGCGAACCCGTCGCCGAGGAGAGCCCCTTCAAGGGCCAGACCGGTTTGCGCCGCATCTGGAATGCCTTCAGCTATTCGCTGTCCGGACTGCATGCCGCCTACGTCAACGAAGATGCCTTCCGTCAGGAGAGCCTGCTGGCGACGCTGTTGATTCCCGTGGCCTTGGCGCTGCCAGCATCAGGCATCGGCAAGGCGCTGATGATCGGCAGCGTGTTGCTGGTGCTCGTCGTCGAGCTGCTCAACTCGGCCATCGAGGCGGCCATCGACCGCATTTCGCTGGACCGGCACCGGCTCTCCAAGCGCGCCAAGGACATCGGCAGCGCAGCAGTGCTGATCGCCCTGATCAATGTGCTTGCCACCTGGTCGCTGGTGCTGTTCCTGTGAGTACCGCATGACAGCCCCGCTGCATGTTGCCATCGTCACCGAAACCTTCCCGCCGGAAGTCAATGGCGTCGCCATGACGCTCGGCCGCATGGTGCAGGGCCTGCTGGCGCGCGGGCATCGCGTCAGCCTGACGCGTCCGCGCCAGAATGGCGAGGACGCGCCTGCTGGCTCGACGCAGCAGGCGACGACGCTGGTACGCGGCCTTCCCATCCCCGGGTACGCAGGCCTCAGGTTCGGCCTGCCGGCGCCGCGCCTGTTGCGCCGCCAGTGGCGCGCCGACCGGCCGGACGTGGTGCAGGTCGTCACCGAGGGGCCGCTGGGCGCGTCGGCCGTCGCCGTGGCGCGCGAGCTGGGCATCCCGGTGGTGTCGGAATTCCATACCAATTTCCATGCCTACAGCCGCCATTACGGCTTCGCCTGGCTGGAAGGCCTGGTCGCCGGGCATTTGCGGCGCCTGCACAACCGCTGCCGGATGACGCTGGTGCCCTCGCATCAGTTGGGCGTCGATCTGCTGCGTCGCGGCTACCACGGCATTCGCGTGGTAGCCCGCGGCGTCGATACGCAACTGTTCAACCCGGCACGCCGCAGCGCCGCCCTGCGCGCCGCGTGGCAGGTCGGCAACGACGATCTGGTGGTGGCTCATGTCGGCCGCCTGGCGCCGGAAAAGAACCTGCCGCTGCTGCTCACCACCTTCGATGCGATTCGCAGCTACGCCCCGTCGGCGCGCTTGCTGCTGGTCGGCGACGGCCCATCGCGCAAGCGGCTGGAGCAACAGCACCCCGAGCACCTCTTCGCCGGCATGCGCCATGGCGAGGACCTCGCCGCCCACTACGCCTCGGCCGACCTGTTCCTGTTTCCGAGCCTGACCGAAACCTACGGCAACGTCACCCTCGAAGCACTGGCCAGCGGTCTGCCGGTGGTGGCCTACCGCATGGCAGCCGCCGCCGAACTGATACGCCACGGCGACAACGGCATGCTGGCCGATCCGGGTGCCAGCGACCAGTTCGAGCGCGCCGCGCTCGATCTCGTCAGCCGCCCGCACATGCGGCAGCGCGCCGTCGAGGCCGCGCCGCAGAGCGTCGCCGCGCTCGACTGGGAGCACATTCACGACCGTCTGGTGGCTGCCCTGCGCGAAGCCATTGCCCGACCCGCGATGGCGGCGGCGAACGAATCGATCTACGGCTTCGTTCCCGACTGATGCACGTCCGCTCGATCTTCATCTCCGACGTTCATCTCGGCACCCGCGGCTGCCAGGCCGATCGTCTGCTCGATTTCCTGCGCGACTATGAAAGCGACAACCTGTTCCTGATCGGCGACATCATCGACTTCTGGTCGATGAACCGCGGCATCCACTGGACTCCGGCGCAGAATACCGTGGTGCAGAAGATCCTGCGCCGGGCCCGCCACGGCCAGCGCGTGATGCTGATCCCCGGCAACCACGACGAGGCGATGCGTGAATACGACGGGGTTTCCTTCGGCGACATCGAGGTCAGGCTCGAACACATCCACCTCGCCGCCGACGGCAAACGCTACCTGCTGCTGCACGGCGACGAGTTCGACCAGGTGACACGCTATCACCGCTGGCTGGCGGTCATCGGCGATGTCGGCTACAACCTGCTGGTGCGCGTGAACGCATGGCTGTCGCGGCTGCGCCGCCTGCTGCGCCGCCCCGGCTACTGGTCGCTGGCCGGCTACGCCAAGAGCCGCGTCAAACGCGCCGTTTCCTTCATCTTCGACTTCGAGGATTCGCTGATCCATGCCGTGCGCGAACGCGGGCTGGATGGCGTGATCTGCGGCCACATCCACAGCGCCGCCCTGCGCCCGGTCGGCGATGTGGTCTACGTCAATTGCGGCGACTGGGTGGACAGCTGCACCGCGATCGTCGAACACCGCGACGGCTGCCTGGAACTGGTCCGCGCCTGGCAGACTGTCGCCATCACCGCCGCTGCAGCCACCGAAGCACGCCCAGCCGCCGTACCGCCAGAGCCGACTCTTGACGAACTGCCGCAGGCAGCCATCGTCTGTAACGGGACCGCAACAAGGCTGTAACAATTGTTCGACAGTGCGGGACTACACTCGACCCCACCTTCCTTCCGGCGTCGACCCGATGGCTGAACAAATCGCTCTCAAACTGGCAGTCGCCGAAGATCGCCACGGCGCTCTGCTGCGGCACCCGGCGCTGGCCGCGGCGACCGCGCGCGAACAGCACCACCTGGTCAGCATCTACTACGACACCGGGCGCATGGCATTGCGCCGCGCGGGCATCCTGCTGCGCCTGCGCAAGAATGGCACCTCATGGCAGCAGACGGTCAAGCGTCAGGATGAATCGCAGAGCGGCCTGACGCGCCGGCCGGAGTGGCAGACGCCCTACCTCAACCACTTCGATTTTTCCTGCGTCGATGACGTCGACCTGCGCGAATGGCTGCAGCGGGACAAGATCGCCGGCCGTCTCGCCGCCGTCTTCGAAACCAATCTCCGCCGCACCGTCTGGCAACTCGATCCGGAGCCGGACACCCGCATCCTGGTCAAGCTCGACCGCGGCTGGATTGCCGCCAGCGGTCGCCGCGACACGATCTCCGAACTCGAATTGCAACTGGTAACGGGCAGCATCGACAGTCTCTACATGCTTGCCCTGCAGCTCGCACAGCGCCAGGCCCTGCCCCAACTGCTGTTGTCCAAGGCCGAGCGGGGCTACCGGCTTTTCCGCAACACGCCGCCAGCCCCGATGAAGGCGGGCGACGTGTCAATCGATGCCGCAGACACACCGCTGGAGGCCTTCCGCCTGATCGCGCTGGACTGCCTGTCGCATCTGCAACTCAATCACGACGGCGCGGTGCGCAGCGACGATCCGGAATATGTGCATCAGATGCGAGTCGCCACACGCCGCTTGCGCGCCGCGCTTCGCATGTTCAGCCCGGTGTTGCCGGCCGGCTTCGCCGAGCAGCTGGTGCCGCCGATGCGCGAACTGATGCGCGCGCTGGGGCAGACGCGCGACCTCGACGTGCTGATGGCGGAAATCGTTGCCCCGGTCGCCACGGCCCTGCCTGACGAACCACGCCTGACCGATCTGGCCAGCGCCGTCACCAACCGCCTTTATGCCGCCCGCGCCGACATCCGCCATGTGCTGCGGCAACCCGGCTACGGGCAGCTGCTGCTGACCGCCGGCAGCCTGCTGCAGCGCGCGCCTTTCATTGAGCCACCCGGCGCCGACAGCGAACCACGGTCCCTGCTGCAGTTCGCCGACCGCCGTCTGCACCGGTTGCTGAAGCGCATTCTCGAACTGGCCGACGCCGCCCGCGTCGACTACCCGCCCTCCCTGCACCAGTTGCGCATCGGCATCAAGCGACTGCGCTACGCCATCGAATTCTTCGGCCCGATGATGCCCGGCAAGTCCGGTGTCGCTGCAATCAAGCGCCTTGCCGGTCTCCAACACGAGCTGGGGCAACTCAATGATCTCGCCAGCGCCGGCACCCTGCTGATGGTCTGCGCTGGTCACGACCCGCATCTGCGCGAGGCGGTGACTCTGGTCGCCGGCTGGCATGGACCGCGTCATGCTGCGCTGCTCGACGATATTCCCGACAAGCTGAAGCGGGTACGGGATCTGGCGCTACCGCGGCTGGTGTAGCCGGGGCGAGCTCGTCGATCCCACTTGGCTTCCCGCTGCCGTGGTCAGCGACGTTGGATCAGGTCCAGATGAACCACGAGATGAGCCTCGTGAGATCCCCATGTGTGCGGAATGGCGTAGGCGGGTCCCTCGGCCAGCCTCGTTATCACTGCGCCCTCACGCTCGCAGGATATCGGTGGCGCGATGTCCAGCGCTTCGCCGAAGTGGCGTCGGGCGCGGCCCGAAAGTATGTTGGCGATTTCCCCTGCCACATCGAGGAAGTTCTCGACCGATTGTTCCGTCTCGCCCATGGCCGACAGCACTTCGATCAAAAGGCCGCGCGGCGCCGAAAAACTGATGGCACCGCGAAAGCCTCCGGAAACCTGGATCACCCCGTTGAAATCGTTCCACAGAATCGCTTCGGGTCGATCGAGCATGTAGGCC
>JBAZOF010000189.1:0-5289 GCA_041648855.1 Sulfuritalea sp. | reverse complement strand
GCGAGAGGCGGGGTCGGCAGCCGTGTTGCACGGCGCGTGGCGCGCAGCATAGCGATGTGGCGGCCGCCTGTCCATCGGCGCACCGCGCGGGAAGTTTGCCGGTCTTGCCTACGGGTCTTGCGACAAGTCGGTGAAATCTCGAATCAGATCACCCAGCTTGTGCCCGGCATGGGCGCGCTGTGCATGCGTAGTCATGGCGTGGATGGCCACGGCAAGCTCGGCCGCGGCGCGACGCAAGGCCGTCGCCTGGGCCAGCCGCGCGGGATCCGCCGGCAGGTCGAAGCGCGCCGCGTAGTCGCGCAGCAGTTGCATGATCCGCTCGCGCGGCGGGCGTTCGCGCTGCACCAGGCGCACCAGGTCCAGCCATTCGCGCTGGCGTCGCAGCCGTTCCTCGTACCAGAACTGGCTGCCGCTGGCCTGGCCGTCGATCAGCCGCCGCATGGCGCTCTTCTGCTCGCTGCTGAAGTCGTCGAACCAGTACTCGGCCCGTTCCAGCAGTCGCTTGTAGCGCGCCTTGCGCTGCCCGCTTTCGCCATCCGCGAGCTGCGCCTCCTTGGCGTAGTCGGCATTTTTCTCGGCCTGGCGCCCGGCCATGCGTTCTATTTGCGCCGGAGTCACGGTAGCCAGGAATTCGGCGATGTCCGGCGTCGCCTGTTCCGCCAGCGCCCGGCCGCGGCGGACCACGGCGTCGCCCAGCGCCAGGGCATCGTCGGTCGTGGGCTGGCCGGCGACGAACTTCTGGCCCTGGCGCAGCACGGCAACGTAATCCGGGAGCTGCGTCTTGCGGTGCCAGGCAAGATAGCGGGCGAGGCGGTCGCGCACGAACGCATCCTGCTCCGGCGACATATCGACATACTGGTCGATCCACCAGCGGGCAAGGCTGTCGGCATTGCCATAGCCGAGGCGCACGGCGCTGCAGCCCTGCAGGAGCAGGGTGGCGACGAGGACGAAGAACAGCCGGTGGAGAAAACGGTGCATGAAGGGAATGAAATTCAGGGCGCTGCGCCGGCGGCGACGCGCCGACGCATGGCGTGGGCGGGTCGGATTATTTCCTGTTCGCCGATTTCGGCGAAGACTCAGGGAGCAATGTAAGCGTAGCCCCTGGACTGGTATGCCATCAGCGAAATGAAGCCATTGCCGACGACACGTATCTCGGGCAGGACCAGCTCGGTCTTGGTTTCCTGTGTCCGGGATGCGACTGCGCACTGCTCGAATCCTTCGACGCCGGGCGCCTTGCTCATTTCCTTGATCCGTGCAGCGACTTTTGCCGCCCCTTCGCGGTCTTCAGGCTTGATCTTGTCCTGGTCGGTCTGCACCAGCTTTGTCGCCGGTCCACGAAACGCCAGGATGAAATGCGGCTTCACGCCCTGCTGGATCAGCGATTGCCGGGTCTCGTCGATGACATTCAGTCTTGCCAGAAGCAGCTTGGGGTTGCCCTCATGGATATCGAATGCGATCTTGCCCTCCTTGAGACCGGCCAGCGCGGCGCTGTCGTCGGCGGCGAGCACCCCCGTCGAGCAGAAGGTAATCATTCCCAGTGCGAAGGCTGCAAGCAGTTGCGGCAAGCGAGTGATATTGGTACGCATGTTTTTCTCTCCTGTTGTGGATTTATCTATCCGAGCCTTTGTGGCCCGGTTTCGCCAGACTACTACCAACGGTAGAAATCTGTGAATGGGAAACTTGAACTTCGATGCCGGCGCTTTGCAGGTCACGCTCCGACGCGCACCCACAGACCCATTGGCTGGCTTATGGGACAATGCCCCATGAACGCAAGAGACGATCGCGACGACCCGGACTGCGACCCGACCATTTCGTGCAGCGCCTGCGAGGCCTGCTGTTGCAGGCTGGAAGTCATCCTGATGGGTGATGACGACGTTCCGCTGGAATTGACGGTCGAGGACCGCTGGGGCGGGTGGGTGATGCGCCGCCTCGATGACGGCTGGTGCGCGGCCCTGGATCGCAAGACCATGAAATGCACCATCTACGAACGACGGCCGGGCGTCTGCCTTGAGTACCCGACGGGCGGCAGCGATTGCATCATCGAGCGATCACGGCATCTCACTCGGGATTTGAGGTCGGGAGACGCATGAAGGACTCGCAGCCTGACAATCCACTGCACGGCATCACCCTGGAAATGATCCTGAACGAACTGGTCGCTTTCCACGGTTGGGACAAACTGGGGCGGCAGATCGAGATACGCTGTTTCAACCACGAACCGAGCGTCGCCTCGAGCCTCAAGTTTCTGCGCCGCACTCCCTGGGCGCGGCAACAGGTGGAATCGCTGTACATTGCCATGCTGCGGCGGAGCGACAAAGGGAAAGGGCGAGATTCAACATGACCTACGAAGAACATCTCGACGAAGTTACCACGCTGATTACCGAGGAATATGGCTTGAGCGACGAGGCGGCAATTCAGATGGTGATGCGCGCGCAGGCCGATGATTTCTTCAGCGGCCACGACGACGATCCGTCAATCTGCACCCTGGAGCGCGCTCACCAGGATGCGAAGGCGGTCTTCAAGAAGTACAAGCAGAACGCGGATACCAAGGGGAAGCGCTCATGACCAGCAGGATCATCGTGGCGGCGTCGGAGGTGCGGGTGAGCGACCACATCTACAACGGCACCGGTACCAACGCCCATCCCACCTTCGCCTGGGAAACCGTCACCGAAGTGCGTGCTGAGGACGGCCTGATCCTGTTGATCACCGGCAATCTGAAGGGGCCGCACGGGGAATTCTGGCTTGAACCCGACGAACAGATCGAGGTGATCCGCTATCCCGAGCCGCCTGCGGCGAAAACATTGCCGCCGAAGGCGAACGGCCGGCACGGCCATTCGTGAGGCGCAGCCGGCGAAGTGACTTGCCCTAACGCGGGGTGGCGCCGCGCCAGCCCAGCTGGCGCGAGATGCCTTGCGCCGCGGCGCCAATCGCTTTCGCCATCGGGCTGTTCCAGTTGGCCGGGAAAAGGCCGGCGGGGCCGAGGCCGGTGATGGCCAGCGCCATCTTGCCGTCGTGATCGAACACCGGCGCGCAGAAGGCGTTGATGCCGGGAATCACCGATCCCACCGCACGCGACATGCCGTGCTGGCGAATGTCGGCGGTCAGCGCATCGAGCTGGGCGCGGGTGATCGGCGCCCGGGTATCCTCGCCGCGCGCGTTGATCTCCAGTTCTTCCTCGATCCGGCGCTGCAGCAGCGGTGAATCGAAAAAAGCCACGAAGCACAGCCCGATCGCCGAATGCAGCAGCGGCATCACCGCGCCGGTGCGCAGATTGACGGTGACCGGCCGCTTCGAGTCGACCCAGCGCACGATGGTCGGGCCCATGTTGCCCCACACCGCCAGCGCCACGGTCTCCCCGATTTCCTCGCCGAGCGCGTCGAGTACCGGGGTCGCCACGCGTACGGCGTCGAGCCGGGCGAGGCTGGCCAGTCCGAGGTCGAGCGCAAAATGGCCGAGATCGTAGCGGCCCGAGATTGTGTCCTGCGTCGCCAGTCCGGTACGCACGAAGCTGACCAGGTAGCGATGGGCCTTGGCGGCCGGCATGCCTGCCTCCCGGGCGAGATCGCGCAGCATCATCGGCGCGCCGTGATCGGCCAGCACCCGCAAAAGCGGTACGCCAACCTCTATGGACTGTATCCCCTGACGGCCGTCTTCGTCTTTTTCTTCACCTGACATGGAGCGGGATTATAGAATCGCCGTGTTGCCAGCGCCGACTTTTCAAAAGGCAGGGTACGCGTGAAACTGTCGGGCAGCTTCCGTTCGTGGTGAGCTTGTCGAACCACAAGCAGCATTCGTGCTGCCCTTCGACAGGCTCAGGGCGAACGGAGGGCTGGAGTTGACCGGCAGCTTCAACGCACCCCAACCGACCCACATTTCTCCACCGGAACCCAGCCCATGACTCCCGTTCTCGTCTTCGACATCGAGACCATCCCGGACATCGCCGGCCTGCGCACCCTGCATGATCTGCCGGCGACGCTGGCCGACGCGGAGGTGGCGGAGTTCGCCTTCCAGCGGCAGCGGGCTAAGAACGGCAGCGACTTCCTGCCGCTGCATCTGCAGCGAGTGGTGGTGATTTCCTGCGCCCTGCGCAGCGACGATGGCTTTCGCGTCTGGTCGCTGGCCGAGCCGAAATCGGGCGAGGGCGAAATCATCCAGCGCTTCTTCGATGGCGTCGAGAAGTTCACGCCGCAGATCGTGTCCTGGAACGGCGGCGGCTTCGATCTGCCGGTGCTGCACTATCGCGGCCTGATCCATCGCGTTACCGCACCACGCTACTGGGACATGGGCGAGGGCGACTACCGCGATTCAAAAGACTTCAAGTGGAACAACTACATCAGCCGCTATCACTCGCGCCATACCGACCTGATGGACCTGCTGGCGATGTACCAGCCGCGCGGCAGCGCGCCGCTCGATCAACTGGCGCGCCTCATGGGCCTGCCGGGCAAGCTCGGCATGGACGGCTCCGCCGTCTGGGGCGCGTGGCTGGAAGGGCGCATCGACGAGATTCGCGACTATTGCGAAACCGACGTGGTCAATACCTGGCTGGTCTTCCTGCGCTTCCAGTTGATGCGCGGCCTGCTGACGGCCAGCGAGCACGAGATCGAGCTGGACTTGGTGAAATCGACGCTGGCGGCGACGGGTCTGCCGCACTGGAAGGAATTCATAGCCGCCTGGGAGGCATCATGCTGATCGACGCACGTAATTCGGCGCTGCTGGTGGTGGATGTACAGGGCCGCCTGGTGCCGGCCATCGCCGGCTGGCAGGCGCTGCTGGATCATGTCATCTGGCTGATACGCGTCGCGCGCCGGCTGGAGATTCCGGTCCTGGCCTGCGAGCAGTACCCGAAGGGGCTGGGCCCGACCCATCCGGCGGTGGCCGCCGAACTGCCGGCCGGTTGCATCGCGAGCAAGCTGCATTTTTCGGCGGTGGCCGGGGCCTGCCATGGTCTCGATCAGGCAGGCGGCCGCGGCCAGTACGTGGTCTGCGGCATGGAAACTCACGTCTGCGTGATGCAAACGGTGATGGAACTTCTGGCGGGCGGCAAGCAGGTCTTCGTGGTCGATGAAGCCGTCGGTTCGCGCCGCGATTCCGACAAGACGCTGGCGCTGCAGCGCATGCGCGACGCCGGCGCGAGCATCGTCAGCCGCGAGATGGTGGCCTTCGAGTGGCTGCGACGGGCTGATTCCGACGTGTTCCGCGAGGTCAGCCGGACCTTCCTGCGCTGATCTGCGGGCGGGGCCGCAGGCTTGGGCTCCGGCGCAATTCCCAATGTTGGCGAATTAGAGTCGCGCA
>JBAZOF010000188.1:0-5321 GCA_041648855.1 Sulfuritalea sp. | reverse complement strand
ATAGAGCCAGGTCAGCCAGTCGTCAGGGTCTTCCTGAAGCGCGCTGACAAAGCGTTCGATGATCTGGGCCGCCCCGTCAAGGCTCGCCTGGCCCAGGAGGCCGTCGTCGCCTGTCGTGCCATTGCCCCGACGCGAGTCCGAATCGCCGCTGCCGGCCTTCGGGCGGGGGCCGATGCGCGCGGCTTGTCGCTCCGCATAAGCGGCCTGCCAAGGAAGCTTGCGGTCGGCATAGTATTGCGCCAGATCCAGCCACGTTTCCACCCGTGCGGGGGACTTGCGCAGAGTGCGCCACAATGTATCCGAAGCAGTTTGCATGCAGGTATTATTGCATCAGTCGTCCGGTGACGGATGCCGTGGCGCACACGGGCGTTCCTGGCAATCGGTTTGCATGGCGCCAGCCTGGCAGGACCGGGTTCGATCCGTTCCGGTGCGGGAAACTCGCCGTGCCGCCAGCGCCGACATCCAACAAGCATTGGCGGCCGGAGCACTTACGCCTCCCGGGAGCGGGTGAACCCTCTATACTGTCGGGCGAACCATTTCCCCCGCGATACTCATGACCACCCCGCCCCGCTTCCTGCTGCTGGCCCCGATCAAGCGCTGGCTTGCGTACGCATGGCTTCTGAGCTTCTTCATCAATTTCTTCATCCTGGCGACGCCGATCTACATGATGCAGGTCTTCGACCGCGTGCTGGTGAGCGGCAGCCTGCATACCCTGGGAATGCTGACGCTGATTACCGTGCTCATGGTTGGGGCACAGACCTTCTTCGACCTGATCCGCTCCAAACTGCTGGCGCGCGCCGGCTATGTGCTGGAGCAGGACCTGGGGCCGAAGGTACTGGACCGGGTGCACGATTTCCAGTTGCAGGCTCAGTCCGGGCGCGGCGCGGAACTGATGCGGGATGTGTCGACCCTGCGCAACTACGTCTCCAGCCCCCATCTGCTGGCGATATTCGATTCGCCTTGGGCGCCGGTATTCACGGCGCTGATCTTCGCGTTTTCGTGGGTGCTCGGTGTCGTCACGCTGATCGGAATCGCGGTGCTGCTGGCTCTGGCGCTGATCGACGAACGGATCACCTTCGCATTGTTCACGCGCGCCAACGTGGCCGCAGCCAAGGCCCAGCAGATGGCGGTGACCTCGGTGCGCAATGCGGAAATCGTCCATGCCTTGGGCATGAAGCCGGTGATGCTGAAGCTGTGGCAGGACCTGGCCGAAAAGGCGATCGGCCATCTCAGGCTGGCCCTGGACAAGTCGCACTCGATCCTTGCCGCAACGAAGGCGACGCGCACGCTGATCCAGGTGGCGATGCTTGGCACGGGCGCCTGGCTGGTGATTGCCTACAACCTCTCGCCCGGCATCATGATCGCCGGCACGATCATCGTGGCGCGGGCGATCGGCCCGGTGGAGATAACGATTTCCGGCTGGAAGGGCTTTGTCGAGGCGCGCAACGCCTATGAGCGCCTGGAAGCGCTGCTGATCAAGAATGCCCCGCCCGCAGACAAGGATCAGGACGTGGTGCTGCCGGCGATTACCGGCGCCATCGAGGCCGATCAGGTGAGCTTCGGCTTCGGGCCGAACGCGATGCTGTTTTCCGGTGTCTCGATTGGCCTGACAGCGGGGCAAGCCCTGGGGCTGGTGGGACCGAGCGGCGCGGGCAAATCGACGCTGGCGCGCATCATGCTGGGACTGGTGCCGCCGGTGCAGGGCAAGGTCCGGCTCGACGGCTACGACGTGCGCCAGTACGAGCGCAGCGCGCTGGGACGGCAGTTGGGCTACCTGCCGCAGGACGTGGAACTGTTCGCCGGCACGCTGGCCCAAAACATCGCCCGCATGCAGGACCCGTCCGAGCATTCGGAGGAGATCACCCGGGTCACCGAGCTGGTCGGCCTGACGCCGCTGGTGGCGCGCCTTCCGGGGGGCTTCCAGGCCGTGCTGACCGAGGGCGGCCTGAATCTTTCGGGCGGACAGCGGCAAATGGTCGGGCTGGCGCGCGCGCTGTTCGGCGCACCTAAACTGATCGTGCTCGACGAGCCGGATGCCAGCCTGGACCAGGCGGGCAAGGAACGCCTGCTCAAGCTGCTTACCCAAATTCGCGAAGAGCGCATGGCGACCCTGATCGTGATTTCCCACACACCGGCCCTGGTCGATCGCATGGACCGCCTCCTGCTGCTGCAGGATGGCACAGCCAAGCAGCTGGCGCGTCAACAACGCAGCCCGGAGAACAACGTGAGGGCGCTGCCCGCCTGACGCGGTACCCGACATCAATATGACAAATTCAACATCTGCAGCCGATACCGCCGAGAGCTTTTCCCGCCCGCAGACCGAGCTCGAACTGCAGGGCATGGTGCGCCTCACCAGCATCGCGCTGGTGGTGACCTTCGGCATCGGCGGCCTGTGGTCGGCCCTGGCGACGCTCTCCGGCGCCGTGATCGCACCGGGCGTCATCAAGGTCGAGGCCAACACGAAACTGGTGCAGCACCTCGAGGGCGGCATCGTGCGCCGCATCATGGTCAAGGAAGGCCAGCAGGTTCGCGCCGGACAACCGGTGGTCGAACTCGAAGACACGGAGGCAAGCTCATCGCTGTCGATCGTGAACGACCAGCTCGACGCGGAACTGGCCAAGCTGGCACGGCTGCAGGCGGAAATCGACAACGCGCCGAGGATCCGCTTCCCCGAAGCGCTCCTCACGCGCAAGGGCGACCCGAGCCTGCAGCGCATTCTGCAGCGCGAGGAGGATCACTTCAAGGCGCGGAGTGCGCTGGTGCGCGAACAGATCGCGAGGTTGAGCGAGCAGCGGGAACAAGCCCAGGCAGAGATCGCCAGCTTGACCCGGCAACTGGCCGCGGCCGATGCTTCGCTGGGCTATCTGCGCGAACAGGAAAAGTCCTATGCCGGACTGGTCGAGAAGAATTTCGTGGCGCCGGTGCGCATGCTGGATGCGCGCCGCTCGGTATCGGAAAAGGAAGAAAAGAAGTACGAATATGAATCGCTGAACGCTCAAGCCCGGCAAAAGCTGGCCGACATCCAGCTGCGCCTGAGCCAGATCACTACCAACCGCTACGCCGATAATTCTCGCGACATGGTCGAGACGCAGACGCGCATCCTCAACCTGCAGGAGCGTCAGCTGCCGTTCAAGGAAAGCCTGAAGAAGCGCATCCTGCTCGCCCCGGCCGACGGCGTTGTCAATTCCGTGCGCGCGCATACCGAGGGCGGCGTGGTCGGTCCGCGCGAAACCATCCTTGAAATTACGCCGGAAAAATCCGAGCTGATCGCTGAAGCGCACATCAGCCCCGCCGACGTCGACGAGGTCCGCGTCGGGCAAGCGGTAGAGGTCGAATTCAGCGGCATGAACCGCCGCGTGACACCGCTGGTGCACGGCAAGGTATCGATGGTGTCGTCAGACCTGATTACGGACCCGGCCAATGCGCAAATGAAGTATTTCATCGTCCACGTCGAGATCAAGCCGGCCGCGCCCCTGACGTTCCAAATGCGGCCGGGCCTGCCGATAGCGGCCTACATCACGACCCGCGAACGGACGCCGCTGGAGCTGTGGCTCGACCCGCTGATCGGCGGTATCCGCAGGGCGCTGCGGGAGAGCTGATCGTTTTCGTGGCACTGCAGGGTGGACGGATTCAGCCCTGCGATTTGGCGGCAAGCTCCTGAAGCAAGGCCACCTGCTGCGGCAGGCAGCGGGTCCGCAGATCAAACTGGTCCACCACCGTCTGCCGGGCCGCCGCGCGAACCTGGGTAAGCGAGTTCCTTTGCCCGATGGCTTCCGCCACCTTTTCGGCAAGCGCCTGATGATCAAAGAAGTCGACCAGCCAGCCGTTCTCGCCATGCCGAATGACCTCCTCGACCGGCGCCGTTCGCGATCCGACCACCATGCATCCGACGGACATTGCTTCCAGCAGCGACCAGGAGAGAACGAAGGGATAGGTCAGGTAGACATGCACCGTTGATATCTGCAGCAGGCGCAGGTAATCGGCATAGGCGAGCCGGCCGAGAAAATGCACCCGGCTTGCGTCTATGTGGCTTCCGACTTCTTCAAGCATCGTCCTGCGCCATGTTCTGCCGTCGGCAGGCTTGGTGCCATAGCTGACGTGGTCGCCGCCGACGATCAGCACCCTCGCCTTCGGCCGCAGCTTGAGCAGCGCAGGAAGGGAACGCATGAAGACGTGAAAGCCTCGATAGGGCTCGAGATTCCGCGCGACATAGGTGATGATTTCGTCGCCGGCGCCGAGCGTGATTCCGGCAGTCACCAGTGAAATCTGCGCGGACGGATTAGGCGCCACGAGGCCCGTATCGATGCCGTCGTGCACGACTCGTATGCGATCCTGGACCAGCAGGGGAAAACGGCTCTGCTGCCAATGCGTCGGGGCAACCAGAAGATCGGCATTTTCGATGCTCATCCACTGCGTCGAATTCTTGATCCTGAGACGAAACAAGTCGTCTGCGGCGGCCGGGAATTCGGGATCGAAACCCACATCGGCCCCTGCCGCGCGGTAGTAATACTCGGCATAGAGGACGAGCCTGGCATCCGGAAAGACGTCACGCAGGAACAGCGCCTCTCCCCAGCCCGGATGCGCGACGATCACATCGGGCCGGAAACCGCTTTCCTTGAGCTGCGCGACGAGGCCGGCGGCCGTCAGTCCGCGGCGAACCGCCGCATCGTAGCCCTGCAGCCAGGGGTGGCTTGCCTTGCCCGAGGGTGGCGGAGCCGCGTATGGACACAGCTCGATTCGGGGATGAATTGGGGGATGCAGCGGCGCGCTGGCGACTGCGCGCTTCAGATTGTCCCTTTCACCGACCGCGACGACCCGGTGCGCCGGGTCCGCGGCGAAATGCGCGGCAATGTGGCGGAACTGCGCAGGGAAATTCTGGTGAAGGAACAGCAGGTTCATCGCCGTATATCAGGCGACGCGAAGCTGCCTGATTGAAGCTGGATCCGAGCAGCCGGCCGCGCCGTGTCGGTCAAAGGCGGCCATCGGCCTCGGCTTTGCCCAGCAGCGACTTCACGTCGTAGAGCACATGCTCGGGCTTGCCGAAGGCATGAATGCCGGCAGCGCCCATCTGCAGGAATTCGGGGTGCGCCACGGCAAGGACGATGGCGTCGTAGGCGCCTGCCTGCGGCTTGTCCTTGAGCGGTGTGACCCGGTACTCGTGCTCGGCTTCGGCAACATCGATCCACGGGTCGTAGATGTCGACCAGGGCGTGATAGCTGGTCAGTTCGCGCACGATGTCGATGACCTTGGTATTGCGCAGGTCCGGGCAGCCCTCCTTGAAGGTCAGGCCGAGAACGAGGATTCTGGAATCGACCACTTGC
>JBAZOF010000187.1:0-5326 GCA_041648855.1 Sulfuritalea sp. | reverse complement strand
CAGAAAACGCGGCTGGGCATGATGATTCGCGCCGGCGCCAGCAACCGCGACATGGTGCAGTCGCTGGGCATCGACATCAAGCTGATCTACACGCTGGTGTTCGCGCTCGGCATCGCCCTGGCCGCTTTCGCCGGCATGATCAATGCGCCGCTGTCCTCGGTGTTTCCGAACATGGGCGGCCAGGTGCTGATCATCTGCTTCGTGGTCGTCGTCATCGGCGGCATCGGCTCGGTGAAGGGCGCCATGGCGGCCTCGCTGATCATCGGTCTGGCCGAGACCTTCGGCCAGGTGCTGGTGCCCGAGGTCGCGGGCATGATCGTCTATGTGCTGATGGCCATCGTCCTTGTCTGGCGGCCCGAAGGCCTGTTCGGGCGAAGCTGAAAGCATGAGAGATTCCCGCCTGACACAGTATCTGCCGTATCTGGTGGTCGGCCTGCTGGCGCTGTTTCCGCTGGTCGAGAGCACCTTCTACATGCAACTGCTGACCAAGGTCCTGATCATGGCCATTTTTGCCATGAGCCTCGACCTGCTGGTCGGCTATACCGGGCTGGTCAGCTTCGGCCATGCCGCCTACTTCGGCCTTGCCGGCTATGCGTTGGCGCTGATGGCCCCGAAGTACGAGACGGTCAGCCTGTGGTGGTCCCTGCCTGCCTCGATAGGGGTCTGCGCGCTGTTCGCGCTGATCACCGGCATGCTGGTGCTGCGCACGCGCGGCATCTACTTCATCATGGTCACGCTGGCGTTTGCCCAGATGCTGTTCTTCATCTTCCACGACACCAAGCTCGGCGGCGGTTCGGACGGCATCTACATCTATGCCAAGCCTCTGATGAAACTGGGCGAGATCGAAGTCGCCAACCTGGAGAAGCTGGAGCATTTCTACTGGCTGGTGCTGATCCTGACGGGAGCGACTTACCTGCTGCTGCATCGCATACTCGGATCGACCTTCGGCCGCGCTCTGCTGGGAATCAAGGTGAACGAGCATCGCATGCGCGCGCTCGGATTTCCGGTCTTCAAGTACCAGTTGGCCAGCTTCACGCTGTCGGGCGCGCTGGCGGGCCTCGCGGGCTACATGGCGGCCGTGCAGTACGGCTTCGTCAATCCGGAGATCCTCTCTTGGCACCAGTCGGGCGCGGTGCTCATGATGGTCATCCTCGGCGGCATGGGCACGCTGTACGGGTCGGTGATCGGCGCCTTCGCTTTCGTCCTGCTGCAGGAGGTGCTGTCCAACCAGGCCTGGTTCGGCATTGCGGCAAAGCATTGGCAACTCGCCATGGGCATTTTCATCATGCTGGTCGCCCTCTACATGCCGCAGGGCCTCGCCGGCCTGGCGCAGAAGTTCCGCCGTAAACCAGCGGAGGAGGCCCCGGATGAATGAGCCCATCCTGCGCACGAAAGCCCTGACCAAGCACTTCGGCGGCCTGGTTGCGGTGAGCGACGTTTCGCTTGACCTTCATGTCGGCGAAGTCCATGTCGTGATCGGCCCAAACGGCGCCGGCAAGTCGACGTTGACCAACCTGCTGTCCGGCGATCTGCCGCCGACCTCGGGCGAGGTGATTTTCGAGGGGCGCGACATAGCGGGCTGCACCTCCGACCATATCTCGCGTCTCGGCATCGGCCGCAGTTATCAGAAGACCAACATCTTCCTGCCCTTCACGGTATTCGAGAACTGCCGCCTCGCAGCTCAATCGCGTACGCCGCATGCCCTGAGCGTCTTTCAGCGGGTGGAGGGATACGCCGAAATCAACCGGCTGGCGGAGGAGGCGATGGCGGCAGCGGGCCTCACTCATCGCGCCGGGCGCATCGCGGCCACGCTCTCGCATGGCGAGCAGCGCCAGCTGGAAATCGCCATGTGCCTGGCCACGCAGCCGCGCCTGCTGCTGTTGGACGAACCGCTCGCCGGCATGGGGCCGCACGAGTCGCAGCGCATGGTGGAACTGATCAAGAAGCTGACCGCGGATCACGCCATCATGCTGATCGAACACGATATGGATGCGGTATTCGCGCTGGCGCACCGGCTCACGGTCATGGTCAACGGCGAAGTGCTGGAATCCGGCACGCCGGAGGAGGTGCGGTCCAGCCCGGCCGTGCAGTTGGCCTATCTCGGCGGCGAGGAGCTTCTCCATGACTGAGATGCTGATCGAGGCCAGCGGCCTGCACACTTTTTATGGCGTCAGCCACATCCTGCACGGCGTGGATTTTTCCGTGCGCAAGGGCGAGACAATCGGCCTGATGGGGCGCAACGGCATGGGCAAGACGACGCTGCTCAAGACTCTGCTCGGCCTGGTGCGTCCGCGCGAGGGATCGGTCAAGGTTTGCGGCATCGACATGACCCAAGCGGCGACACATGCCATCGCCCGTCGCGGCATTGCCTACGTGCCGGAAGGCCGCGGCATATTCCCCAACCTTTCGGTGCGCGAGAACCTGGTGATGGCGGCGCGCGCCGGTGTCGACGGTCGCCGCGAGTGGACCTTCGACCGTGTCATCCATACCTTCCCGCGGCTTGGCGAACGTTTGACCAACGGCGGCGCCCAGCTGTCCGGCGGCGAGCAGCAGATGCTGACCATCGGCCGCGCGCTGATGACCAACCCGGATCTGCTGATTCTCGACGAAGCCACCGAAGGCCTGGCGCCACTGATCGCCCGGGAAATCTGGAGCATCATCAAGACCATCCGCGCTTCCGGCATCGCGACGGTGATCGTGGACAAGAATTACGCTGCCGTCATGGCGCTGGCGAATCGCAGCACGGTGCTGGTGAAGGGCAGGGTGGTATTTTCCGGAGACTCCAGCGAGCTCTCGGACAATCAAGAACTTATGCACCGTTTCCTCGGAGTCTGAGAGCCCGTGAATAAATCTACTGCGCGCGCCGGATCGGGGCTTGGGCGGTGCTCGCTATCCTCACGTATAGATACATACGTTCCGGTAGCTGCGCTCCGGCCGCACCCCGCTGCGGCCCGCTCGCTACGATTTCTTCACGGGCTCTGAGGCATGCATAAAGGTTTCGTCCGGGTCTGCGAGCGGAATCTCGAGTACCTGCTGATCCCCGCTCACCAGATCAACCGGCCGACGCTGGTGCTGCTGCACGAGGGCCTGGGCTCGGTGGCGATGTGGCGCGACTTTCCGGAACGGCTTGCCGCTGCCACAGGTTGCCGGACGCTGGTCTATTCGCGCTATGGCTATGGCCAGTCCGATATCCTCGAGGAAGCCTTCGGCACCGACTTCATGCACGGCGAGGGACGCGAGGCGCTCCCCGAACTGCTGGCGGCACTGGAAATCGAGAACCCGGTTCTGGTCGGCCATTCCGACGGCGCCTCCATCGCGCTGCTGCATGCCGGAGACAGCCGCAGCAATGTCGCCGGCCTCGTGGTCATGGCGCCGCACTGCTTCGTCGAAGACATTTCGATCCGCAGCATTCAAGCGGCGAAGGTCGCCTTCGAAACCACCGACCTGCCGGCCAGGCTCGCCAAGTACCACCGCGACGTCAGGCGCACTTTCTACGGCTGGAACGACATCTGGCTGCATCCTGATTTTCGCTCATGGAACATCGAGGACTGCCTGCCGCAGATCCGCTGTCCGATCCTGGCGATCCAGGGCGAAGACGACGAGTACGGAACCATGGCGCAGATCGAAGCGATCGCGTCGCAGGCAACGGCCTCGCCGGACGTCGAACTGCTGAAACTTGCAGACTGCCGCCACTCGCCGCACCGCGATCAGACGCTTGCGGTGATCGAGGCGATAGGACGCTTTGCCGACCGCGTCGATATCGCCGTCGCACCATCGCCGACTTTCTGATTCGAAAGCCCGCCGCTGCGCAGCGCCGGGCGGCCGCCTTGCGGCCGCGCATGAACGGCTAGACCGCGAACAGTTCCGCGAATTGCTCTCGCAGCCAGCGGTTTCCTTCGTCGCCATGAAAACGTTCGTGCCAGCATTGCTTGACGTCGAAGGCGGGGATGGAAATCGGCACCGGCAGCAGCTTGATGTCGTTGCTGCGCGAGAGCTGGCTGCCGACACTGTGGGGCACGAGGGCGATCAGCTTGGTCGTGGCGACTATGCTGGGCAGCACCAGAAAATTCTGCACCCGCAGCACGATGCGGTTCTCCAGGCCGTGCTCCATCAGTTTCCGCTCGATCACGCCGTGACCGGTTCCGGCCGGCGTGACGATGGCGTGGGAGGCGGCGGCGAACTGGCGGGATGTGATGCGTTCGCCGATCGCAGGGTGGTCGCGGCGCACGGCGCAGACGTAATGCTCGCGGAAGAGTCGCTGCTGATAGAAGCCGGTACGGAAGTCCGGCAGATTGCCGACGGCCAGATCCACTTCGCCGTTCTTCAGCGCTTCCTGGGCCGCCTCGGGCGGCATGGGCAGGGTGCGAATGCGCACGCCCGGCGCGACCTGGCTCAGGCGGGCGAGCAGGCGCGGCAGAAAAAAGGCCTCGCCGAGGTCGGTCAGATAGAGACTGAAGCTCCGCTCAGCGGTGGCGGCGTCGAAGCCCTGGCTATCCGACAGGGAGTCACGGATGGTGGCCAGCGCCTGGCGGACCGGACCGGCGATGCGCAGCGCATAGGGTGTCGGCGCCATGCCGTTGGCCATGCGAACGAACAGCCGGTCGCCTGTGGCCTTGCGCAACCGGGCCATGGCGTTGCTGACCGCCGGCTGCGACAGGCCCAGCCGATCGGCGGCGCGGCTGATGCCGCCTTCTGTGATGACGGCATCGAAGACCACAAGAAGGTTCAGATCGAAATCGGAGATATTCATGATGTGAATGAATTCTATTCCCGCTATTTGCTGGAAGGGCCAACGGTATAGGAATAAAGTGCATCTCACGGCAAGAGCTTCCTGCCGGACGACCGGGATCAACCCGGCAGAATTTTGAAGGAGGAGAACCATGCTCGAAGGCTGTGTGCCCAGGCCCGCCGATCTGGCGGCACGTTACCGCGCCCGCGGCTGGTGGGAAGGCATCACCATCCCGGAAATGCTGGCGCGCAGCGCCTCCCGGCATCCGGAGAAGACGGCGCTGGTCAGTGGCGATCTGCGCCTGAGCTATCGCGATCTGGTTGAAATTTCCAACCGGCTTGCCTGCCGTTTCATCGAGGCGGGTATCCAGCCGCTTGACCGGGTTGTCGTGCAGTTGCCCAACGGTCCTGAATTCGTCCACACCTACTTCGCGCTGACGCGCATCGGCGCCGTTCCCGTCATGGCTCTGCGCGCGCACCGGCATACGGAAATCCGCCACTTCGTCCGTGCCTCGGGTGCCGTCGCCTACGTGATTCCCGACCGGATCGGTGCCTTCGACTACCGCGCCATGGCCACGGAGGTTCAGGCCGATTTTCC
>JBAZOF010000186.1:0-5333 GCA_041648855.1 Sulfuritalea sp. | reverse complement strand
ATGCGGTCACGGCCTGCACCATCTGCTGACGCAGGTGGATGAGTTGCCGGTCTCGGGCATCCACGGCGTCGAATGGGATGCGGTGGAACTGCCGAGCCAGTTCATGGAAAACTTCTGCTGGGAATGGGACGTGCTCAGCGGCATGACGGCGCACGCCGAAACCGGGGCGCCGCTGCCGCGCGCGCTCTACGACAAGATGATTGCCGCGAAGAATTTCCAGAGCGGCTTGCAGACCCTGCGCCAGGTCGAGTTCGGCCTGTTCGATCTGCTGCTCCACGCCGACTTCGTACCCGGCGGCGGCCGCAGCTTCATGGACTTGCTGGCGCAGGTGCGCCGCGAAGTGGCGGTGCTGGTGCCGCCCGAGTGGAATCGTTTCCCGCAGAGTTTCTCGCACATCTTCGGCGGCGGCTATGCCGCGGGCTACTACAGCTACAAATGGGCCGAAGTGCTTTCGGCCGATGCCTACGAGGCCTTCGAGGAGGCGGCGAAGGTCAGCGGCAGCACGCTCGATGCGGCGACCGGCGAGCGCTACTGGCGCGAGATTCTGTCGGTCGGCGGTTCGCGTCCGGCGCTCGACTCCTTCAAGGCATTCCGCGGCCGCGAACCGCGGCCCGATGCCTTGTTGCGGCACAACGGGATGGCTGTACAGGCGTAAATCGCCTGCCTGAACCACCGTAGTACCAGCGCCGACTTTCGCGGCGCTCAGTAGCCTTTCTCGCGCAGCTTCTGCTTGGGCTGCTCGACGCTGAAATCGATGCCGGTGAAATACTTCTGCAGCGGGCAGGGTGTGTCCGGGTGGCAACCGTGCTCGCGGGCGCATTCGCGCTGGGTCTCGTCCAGCAGCACCATCTCGCCGCAGACAGGGCAGGGTGCGACAGGTGAATCGAACATGATGCACCTCCATTTCCTCGGGCTGGGTTGGCCCTGTCTTTGATTATAGACGGCGGCCCTGCTCGGGTATCATCGGCGCATGAAGATCGCGACGTGGAATGTGAATTCGCTCAAGGTGCGCCTGCCGCATGTGCTCGACTGGCTGGCGGCGACTCAGGCCGATGTGCTCTGCCTGCAGGAAACCAAGATGGAGGACAAGGTCTTCCCCTACGCCGAACTGGAAGCCGCCGGCTATCACTCCGCGCACAACGGGCAGAAGACCTACAACGGCGTCGCCATTCTGGCGCGCGGCACGCTGCACGACATCCGCTGCGACATGCCCGGCTTTGCCGACGAGCAGAAGCGCGTGCTCGCCGCCACGGTGAATGGCGTGCGCGTGGTCTGCGCCTACATGCCCAACGGCCAGGCGGTCGGCTCCGACAAGTACGACTACAAGCTGCGCTGGCTGGCGGCACTCGCCGATTTTGTGCGCGACGAGCTGCAGCGCTGGCCGCAACTGGCCCTGCTCGGCGACTACAACATCGCCCCGGAAGATCGCGATGTGCATGATCCGGTCCTGTGGAAAGATCAGGTACTGTGCAGCGAGCCGGAGCGCGCCGCATTCAAGGCTTTTCTCGACCTCGGCCTGGCCGATGCGTTTCGCCTCTTCGAGCAGCCGGAGAAGCTCTACTCGTGGTGGGATTACCGGCAGATGGGTTTTCGCCTCAATCGCGGCTTGCGCATCGACCATATTCTGCTGTCAAAGCCGCTGGCGGCGGCCTGCAGCGCCTGCGTGATCGACAAGGCGCCGCGCAAGCTGGAGCGGCCTTCCGACCATGCGCCCGTGATGGCTACCCTGGAGCCTGGGCCGACGTGAACACCGAGGCGCTGGTGGGGCTCTACCCGGTCCTGGCGAAGCTGCCGGCCGGCCTCCTGCGGCGAGTCTGCGACACGATGCAGACCCTCTCCATTCCATCCGGAACGGCGGTATTCGACGAACACCAGCCGTGCCGGGGCTTTCCCTTCGTGCTCGATGGCGCGATCCGTGTCGTCAAGGTCAGCGCCGGCGGGCGCGAACTGCCGCTGTATCGGGTGCGGGCGGGCGAGAGTTGCATCATCACCTCGAGCTGCCTCCTCGGACATGCCGACTACAACGCGCGCGGCGTGAGCGAGGGCCAAACCACGCTGGCCCTGCTGCCGCGGCAATTGTTCGACGAGATGCTGGCCGAGCCGGCCTTTCGCGACTTCGTCTTCTCGCTGTTCTCCGAGCGCGTGGCCGAGTTGATGCAGCTGGTGGAGGAGGTCGCCTTCCGCAAGCTCGACCAGCGGCTGGCCGCGCTGCTCTTGGGCAAGGGTCGCGTGGTGCACGCCACCCACCAGCAGCTCGCGGATGAACTTGGCAGCGTGCGTGAAATGGTCAGCCGGCTGCTGAAGGGCTTTGCCGAGCAGGGGCTGGTGCGGCTGGGCCGCGAACAGGTCGAGGTGCTCGATGCCGCGGGCTTGCGCGAAGTGGCCTCTGTGACTTAGGTTACAGTCAGGCAGGGGCGACACTGGTCTAATGCCCCCACTGTTGCATAACCCATCAAGGAGACACCATGAAACTGAACGTTGGCGGCATCGACCGCGTGATTCGCATTGCTGTTGGTCTGGGACTGGTGGGCTGGGCGGCCATGGGTGGTCCGGTGTGGGCGTGGATCGGCGTCGTGCCTTTGGCTACCGGCGCCATCGGCTGGTGTCCGCCCTACGCGATTTTCGGCTTCAACACCTGTGCGGTGAAGAAGCAGCAAGGCTGAACTGCCCTTGCGCCGGGCGCCTGCCGGACATGGCGGCGCGCCTGGCGGTTTGCAGCCGCAGGCCGATGCCTGCCGGCGACCGAGCTTAGAACTCGACTCCGAGATTGAAGGAATAGAAGGTCTGCCGGCCGCCGCTGCCGCCTGCGGTGAAGAATTCCTCGCTGCGCGTCACCCGTGTCAGCGAAATGCGGACGGGATCGACGCGCAGGCTCAGGCCGGCGGTGACGTCGTAGACATGCGGCCGGTGCCGGACGCTCGGGCTGTCGCGAAAGACCGTGCCGTCGAGAAAGATATTGTGGGCGATCAGCCGGTGATCGAGTCCGGCAAAAACATACCATTCCAATCCGTGCGAGCGCCCCGGTTCGATGTCGCGGCGCATGTTCTGCAGCATGGATCCGCCCGGCTCGATGGTGTCCGGACCGAAGCCGGTCATGTGCCGGCCCAGGCGCAGGGATGCGCCGACGCGGGCCAGCGTCATCACGGTGCCGATCGACCCGCCGCCATGGGGAATCACTTCCAGATCGACTCCGTGCCGGCTGCCCAGCGCATGCTTGCTCTTGGCCAGCCAGGAGACCAGAAAGGCCGGCTCGTTGGGGATCTGGTTGTGCCAGCCCATGGGCTCGGGCGATCCGATCAGCCTGTGCCAGCCGCTCTGGACTTCCCTGCCCAGTGCTGACGGACCGACCAGGCCGAGATCGATTTCGACCGTGTCGAGGCGATTCTCCTTCGCTCGCTGCGCCACGCCGCCGAGATACAGCCAGGCTGCCCAGGGGCGGTCGAGTGCTTGCGGCTGGCTGATGCTGATCGACTTCGGCGTGTACAGGTTCTGGCCCAGGAAAAGGCCGAGATGGATCGCGCTGCCGCCTTGCGGCGCCAGTTGCTTCAGCAGTTCCGTGGCAGGCAGTTGCAGCAGGTCGAAGGGCACGCCGCCGCCGAATTTGATGCCGTTGGTGTAGTAGCGGTCGGTGCGCGCCAGCAGGTCGTTTTCGATGAACAGCTGGAATTCACTGCCTTGCGGCGGACGTTGCTGGGCGCCGGCATGAGGCACCAGCGCGGCAAACAGGGCAAACAGGACGATGGAGCGAAACATTAACGTGAAACAACGCGTTCGAAGCGACTGGAAATAGTCGAGCGAAGCGAGCCGATCAGTAACCCCCCGTGAGGGAAGGTCGCATGCGACGTTTGCGATTGGAGGAAGGGGGGCGGGCGAATAAGGGTTTTCGCGTGTTTCATCTTCTGCGGGTGGCACTCGGGGTCATGAGCGTTAGGGGCGGACGAAGCGGAGCGGGTGGCGGTGAAAGCGCCGATTATCGCGCAGGCTGCGCCGCGGCGAGCCAGTGCAGCACGCCACGCCCGGCGGCGCGGCCGCTGGCAAAGCAGGCCGTGAGCAGATAGCCGCCGGTCGGCGCTTCCCAGTCGAGCATTTCTCCGGCGCAGAAAGTACCGGGCAGCTCACGCAGCATCAGCCTGTCGTCGAGTGCGGCAAAGTCGACGCCGCCGGCGCTGCTGATCGCTTCGTCGAGCGGCCGCGGCGAAAGCAGGCGCAGCGGCAGCGACTTGAGGATTGCGGCCAGCCGTGCGGGGGTGGCGAGATCTTCCGCCGTGGCGCATTCATGGAGCAGGGCGGCCTTGACGCCGTCGATGCCGGCGCGGCGCCGCAGGTGGTTGGAGAGCGAATCGCGGCCGCGCGGGTGCGCCAGATCATCCGTGAGGCGTTGCAACGTGCGTCCGGGGGCGAGGTCGAGATGCAGCGTGGCGCTGCCCGTGGCTTCGATGCCATCGCGCAGCGGCGCTGAGAGGGCATAGATCAGGCTGCCTTCGACGCCATGCGCGGTGATGAGGAACTCGCCCTCGCGCTCTATCCGTGAGCCATCCGGCGCGACGAATGTGGCGCTGACGGTTTTGACCGGCTCGCCGGCAAAGCGCTGCCGCAGATGTTCGCTCCAGGCCACATCGAAGCCGCAATTGGCCGGGCGCAAGGGCTGCACGCGAACGCCGCGTTCAGCCAGCCGCGGAACCCAGGCGCCATCCGAACCCAGACGCGCCCAACTGCCGCCGCCCAGCGCCAGCACCGTGGCGTCAGCGCCGACTTTCGACTCTCCCGCCGGCGTGGCGAAGCGCAACGCACCGTCGGCATCCCAGCCCAGCCAGCGATGCCGCGCATGGAGCACCACGCCGGCTGCACGCAAGCGGTGCAGCCAGGCGCGCAGCAACGGCGCGGCTTTCATTTCCTTGGGGAAGACGCGGCCGGAACTGCCGACGAAGGTCTCGACGCCGAGTCCCTGCGCCCATTCGCGCAGTTGCTGCGGACCGAACTCGTCGAGCCAGGCGGCGACTTCGCGCCGGCGCTTGCCGTAGCGCGAGAGAAAGCGGTCAGGGGCTTCCGAGTGGGTCAGGTTGAGTCCGCCGCGGCCGGCGAGGAGGAACTTGCGACCGACCGAAGGCATGGCATCGAAGACGTCGACCTGCATGCCTGCCGCGCTCAACACTTCCGCCGCCATGAGGCCGGCCGGGCCGCCGCCGATGACGACAATGTTGCTGCGTTCCGTTTCAGCGCGCGGCAAGATCGGCCAGCGAATTGGCGAGGCGCACGTAGTCGGCCACGGGGATGTCTTCGGCACGCGCCGTGGGCGTGATGCCGAGCGCGGCGAGGTCGGCCTCGCTGATGAA
>JBAZOF010000185.1:0-5361 GCA_041648855.1 Sulfuritalea sp. | reverse complement strand
CGGCCTTTCCGCCGAGGAAGTGGCCGCGATCCGGCACACCATCGCCAGCACCTCCGGCGTGCTCGGCATGCATGAGCTGCGTACGCGGCGCATGGCGCATCAGGTGCTGGTCGACGCCCATGTTCAGGTCAATCCGCGCATCAGCGTGTCCGAAGGGCACCGCGTCGCCGAATCGGCGCGGCAGCGGGTGCTGGACAGCCACCCGGAGGTGCTCGACGTGCTGGTCCATGTCGATGCCGAAAACGATTTGCTGGGCAATGCGGCGATTCAGCTGCCCGACCGCGCTTTCCTGCCGGAACTCCAGCCGACGACCCTGCATTACCTCGGCAACCGGGTCGAAGCAGAGGTCTTCCTGCCTCCCGGATTTGCCGACGACGCCATGCTGGCAACGATCAAACAGCGCATGGAAGAGGCTTTACCTGATGATGCCTGGTTCATCGCCATCCGACTCAACCAAAGGATTGCACCAAATTAGTGCTTTCGACGCCACGCATGCACGCCATTGGTGCGCTCATTGAGGGGTCGAGAAGCAAAAACACTTGTGGCACAATTGCTTCCTTTCGCGTCGCGAATGGCACGCTAACTGCTACCACTCTGCTGCGCCGTTATATCGGTACCGATTTCGCAGCATTTGCCATTCATTCTCAGGAGAACTACTCATGACCCCCCAGGACGTAATCAAGATGGTCGAAGAGAAGGAAGTCCGTTTCGTCGACTTCCGCTTCACCGACACGCGCGGCAAGGAGCAGCACGTTGGCGTGCCGATCTCCCACTTCGGCATGGACAAGTTCGAAGACGGCCATGCCTTCGACGGCTCCTCGATTGCCGGCTGGAAGGGCATTCAGGCCTCCGACATGCAACTGATGCCCGACGCCAACACCGCCTACATCGACCCCTTCATGGACGAGACGACGCTGGTGCTGACCTGCGACGTGGTCGAACCGGCTGACGGCAAGGGCTACGACCGCGATCCGCGTTCCATCGCCAAGCGCGCCGAGGCCTATCTCAAGTCCACCGGCATCGGCGACACCGCCTTTTTTGGCCCGGAACCCGAATTCTTCATATTCGACGCCGTCGAGTGGAAAATCGACATGTCGGGCTCCTATTGCAAGGTCATCTCGGAAGAGGCAGCCTGGGCCTCGGCGGACAAGTTCGAGTCCGGCAATACCGGCCATCGCCCGACCGTCAAGGGCGGCTACTTCCCGGTGCCTCCGGTCGACAGCCTGAACGACATCCGCGCCCAGATGTGTATCGCCCTGGAAGCCTGCGGCGTGCCTGTGGAAGTGCATCACCACGAAGTCGCCACCGCCGGCCAGTGCGAAATCGGCACCAAGTTCAGCAGCCTGGTGCAACGCGCCGACTGGACCCAGGTCCTCAAGTACATCGTGCATAACGTCGCCCACAGCTATGGCAAGACCGCGACCTTCATGCCCAAGCCCATCGTCGGCGACAACGGCTCCGGCATGCACGTGCATCAGTCGATCTGGAAGGGTGGCAAGAACCTGTTCGCCGGCAACGGTTACGCAGGCCTTTCCGAAACTGCCCTGTACTACATCGGCGGCATCATCAAGCATGCCCGTGCGCTGAACGCCATCACCAACCCGCTGACCAACTCCTACAAGCGTCTGGTTCCCGGCTTCGAAGCCCCGGTCAAGCTGGCCTACTCGGCACGCAACCGCTCCGCCTCGATCCGCGTGCCCTATGTGCATAACGACAAGGCGCGCCGCATCGAAGTGCGTTTCCCGGATCCCGGTGCCAACCCCTACCTGGCCTTCACCGCCATGATGATGGCCGGTCTCGACGGCATCCAGAACAAGATTCACCCCGGCGATCCGGCCGACAAGAACCTGTACGACCTGCCGCCGGAAGAAGACGCGAAGATCCCGACCGTCTGCTCGAGCCTGGAACAGGCGCTGGAATACCTGGACAACGGCCGCGAATTCCTGCTGCGCGGCGGCGTGTTCAGCAACGAGATGATCGACGCCTACATCGAACTCAGGATGGAGGAAGTCACGCGCTTCCGCATGACCACCCATCCGCTCGAGTACGAGATGTATTACTCGATCTGATCTGATTCGGACGCAGCAAACAGAAAAAGGACGGGCTTGCCCGTCCTTTTTTTGTTTCTGCAATTGACATACACTCGACAACATGAAGAAAGCCCTCCTTGCCATCCCGCTCCTGCTGCCGCTCGCCGCGCCTGCCAGCACGCTCTACAAATGCACGGATGATTCCGGCGTGGTGCTCTACACCAACCAGAAAACCGCAAAGAAGAGTTGTACTGTGCTCTCCTATCAGTCGCCACCCCCTGTTTCCACCGGAAGCGGCACCAAACCGCGCGCTGCCGCAACGCCGACGCCGGTCGATTTCCCCCGCGTTTCGGGCAGCGAACAAAAGGCCCGCGACAGCGACCGCCGCGCAATTCTCGACAAGGAACTCGCCAACGAGGTGCAGAACCTGGAGAAGGCCAGAAAGGCGCTGTTCGAGGCTGGCAGCCAGCCCCCGGAAAAACTTCAGCCCCTGCGCGATACAGCCGCATTGCACGAGCGCAACGTCGAATCGCTGAAGAAAGAGCTCGGCAGCCTGCGCTGATACAGGGTCCGAATGAGATCCGGCCG
Source organism: Sulfuritalea sp. (assembly GCA_041648855.1). Taxonomy (GTDB): domain Bacteria; phylum Pseudomonadota; class Gammaproteobacteria; order Burkholderiales; family Rhodocyclaceae; genus Sulfuritalea. The sequence goes on along the minus strand of JBAZOF010000185.1, from coordinate 2,743 downwards.
CTGGTGCGCTTCTTGCACAATGGTTTCGTGATGAATGCGACCGACAAACCCAATGCCTTCAGCGGACTGGATCTGCTCTCCTCGGCCGTCGTGCTGGTCGATGCCAAACTGATCATCCGCCACGTGAACCCCTCAGCGGAAAACCTGTTCGCCGTGAGTTCGCGCCAACTGCTCGGCCAGCCCCTGCAGAAGCTGGTGGGTGACCCGCCAGAACTGTCCGCCGCCCTCGATAACGCGCTGAAGAACAACTGGAGCTATACCGGCCACAACGTCAAGATCAGTCTTGCGCAAGACGTGCAGCTGCATGTGGATTGCACGGTGACGCCGGTGGAAGCCGGCAGCGCACGCCTGCTGCTGGAAGTCCGCCCGATCGACCAGCAGTTGAAGGCGGCGCGCGAGGAACAACTGGCCCAGCAGCAACAGGCCAACCGCGAACTGGTGCGCAACCTGGCACACGAAATCAAGAACCCGCTCGGCGGCATTCGCGGCTCGGCGCAACTGCTGCAGCGCGAGCTGGCCAGCGACGCGCTCAAGGAATACACCAAGGTCATCATCGACGAGGCCGACCGGCTGCAGGACCTGATGCAGCGCCTGCTCTCGTCGCATCGCGTGATGCAGCCGGCGCTGGTGAACATCCACGAGATTCTCGAACGCGTGCGCCGCCTGATCCATGCCGAATACCACGACGTTTCCGTCCGCCGCGATTACGATACCTCGCTGCCCGACATTACCGGCGACCGCGAACAATTGATCCAGGCCATTCTCAATGTTTCGCGGAACGCGGCGCAGGCAATGCATGGCAAGGGCGAGATCATTTTCCGCACCCGGGCGGCGCGACAAGTCACCCTGGCCAAGAAGCACCACGCGCTGGCACTCGAATTGCAGGTGATAGACAACGGCCCGGGCATAGCGGAGGAAATCCGCGACAAGATCTTCTATCCGCTGGTTTCCGGCCGCGAAAACGGAAGTGGCCTGGGCCTCACCATCGCCCAGAGCTTCGTCCAGCAACACGGCGGAACCATTGAAGTCACTTCGCGCCCCGGCCGCACCTGCTTTTCGCTGATGCTGCCGCTGGCCAGAAAAAAGAAGGAAGAATGATGAAGGGCCTTACCCGCAACATCCGTCCGATGACCACCTCCGGCGACAGATCATGAACGCCGTCTGGATCATCGACGACGACCGCTCCATCCGCTGGGTGCTGGAAAAGGCACTCGGGCGGGAGAGCATCGCGGCCAAGTGCTTCGGCTCGGCGGACGAAGCGCTGGCGGCCATCGCCAACGGCGAGCGGCCGGAGGTCCTGATCTCCGACATTCGCATGCCCGGCAGCAGCGGACTCGACCTGCTGCGCCACGTGAAGACGCAATACCCCGGTCTGCCGGTCATCATCATGACCGCCTATTCCGACCTGGATTCCGCGGTTTCCGCCTTCCAGGGCGGCGCGTTCGAATATCTGCCCAAGCCTTTCGATGTCGATCAGGCCGTGGACCTGGTGCGCCGGGCGATCACCCAAGCGTCGCACCAAAACGGTGCGCCAGTGGAAACCAGCGTCGTTCCCGAGATCCTCGGCCAGGGCGTCGCCTTGCAGGAAGTCTTTCGCGCCATCGGCCGGCTGTCGCAGTCGCACGCGACGGTGCTGATCAACGGCGAATCCGGCACCGGCAAGGAGCTGGTGGCACGTGCCCTGCATCGGCACAGCCCGCGCCGCGACGCGCCCTTCATCGCCATCAATACGGCAGCCATTCCGCGCGATCTGCTCGAATCCGAACTGTTCGGCCACGAGAAGGGCGCCTTCACCGGCGCCAGCGCGCTGCGTCGGGGGCGTTTCGAGCAAGCCGACAATGGCACGCTGTTCCTCGACGAAATCGGCGACATGCCGGCCGAGCTGCAAACCCGGCTGCTGCGCGTGCTCTCCGACGGCAACTTCTACCGCGTCGGCGGCCACCAGCCGGTGAAAGCGAACGTCCGCGTGATCGCCGCGACCCACCAGGACCTGGAAGACCGGGTCAAGGCCGGCCTGTTCCGCGAAGACCTGTTTCATCGCCTCAACGTCATCCGCCTGCGCCTGCCTCCCCTGCGCGAGCGGCGCGACGACATTCCGCTGCTGGCGAAACATTTCCTGCAAAAAAGTGCCCAGGAACTCGGCGGCGAACCCAAGCGCCTCACCGACGCCGCGCTCAAATACCTGCAGGGACTGGAATTCCCCGGCAACGTGCGCCAACTGGAAAACCTCTGCCACTGGCTGACCGTGATGGCTCCGGGGCAAAGCGTGGACATTGCCGATCTGCCGGCCGAACTGCGCGACGGATCGGATAGCGCGGCGCGGCGCGATCTACCCGCGAACTGGAATTCGGCCCTGGCCGGCGAAGCCGACCGGCTGCTCGCCGCCGCGCCGGGCCATGTCTTCGAGCAGCTCAACCGCGAGTTCGAAGCCACACTGATCCGGCGCGCCCTGAACGCCACCGGCGGGCGCCGCATCGATGCCGCGCAACTGCTCGGCATCGGCCGCAACACCATCACGCGCAAGATCCAGGAGCTCGGCCTGGACGACATCAAGGGCGATTCCGAAGCGACCTGAACGTCTCGCTTCAGTTATAGTCAGGCCGGCTGTTCCCCCGGCGCCCTCCGGCGCCAGTCGTCCGAGGAAACCCGCATGCCTGTCACCATCGCCGCCATTGCCGCCAAGCTCGGGGACGCCGCGCGCCGCTTCGACATCGATGTCCTGCCCACCTCCGCTTCGACCAAC
>JBAZOF010000184.1:0-5389 GCA_041648855.1 Sulfuritalea sp. | reverse complement strand
GATATGCGACAGCGGCAACACCGCATACACCCGGTCGGCCGGCGTCTGGCGCCGCATGCAGCGCCCGTTCTCGGCGATGAACAGGAGGTTGCGATGGGTCAGCATGACGGCCTTGGGCGCGCCCGAGGTGCCCGAGGTGTAGATCAGCGCGGCGACCTGTTCGCCGTCCGCGATAGTCGGCTCTGGCGCCACGGCGATGTTGGCGCTGGTGAGGTGGAAGCGGCCGCAGCCAGGCCAAACCACTTCGGCCGCGCCGAGGCGCTGCGCATGGGCTTCGGCCTCGGGCGAAACCGCGCTGGTGAACGCCGCCAGGCGCGCGCCTGAATGCTCGATGAAAGTGTCGATCTCGCGTTGCGACAAACGCGCATTGACCGGCACCAGCCAGGCATCGAGCCGGCTGCAGGCCAGCGCCAGCACGATCACGGGAATGCTGTTCTCGGCCACCAGCAGCAGCCGGTCGCCGGCGCGCAGGCCCCGTTCGGCAAGCCGGCTGGCCGCCCCGGCGACTGCCGCATCGAGTTGGCCGAAGCTCATTGCGGTCTCGCCCTGCAAGAGTGCGGGCGCGCTGGATTGCCCGCTCACCCAGGGGTCGATGATCTGATGGATGCGCAGCGGCAAGTCGCCGCGCGGGACAAACGCGGGGCCGGACGGCAGGGCGGAAGATGCAGTCATGCGCTGAGAATCGGAATATCGAAACCGGGAGGATGTTCCGAATGGTGGCACAACGCGAATCCATGCGTCAAGCATCGCCAGGGGTCGCCAAGTCCCGGTGAAACCCCATGTGGCGCTGCAATATCGGCCGCTTATTGACATTTGTCCGAAGTCCTAGAAGAATCCGCACTGCGCCATTTTTACAGAACAGTGTTCTGCATAGCAGTCCTACTGAGCCTACCAGCGCCAGGACAATCACACCATGAACAACCCACTTCTCGACCGCGGACAGCAGGTGCTCCGGCAACAGCCGTTCAGCATGCTGCTGGGCGCCGAACTCACGGTATTCGAGCCCGGATGCGCCGAATTGCGCCTGCCCATCCGCAATCAACTGAAGCAGCAGCACGGCTTCGTGCATGGCGGCGCCGTCAGCTACCTGGCCGACAACGCGCTGACCTATGCCGGCGGCAGCGTCGTGCCGGGCCACGGCGTGGTCACCTCCGAATTCAAGATCAACTATCTGCGCCCGGCCATCGGCGATGCACTGGTCGCCCGCGCCAGCGTTCTCTACGCCGGCAAGACGCAGATCGTCTGCCGCTGCGACGTTTTCGCCGTTACCGGCTCCGAGGAAAAACTCTGCGCCACGGCGCAAGGCACCATCGCGCCGCTCGGCGCACCCTCCCCATCCGGGAACTGATCATGGATCTGCAATTCAGTCCCGAAGAGAACGCCTTCCGCGAGGAAGTGCGCCGGTTCGTCGCCGAGCAGCTGCCCGCCCCCATCCGCCACAAGGTGATGAACGGCGAGCACCTGAATCGCGACGAGCACGTGCAATGGCAGCGCATCCTGCACCAGCGCGGCTGGGGCGGCCCCGGCTGGCCGAAGGAATTCGGCGGCCCCGGCTGGACGCCGACCGAGCAATACATATTCGAAGAGGAATGCGCGGCGGGCGGCGCGCCGCGGCTGATTTCCTTCGGCCTCAAGATGATCGCGCCGGTGCTGATGGCCTTCGGCAACCCCGCGCAGCAGCAGCGCTACCTGCCGAAGATCCTGTCGGCCGAGGAGTGGTGGTGCCAGGGCTATTCCGAGCCCGGCGCCGGCTCCGACCTGGCATCCGTGAAAACGCGGGCGGTCAGAGAAGGCGATCACTACATAGTCAATGGCCAGAAAACCTGGACCACGCTCGGCCAGTACGCCGACTGGATTTTCTGCCTGGTCCGCACCGACCCGGAGGCCAAGAAGCAGAGCGGCATTTCTTTCCTCCTGATCGACATGAAGACGCCGGGCGTCACGGTGCGCCCGATCATCACGCTCGACGGCGCGCACGAGGTCAATGAAGTCTGGCTCGAAGCCGTCAGGGTGCCGGTCGAAAACCTGATCGGCGAAGAGAACAAGGGCTGGACTTATGCCAAGTTCCTGCTCGGCCACGAGCGCACCAACATCGCCGGCATCGGCATCGCCAAGCGCGAACTGGCGCGCCTGAAGCGCATCGCCGCAGCCGAGGGCCGGCTCGACGATTCGCTGTTCGCGGCGCGCGTGGCGCAGGTCGAGATCGACCTCATCGCGCTGGAGATCACCAACCTGCGCGTGCTGTCCGCCGAGCGCGCGAAGAAGGCGCCGGGACCGGAAGCTTCTATCCTCAAGATCAAGGGCACCGAAATCCAGCAGGCCATTGCCGAACTGATGATGCAGGCCGTCGGCGCCTATGCCCTGCCCTTCAAGCAGGAGGATGTCGGCCCCGATTACGCGGCCAATCTCGCCACCGGCTACTGCAACCAGCGCAAGCTGTCGATCTTCGGCGGCTCCAACGAAATCCAGAAGAACATCATCTCGCAGATGATTCTGGGCCTGTGAGGCCATGGCAATGAATGTGTCCCGCTTTGTCGCAGCACTCCGCCCACACTTTCCGTCATTCCGGCGAAGGCCGGAATCCAGGCGCCTCCCGCGTGCCGCCGCTGGATTCCGGGTCGCGCTGCGCTTGCCCGGAATGACGAGCTGAACTTCGCAAGTAATGACGGGACTCTGACATGAACTTCGACTTCAACGAAGAACAAGTGGCGTTGCAGGACACGGTGCGCCGTTTCATCGCGAAGGACTACACGTTCGAGAAGCGCCGCGCCATCCGCGATTCCGCCGCCGGCTGGAGCCGCGAGGTGTGGCAGGCGCTGGCCGATCTCGGCGTGCTGGCGCTCAACATCGACGAGGAACATGGCGGCCTCGGCTACGGCCCGCAGGAAACCGGTCTGGTGATGGGCGCCTTCGGCGCCGGTCTGCTGCTGGAACCGTATCTCGCCGGCGCGGTGATCGCGCCGGCGCTGATTTGCCGTACCGCCAGCGCCGACTTTCAGGAGGAATGGCTACCGAATATCGCCACCGGCGAAACCGTTGTCGTGCTCGCGCATCACGATGCGCGCAACGAGCCGGTAACGGAAATCGGCGGCAATCTCTCCGGTCGCAAGGCGGTGGTCGCCCACGGCGGCTGCGCCGATCTACTGCTGGTCTCGGCGCGCACCGCGGACGGCAGCACGGGACTCTTCGCCGTCGCGCCCGGTGCGGAAGGCGTTGCGCTGCGCGACTATCCGACGCTCGACGGCCAGCGCGCGGCCGACCTCGTGCTGAGCAATGCACCGACAGCAAGGATCGATGCGGGCAGCAAGACCCTGGCTACCATCGAAGCCGCGCTCGACATCGGTCTCGCCGCGGTCTGCGCCGAGGCCGTCGGCATCATGGAGGCGACCGTCGCCGCCACCACGGAATACCTCAAGACGCGCCAGCAGTTCGGCCAGCCGATCGGTCGCTTCCAGGCGCTGCAGCACCGCATGGCCGACATGCTGCTGCATCTGGAACAGGCGCGCTCGATGAGCTATCTCGCCGCCATGCATTGCACCAACGAAGACACCGCCGCACGCCAGCGCAGCCTCTCGGCCGCCAAGGTGACCATCGGCCAGGCCTGCCGCTTCATCGCGCAGAATGCGGTGCAGTTGCACGGCGGCATGGGCATGACGGACGAGTTGATGCTCAGCCACTGGTTCAAGCGCCTCACCGCCATCGAAATGAGCTTCGGCGACACCGACTCGCATCTGCAGCGTTTCGCCCGACTGAGCCGCGCCGCGTGACCGCTCCTGCGCACCCCTTCGACGCCGCCATCGCGCTGACGGCGGAAACGCCGAACCGCTGGCGCGGCCGTACCAGCGACGACTACTGGAACATGGTCAGCCCCTATGGCGGCGTCACCGCGGGCGCCATGATGCAGGCGATGCTCGACCATCCCGAGCGGCGCGGCACGCCGCTGGCCTTCACGCTGAATTTTCTCGCACCGATCCAGGCCGGCGACTATGTGATCGAGACCGAACTGGTGCGTGCCAACCGCAACAGCCAGCACTGGGCCATCCGCCTGTCGCAGGCCGGCCGCGTGCTGGCCCACGCCATCGCCATCTGCGCCCAGCGCCGCGAAACCTGGAGCCTGGTCGAAGCCGCGCCGCCCGAGGTGCCGCCGGCCGACCAGTGCGAGCCGGCGCCGCAGCGCGGCACCAGCGAATTTCTCCGGCGCTACGAATTCCGCATCGTCCGCGGCACGCCCTTCGCAGTGAACGAAGACAGCCTGAGCCACGTCTGGGTCTCCGACGTCCCGCCGCGGCCGCTGGATTTCGCGTCGCTGACTGCCGTGTGCGACAGCTTCCTGCCGCGGATATTCCTGCGCCGACCGGAGTTCGTGCCGATCGGCACCGTGTCGATCAACATCTACTTCCATGCCGGCGAAGAGGCCCTGCTCCGCCAGGGTGCCGCGCCGGTGCTGGCGGTCGCCCAGGCCCAGGCCTTCAGCGACGGCCACTTCGATCATCACGGCCACGTCTGGAGCACCGACGGCACGCTGCTGGCCACGACGCAGCAACTGGTCTGGTACAAGGAATAGCATGTCCGCAGTTTCATTTATTCCATGAGGAACTCATCATGACCCAGCAAGCCCGTGCAGTCGTCTGCCGCGAAATCGGCAAGCCCGTCGTCGTCGAGACCGTCAGCGTCGATGCGCCGCTACGCGGCGAGGTGATGATCAAGCTGGCCGCCTGCGGCGTCTGCCACAGCGATCTTTCCGCAACCAACGGCACGATTCCCTTCCCGCCGCCGGTGGTGCTCGGCCATGAAGGCGCCGGCAGCATCGTCGCTGTCGGCGAAGGCGTCACCGGGTTTGCCTTGGGCGATCATGTCGTCAGTTCCTTCGTCAGCATGTGCGGCAAGTGCCGCTACTGCCAGACCGGCCGCCCGCAGCTGTGCGACCAGGCGGCCAAGGCCGGCTACACGCTGCCCGACGGCACCACCCGCTTCAAGGATGCCGCCGGCAAGCCGCTGAATATCTTTTCCGGCTGCGGCGTGATGGCCGAATACGCGACGCTGCACGTCGACAACGTGGTCAAAATCGATGCCGCCGTGCCGCTCGACAAGGCCGCGCTGATCGGCTGCGGCGTCATGACCGGCGTCGGCGCCGCGGTCAACACGGCCAAGGTCGAACCGGGCTCGGCCACCGTGGTCTTCGGCTGCGGCGGCGTCGGCCTCAATGCCATCCAGGGCTGCGCGATTGCCGGCGCCCGCATCATCGTCGCGGTCGATACCGCAGATGCAAAACTTGAAATGGCGAAGCAGTTCGGCGCCACCCACACCATCAACCCGAAGAACGAAGAGAACATCGTCAAGGCCCTGAAGAAACTCACCGAAGGCGGCGCCGACTATGCCTTCGAGTGCG
>JBAZOF010000183.1:0-5455 GCA_041648855.1 Sulfuritalea sp. | reverse complement strand
AACACGATGCGTTTCATGCTGTACAGCCGCGCCAGGGAGAATTCGAGACCGATGCTGAACATCAGGAACACCACGCCGAATTCGGCCAAGTGCCGCGTCTGCTCGGTATCCGGCACCCAACCCGCGGCATGCGGCCCCAGCGCCGCCCCCACCAGCAGGTAGCCCATGATCGGCGGCAAGCCGAGCATGCGGAAGACGACGACGACGACGACGGCGGCGGCGAGCAGCAACAGGATCAGGGGCAGGGTGTCGGTCATCGAACGGGCAGGAGAGGAATAAGAGAAGAAGCGAAGCAAGCGCGGTTGCTATAATTTGGTTCCATCATAAACGCCAGCCCCCGATGAACCAAGCCATCAAGCCGCCCGAGTTTTCGTCAACGGCGCCCACCCGTGACGATGATCGTGCCGTGGCCATGGGCCGCCAGGTGCTCGAAATTGAAGCGGCGGCAGTGGCCGCGCTGGCGCAACGGCTGGGCAGCGAATTTGGCGCCGCCGTGGCGCTGATACTCGAAAGTCGCGGCCGCGTGGTCGTCAGCGGCATCGGCAAGTCCGGCCATATCGCACGCAAACTGGCCGCCACCTTCGCCAGCACCGGCACCCCGGCCTACTTCGTTCATGCCGCCGAAGCCGTGCACGGCGACTTGGGCATGATCACCCGCGACGACGTGTTGATCGCCATTTCCAATTCGGGCGAGAACGACGAATTGCTGACCATCGTGCCGCTGGTGAAGCGCCTGGGCGGCAAGCTGATCGCCATCACCGGCAACGAGACCTCGTCCCTGGCACAGGAGGCCGACATCCACCTCGACGCCCGCGTCGATCAGGAAGCCTGCCCGCTGAACCTGGCGCCGACCGCCAGCACAACGGCGGCGCTGGCTCTGGGCGATGCATTGGCGGTGGCCCTGCTCGACGCACGCGGTTTCGGCGCCGAGGACTTCGCCCGCTCCCATCCCGGCGGTGCGCTGGGCCGCAAGCTGCTCACCCATGTCGGCGACGTAATGCGCATCGACGTGCCGACACTTGCCGAAAACGTCTCGGTCCCTGTCGCGCTGGCGGCGATGACGCGCGGCGGCATGGGCATGGCGGTGGTGCTCGATGCCGCAGAGAAAATCACGGGAATATTCACCGACGGCGACCTGCGTCGCGCCCTGGAACGCCTTGGCGACCTGCGCGCCACCCCGGTTGCCCAGGTCATGACGCGCCATCCGCGCAGCATTGGCGTCCGCCGCCTGGCGGTCGAGGCGGTGGAGATGATGGAAGCCAACAAGATCAACCAGTTGCTGGTGACGGATGACAGCGGCGCGCTGTGCGGCGCACTCAACATGCACGACCTGTTCCAGGCGAAAGTCGTCTGATGACCCGGGCAAGCGACAAAGCGGCCCGCGTCGTCCTGATGGGATTCGATGTCGACGGCGTACTGACCGATGGCACGCTCTACTTCGGCTCACAGGGCGACGAGATGAAAGCCTTCTCCAGCCTCGACGGCCACGGCCTGAAGATGTTGCAGCAGGCCGGAATCGAGGTGGCCATCATCAGCGGGCGCAGTTCGCGTGCGCTTGAATTGCGCGCCAAAAACCTTGGCATCGAAGAGCTGCACATGGGCGTCGCGGACAAGCGCGCACTGCTGACCGGACTCGCGGCGCAGCGCGGAATCGAACTCGCGCGGACAGGCTACATGGGCGACGACGTGGTGGATCTGCCCGTCCTGCGCGCCTGCGGCTTTTCCGCCACCGTGGCCGACGCGCACAGCGAAGTCGTATCCCGGGTTGATTATGTCGCGTCCCGGGGGGGCGGTCACGGTGCCGTGCGCGAAGTCTGCGACCTGCTGCTTCGTGCCCAGGGCAAATGGGACGAAGCCATGGCGGAATATCTCGCGTGAAAGATCGCACCGCCTCGCTTTTTCCGCTGGTCATGCTGTTGCTGCTGGCGGCCCTCACCTTGTGGCTCAACCGGGTGATCCAGGCCGATACTCCGCGCGGCCCGCAGCGCCACGACCCCGACTACTGGGTGGAGCGCTTCGAAGTGCGCCGCTTCGACATCGACGGCAAGCTGCAACACACCCTCGTCGCCGCCAGGCTGCTGCACTACCCCGACGACGACACGACCGTCGTCACCACACCGCACATCACCTACCATCAGCAGCCGCCATCCGAGGTTTCCGCCCGCACGGGCTACATCGGCAGGGACGGCAAGCAGGTCGATCTGGTCGACGAGGTGCGGGTGATTCGTCACGGCGCCACGGGCGATTCACCGCCCACGGTGCTTGAAACCAGAACCCTGAAGGTCTTTCCCGATGACGAGCGGGGAACCACCAACGACCCCGTGGTCATTACCCAGGGCAAGAGCGTCATGCGCGGCACAGGGCTCGACATTGACAACAGGTCCGGCATCACGGTCCTGCGCGGCCGCGTTACCGGCACCCTCCATCGCAACCGGACCGAGACACCATGAAATCCTTCCTTCGACTCGCTTTCATCGCCGGCATTGCCGGTGCAACACTTGGCGCAACGCTGGCCAGGGCGGAAAAGGCCGACCGCGACAAGCCGGTCAATATCGAAGCCGACCGGGTCTCGGTCGATGACGTGAAGAAGGTCCAGACCTTCGAAGGCAACGTGCAACTGGTCAAGGGCACCCTGACCATCCGCGCCGAGCGCATCGTCGTCACCCAGGACGACGACGGCTACCAGCGCGGCGTCGCCACCGGCAGCGGCAGCACGCTGCCGCGCTTCCGCCAGAAGCGCGAAGGCCAGGACGAGTACGTCGAGGGCGAAGCCGAGCGCATCGAGCACGATGCCAAGGCCGAAAAGACCGAGTTTTTCAACCGCGCCTGGGTCAAGAGCGGCCTCGACGAAGTTCGCGGCCAGTTCATTTCGTATGACGCCAGATCGGAAAACTACTTTGTCACCAGCGGACCCAACGGAACCCGCGCCCGCCCCGGAAGCGGCGAGCGCGTGCGTGCCGTGATCCAGCCGAAGAACAAGGATGCCGGCGCCGGGACGCCGTCGCAAGCCGCGGGCACCACCGCGCCGCCGCTGAAAGGCGCGGCGAACATCACCATTCCACGTCAGGAGACAGCGCAGTGAGCTACGAAAACATCATCACCGAGACCCGCGGCAAGGTGGGGCTGATCACGCTCAATCGGCCGAAGGCAATGAATGCGCTCAACGACACCCTGATCGACGAGGTCGGCGCCGCGCTGGATGGTTTCGAGGCCGATGCGAACATCGGCTGCATCGTCATCACCGGATCGGACAAGGCCTTCGCCGCCGGTGCCGACATCGGCGCCATGGCAGGCTGGGACTTCATGGACGTCTATCAGGCCAATTACATCAGCCGCAACTGGGACCGCATCCCGCGCTGCCGCAAGCCGATCATCGCCGCGGTTGCCGGTTTCGCACTGGGCGGCGGCTGCGAGCTGGCCATGATGTGCGACATGATCTACGCCGCCGATACCGCCAAGTTCGGCCAGCCCGAGATCAAGCTCGGCATCATCCCCGGCGCCGGCGGCACCCAGCGCCTGCCGCGCGCGGTGAGCAAGGCCAAGGCGATGGACATGTGTCTCACGGCCCGCTTCATCGATGCCCAGGAGGCCGAGCGCGCCGGACTGGTGGCGCGCGTCATCGCCGCCGACAAGCTGCTCGAGGAAACCCTGGCCGCAGCGGCAACCATAGCCGGATTCTCCCTGCCGGTCGTCATGATGATCAAGGAATCCGTCAATCGCGCCTACGAGTCAGGCCTGCAGGAAGGCCTGCTGTTCGAGCGCCGCACCTTCCATTCGGCTTTTGCCCTTGCCGACCAGAAGGAAGGCATGACGGCCTTTGTCGAAAAGCGAAAGCCAGCCTTCCGCAACCGCTAAGCGATCTTTCGCAACGCAACACAAAAGGCCCTTTCGGGCCTTTTGTGTTTTTGTAACAATCTGTTTCTTATTGATTGTTTTCCGTCAAAGATTTTTTTGTGCATTGCACCAAAAAAATCTTGACATGCCGGTTTTGACCCCTATAATACGAACCATGATGCAGTGCAACATCGCCCCGGCCGAATGGGGGTGAGCGACAAAAACCGAATCTGAAATCCTTTTCGACACTCATTCTCAGGAGAACACCATGAACGCCACCACCGAACAATTCGCCAGCGCCAACAAGGCCAACGTAGAAACCATGCTGACCATTGCCAACACGGCATTCGCCAGCGCCGAGCGCCTTGCCGCCCTGAACCTCAACACCGCCCGCGCCATTCTCGAAGACAGCGTTGCCAACGCCAAGGCTCTGCTCGGCGTCAAGGACGTACAGCAACTGATCGCCATGCAGACCACGCTGGCCCAGCCCGCTGTTGAAAAAGCCGTCGCCTACTCGCGCAGCGTGTATGAGATCGCCACCCAGACCCAGGAAGAACTGTCCAAGGTCGTCGAAGGCCAGTTCTCCGAAATCAACAAGAATGTCGCTTCCGCCCTCGACAAGGCCGCCAAGAACGCCCCGGCCGGTTCCGATGTCGCCGTGGCTGCCGTGAAGTCGGCGATTGCCGCCGCCAACTCGGCCTATGACAGCATGACCAAGGCTGCCAAGCAAGTCGCCGAAATCGCCGAAGCCAACGTGGCTGCCGCTACCACCGCGACCGTCAAGGCTGTCGGCACCGGCGCCGCTGCGCCGAAGGCCAAGAAAGCCGCCTAAGCGACTTTCGTAACGTCTCCTCCTCCGGCCCCGCAAAGGGGCTGGTTTCAGACCCGATGCCCCCAAAGGCCTCGGGTCTTTTTTATTGCCGGCCCGCGTCCCACCAGGGGATACCGTCCCTGCGGGACATAAAGCGGAATTGACTGCCCCCGAAGGGGAATCCCAGTCACGCAAAGCGAAGGCGGGCAAAGCCCAGTCCATTCGAGCGCGAACGGTGTCGAAAGTCGGCGCTGGGGAGACGGTGCTTACAAGGCCCGCAGGCGTTCGCCGGCTGCCGCCAGGGTGGCTTCGTTCTTGGCGAAGCAAAAACGGATCACGCGCTGATCTTCGCCATCGGGATTGAATGCCGAAACGGGAATCGCGGCGACGCCGTGTTCGGTGGTCAGGCGCTGGACGAAGCGCGTATCCGGTTCGTCGCTGATCGCGGCATAGGTCGCCAGCTGGAAGTAGGTGCCGGCACAGGGCAGCAGGACGAAGCGCGAGCCCTCGAGCTGCTGGCGGAAGAAATCGCGCTTGGCCTGATAGAAGGCGGCCAACTGGTCGGCGAACTCGGGATGCTCGCGCATGAAATCGGCAAGCGCGAGTTGTGCCGGATGATGCACGGTAAATACGATGAACTGGTGGGCCTTGCGAAATTCGTTCATCAAGGCTCGCGGCGCCAGACAGTAGGCGACCTTCCAGCCGGTCACGTGATAGGTCTTGCCGAAACTGGAAACGACGAAGCTGCGCTCGCGCAGCCCGGGATAGCGGGTCACGCTCTGGTGTCCCAGCATTCCATTCCCGTCTTCC
>JBAZOF010000182.1:0-5455 GCA_041648855.1 Sulfuritalea sp. | reverse complement strand
TCAGCTTCGCGGTGTCGAGCTCGCCGAGTGCACGATCCAGCCCGAGCTCTTCGCGGCAATAGGCGTCGTCATTCCATGCCCGCAGGCAGCCCTGCACCTGAGCGGCGAAGGCTTCGTTGATTTCCCATGCGTCGAGGTCGTTGAGGCCGAGGCCATGACGCTGCAGGATCGGCGTTGCCGCATGCACCGGGCCGAGGCCCATCTGCGCCGGGTCGAGGCCGGCCCACTGGGTATCGGTGATTTTGCCGATCGGCTGCAGCTGGTATTTCTCGACCGCCTCGGCCGAGGCCAGCAGCAGCCAGGCCGCGCCGTCGGTGATCTGCGAGCTGTTGCCCGGCGTGATCTTGCCGTAGCTGCGGTCGAAGAAGGGCTTCAGCTTCGCCAGATTCTGCTCGCTCGAATCGAGGCGCACGCCATCGTCCGCTGCATAGACCTTGCCGCTTGTGTCGATCAGCGGCACGATTTCCTCGAAGCGGCCGGCCGCCTGCGCTGCCGCCACCTTCCTGTGGCTCTCGACCGAGAAGGCATCCATTTCCCGGCGCGAAATGCCGAACTTCCAGGCCAGGTTTTCGGCGGTCTGGCCCATCATCAGGTTGACCACCGGATCGGTGAGGCCCTTGACGATGCCGATCACCGGCGTCAACAGCATGCCCAGGCGCAGCTTGGCGAACAGACCGATCCGCGCGCCGAGCGTGCGCGCCTGCGCCATGCGCGAGAACCACATCACCATCCGGTCGGAATACAGCAAGTGGGTGCGCGACAGCGCATCGACGCCGCCGGCCATCACCAGTTGCGAACGTCCGTTCTGGATGTTGGCAATCGCCGAATCGATCGCCTGCATGCCGGAGGCGCAATTGCGCATCACGGTCCAGCCCGGCACCTTGTTGCCGCAGCCGAGACGCAGCGCGATCACGCGCCCGATGTTCACCTCATCGACGCTCGGGGCGGCGCAGCCGACGATGACTTCGTCGAGCTGGTCGGGTGCGAAGGGCTGGCGCGCCAGCAGGGCGCGGCCGGAAATGGTGGCGAGGTCGGACGCCGAGAACGGACCCGGCACGTTGCGCGACTTGAGGAAGGGCGTGCGTGCGCCATCGACGATATAGACGGGAGCGAAGGCGGCCATGGCTATGCCGCCTTGCGCAGGGCTTGCGGCTCGCCGGCTGCGGCGACGGCGAAATCCTGCGGAAAATCGTCGACCGCGATCGCCTTGTCGCGCAGCAGGGCACGGCGCTGCAGCAGCGCGTGCTCGTCGGCCGTGATGACGCCGGCCTCGCATGCGTGGGCAGCCATGATCGCCGTGTCGCCAGCGCCGACTTTGCCGGCTTTCTGCGCAATGCGGATGCGAGCCTCGATCGGCTCGGCGGCCACCGTTGCCTCCAGCGCCAGTTCGACCACGCCGACGGCATCATTTTCGTCCTTCGCCAGATACATGCCGGCGGTGAGCCGGTCGCGGGTGGCCGACGGCTCGATCAGACGGCGTGCCACCTCGTGGCCGAGGCTATCCGTCGGCATCGCATGGGGACGGCCGAGCGGGAAGATTTTCCAGCTCAGCACCGCGGCGATGAAGCGGTTCGGGAAGTTCGCCATCACGCCGTCGAAGGCATTCTGCATTTTGAACAAGGCGTCCTGCATGGCCCAGTGCATCAGCGGCGCGTCTTCGGCCTGACGGCCCTCGTCCTCATAGCGCTTCAGCGTCGCGGAACAGAGGTACAGCAGGGAAAGGATGTCGCCCAGCCGCGCCGAGATTTTTTCCTTGCGCTTGAGGTCGCCGCCCATGACCAGCATCGACACGTCGGCGAGCAGGGCGAAGGCCGCCGAAAAGCGCGTCAGCTGCCGATAGTAGCGGCGGGTTTCGGGCGCCACGCCGGCCGGCGCCGCGCCGAAGCGCGATCCCGTGAGGCCCATGCTCCAGGCGCGGAAGCCGCGGCTCCAGACGAACCATGCATGACTGAACAGGGCGCGGTCGAAGTCGCACAGGCCCCTGGCCGCATCAGGATTCCGCGCGGCGTCCATTTCCTTCAATACATAGGGATGGCAGCGGATCGCGCCCTGGCCGAAAATGACCAGGCTGCGGGTCAGGATGTTGGCGCCTTCGACGGTGATCGCGACGGGGATCTGCTGGTAGGCGCGGCCCATGAAATTGTTGGGGCCGAGGCAGATGCCCTTGCCGCCGAGGACGTCCATCGCGTCATTGACCACCTGGCGCGCGCGCTCGGTGACGTGGTACTTGACGATGGCCGAAGCCACCGAGGGCTTTTCGCCGAGGTCGACCGCGCCGGCGGTCAGGGTCCGCGCCGCATCCATCATGTAGGTGTTGCCGCCCATGCGCGCCAGCGGTTCCTCGATGCCCTCGAACTTGCCGATCGCCGTCCGGAACTGGCTGCGCACGCGGGCGTAGGCGCCGGTGGCGCGCACCGCGAGCTTGGCCATGCCGGTGTTGCTCGAGGGCAGCGAGATCGAACGGCCCGCCGCGAGGCATTCCATGAGCATGCGCCAGCCCTGTCCGGCCATTGCCGGTCCGCCGATGATCCAGTCGAGCGGCATGAACACGTCCTTGCCCGAGTTCGGCCCGTTCTGGAACACGGCATTCAGCGGAAAGTGGCGGCGGCCGATGTTGATGCCGGGGTGATCGGTCGGCACCAGGGCGCAGGTGATGCCCAGATCCGCATCATTGCCGAGAAGATGTTCGGGGTCGTGAAGACGGAAAGCCAGGCCGAGAATGGTGCAGATCGGCCCCAGCGTGATGTAGCGCTTGTCCCAGCTCACGCGCATGCCGATGACTTCCTTGCCCTGCCACATGCCCCGGCAGACGATGCCGGTGTCGGGAATCGACGCGGCGTCGGAACCGGCATTGGGATTGGTCAGGGCGAAGGCGGGGATCTCCAGCCCCCTCGCCAGACGCGGCAGGTAATGATTCTTCTGTTCCTCGGTGCCGTAATGCAGCAGCAGTTCGGCCGGGCCCAGCGAGTTGGGCACCATGACCGAGACCGCCGCCGCCGAGCAGCGCGTGGACAGCTTCTGCACCACGGCCGAATGCGCGTAGGCCGAAAATTCGAGGCCGCCGTAGCGCTGCGGGATGATCATGCCGAGGAAGCCTTTTTGCTTGATCCAGGCCCAGGCTTCCGGCGCAATGTCCTGGTGAATCTGCGTGGTGTCCCAGTCGCTGACCATGGCGCAGAGCGCTTCGCACTCGTTGTCGAGGAAGGATTGCTCCGCCGCCGACAGCTTCGGCTGCGGATAGGCGAGCAGCTTCTGCCAGTCCGGCCTGCCGGAAAACAGCTCGCCCTCCCACCATACGGTGCCGGCTTCCAGCGCCTCCTTCTCGGTCTGCGACATCGCGGGCAGCAGCTTCTTGTAGGCGGCGAAAATCGGGCCCGTCAGGATGGCGCGGCGCAAGGGCGGCAGGAACAGCACCGCGGCGAGTGTGGCAAATGCGGCGGCAATCAGAATCAGCAACCAGGTCATGACTTCTCCTCGTGTTTGCCGGCGCTCAGGCCGCACGCCTGGCGCGCGGTTTCTTGACGGGCCTGGAATTGATTGTTGGCAAAAGCGCAGGCAGCGGCGCGCGCAGGCCACCGATGAGGAAGCTCATCAGGCGGGCGTAAAGCGCCTCGGGATCGCTGTCGTCGACCGGGCCCAGAATGCGCAGCGCGTCGGCGCCGGAAATGGCGTAGGACAGGGCGCCCATCATGAAATGGAAACGCCAGAGGAATTCCTCCTGCGGCACATCGGGCAGCGCCTTGAAGAAGGCCGCCTTGAAGCGGGCGATGACCGCCGCGTACTCCTCGGCGAGGAATGTGCGCACGAACTCCGAGGGCTCGGTATAGGTGCGGCCCAGCAGGCGCATGAAGTTCCTGCCGCCCTGATTGTCGCCGGCCATGCGGATCGCGACGCCGAAGAATGCCTCGACGATCTGCCGCGGCTTCAGCGGTGCGCCGCCGGCTTCGGCCTCGAAAGCATCGAGCGCGGCCAGCCGCTGCTCGTTGAGCCAGGTCAGCCGGCGCCGGAACACCTCTTCGATCAGCGCCTCCTTGGTGCCGAAGTGATAGTTCACGGCGGCGAGATTGGCATGCGCCGCGGCGGTAATCATGCGCAGCGTGGTCGCCTCGAAACCGTGTTCCATGAACAGGTTTTCGGCGGCGCTGAGAATGCGGGAGCGGGTATCGGGTTCCATGGGCAGGCAGGCCTTTACAAAACAACAGTTTCAAACAACTGTTTTAATCATGACATTTGCCGTCCAAGCCTGTCAAGCGCCGTCGCAACCCGGTCGCAACCCGGTCGCAAGCCTGACGCGGCCCTGACCGCCTGAAGCCGACCCCCGTTGGTCAGTTTGCAGGATTGCCTTGCGGCACCGGGTCAGTGTTTCACTAAAGCAAGCGCGCCCAAATGCGCGCCAGAAATTCCTTGGCCCGCAACAGAAGCGACCGGCGGTGCCAGCTCTCCCGGTCGATGGTTTGCGAAGCTTCGAGATCCTTGGTGAACATGGCCTGCATTTGCTGTGCGAAATCGCGCCCGAGGACCACCGCATTGATTTCATCGTTGTTGAGAGCGCTGCGCCAATCCAGGTTGCTGGAACCGACGCACGACCAGACCCCGTCGATCAGCGCCGTTTTCGAATGCAACAGCGCTCCCTGCCGCTCGTAGATCTTTACGCCCGCGTCGAGCAGTCCGGAATAGTGCGAGCGCCCCGCGTGAAATACCATTGCGGAGTCGGAATGGCTGGGCAGGATCAGCTTCACATCGACACCCCGGGCAGCCGCGTCCATCAGGGATTTCAGCAGCTGGGGGTCGGGAACGAAGTAGGCGTTGGTCAGATACACCTGTCTTTCCGCGTTGCCGATCGCCGAGATCAACGTCAGGTAGATCAGGCTGTAGGGATCGTCGGGCGTGCTGCCGATGGCGCGCACGATTTCATTTCCCCGGGCTGTCAGCACAGGGAAATATTCCTTCGCGGCAAGCGGCGGCCCGTGCTGCTTTTCCCATGTCTGGATGAACAGCTTCTGCAATTCGGCGACCACGGGCCCCTCCAGCTGGAGGTCCGTATCGCGCCATGCAACATTGGACGCCCGCTTTCCCGGCCATCAAACGGGCCGACCCGGCCGAATTGACGCTGCTGATATTGATTCCGCCGACGAATGCGATCTTTCCATCCACGACCAGCAATTTCCGGTGATCGCGGTTGTTTATCAGCCATGGCCCTTTCGCCGCGAGCGGATTGATCGGATTGAATTCAACCACCGCGATCCCGGCCTGGGTCAGTTGGTCGAAGAACGCCTTCGGCGTGTTCAGCCCACCGACGCTGTCGTAGATGACGTTGACCTGGACTCCCCGACTCTGCTGTTCCAGCAGCAAGCTCGCGAACTCCCTTCCGACTTCATCGTCGTCGATGATGTAGGACTCGAGATTGATATGGTCCTTTGCCTGGCGGATTGCGGCAAACATTGCCGCGTAGGTG
>JBAZOF010000181.1:0-5499 GCA_041648855.1 Sulfuritalea sp. | reverse complement strand
GCGGCCAGACCGGCTTGATCGTCGGCCACAGGGGGCCGAGCACACTTTCGACGAAGGGCAGAACGGTGGCTTCCATCATGCCTTCTCCACAGTCAGGACGGAGGACATCGCACCCAGCGCGACGGTATGGGCGTGAGCGGCGGCAATGCGCACCACCCCATCGGGCAACCCGGCGTCGAGCTGCGCCGGAAGCGTCACGGTCGCCGTGCCGCCAGCGCCGACTTTAACCTTGTCTCCCGAGGCAAGGCCGCACTTCGTCAGTGTCGTCGCATTCATGCGTGCAGTCGGTGCAGCGGAATCAGCCGCCTGCTGCAGGGCCGGAGCGCGACGTACCAGGGGGTCGGCAAAATGAATCGGCACATCGGCGACCCGCTCGAGGCCGTGGGCCGATGCCGCCAGGTTCAGCGTGGCGCCGTCGATGCCGTTGTCCAGACCGGAGACAAACTCAGGCTGACCGCCCAGCGCTTCGGCACGGACGTCTTCACTGCTGTTGAATGCAAATCCGTTCAAGTCGAGCAGGTTGCCCAGCACGCGCAAGACCTTCCATGCCGGCCGGGTTTCGCCCAGCGGTTTGGCGGCGGCGTAGAAACTCTGCACGCGGCCTTCGGTATTGATGAAAGTGCCGGAGGTCTCGGAGAACGGCGATACCGGCAGCAGCACGGCTGCATAGTCGAGCATCGCCTGCGACTTGAAGGGACTGAGGACCACGACGGCCGCCGCCTTGGTCAAGCTCGCCAAAGCCTGGGCGCCATCGGCGCAGTCGAGCTCCGGTTCGGCGCCGACGACCACATAGGCTTGGCGCGGCTCTTTCAACATCGCAGCGGCGTTCATTCCGGCAGCGCCAGGCACGGCCTTGGCCACGTAGCCGCCGACGCTGTTGGCGGCCTCGCCGAGGAAGCCGAAGCTGCCGCCGAGCAGCCCGGCCAGTTGCTGCGCCAGCGCATTCAGCGTTGCCGCCTGCGGATGCTGCTGGGCAAAGTTGCCGAGCAGGATGCCGGCGCATTTGCCACCGTCACTGCCGGAAACAAGGCTTGCCGCAATCTTCTTCGCCGCATTTACGTCAACGAGGCCAGCGCCGACTTTTGCCAGTGCCGGATCGGCGGCCACACCCTTGAGTTCGGCGACCGCCTTGACGACTTCAGCCAGCATGGCGGGCAACTGCGAAGGCGCGGCAATCGCACGCGCGGCGAGCTTGATCAGGAGGTCGTCGTCCGCGCTGTGCAGCACGCTGATCTGCGCACCACGCTTGGCCGACTGGCGCAGGCGCTGGGCAACCAGCGGATGATCCTTGCGCAGGAAGGAACCGACCACCAGTACGCGATCGAGGCGGCTGATGTCGGCGATCCTCATGCCCAGCCAAGGCGCGCCGCGGCGGTGCCCGTCGGCCGAGAAATCACTCTGGCGCAGGCGGAAATCGATGTTCTCGCTGCCCAGGCCGCGCAGGAGCTTCTGCGCCAGGTACATTTCTTCGAGAGTCGCGTGCGGGCTCAGCAAGCCGCCGATCGCCGCGCCGCCGTGGGTTTTGGCGACGTCGCGCAGGGCATGCGAAGCGTAGTCGAGGGCGACGTTCCAGTCGACTTCCTTCCACTCTCCACCCTGCTTCACCATCGGCTTGGTCAGCCGCTCGGCGGAACTCAGGCCCTGGTAGGAGAAACGCTCCTTGTCCGTCAGCCAGCATTCGTTGATGTCTTCGTTTTCCAGCGGCAGCACGCGCATCACGCGGTCGTGCTTGGTCTGCACTATCAGGTTGCTGCCGAGGCCGTCGTGCGGGCTCACCGACTTGCGCCGGGAAAGTTCCCAGGTGCGCGCCGAGAAACGGAAAGGCTTGGAGGTCAGTGCGCCGACCGGGCACAGATCGATGATGTTGCCCGAAAGTTCGGTATCCACCGTCTTGCCGATGAAGGGCATGACCTCGGCGCGCTCGCCGCGGAAGGACTGGCCGAGCTCCATGAAGCCGGCAATCTCGGCGGTGAAGCGGATGCAGCGCGTGCAGTTGATGCAGCGGGTCATGTCGGTCGACACCAGCGGACCGAGATCCTTGTCGGGCACGACGCGCTTCTCTTCCTGATACTGAGAGGCGGATTCGCCGTAGCCGACCGCAAGATCCTGCAACTGGCACTCGCCGCCCTGATCGCAGATCGGGCAATCGAGCGGGTGGTTGATCAGCAGGAACTCCATCACGCCCTTCTGGGCCTTTACCGCCAGTTCGGAATGCGTGAACACCTTCATGCCGTTGGTCACCGGCGTGGCGCAGGCCGGCATCGGCTTCGGTGCCTTTTCCACCTGGACCAGACACATCCGGCAATTGGCCGCGATGGACAGTTTCTTGTGATAGCAGAAGTGCGGGATGTAGGTGCCCAACTGATGGGCCGCCTCGATGATGGTGCTGCCGTCCGCGACCTGCAGCGTCTTGCCGTCGATTTCGATTTCGAGCATTACGCGGCCCCTGCCTTGAAGAAGCCGCTTCCCGCGCGCTGCACTTCGGGATCGATGAGGCACTTCTTGTTCTCGATGTGGTATTCGAATTCGCTCTTGAAGTGCTTGATGAAGCTGCGCACCGGGAAAGCGGCGGCATCGGCCAGCGCGCAGATGGTCTTGCCCATCATGTTGTCGGTGACGCGGTTCAGCAGGTCGAGATCTTCGGGGCGACCCTGGCCGTGCTCGATGCGATGCACGACGCGATACAGCCAGCCGCTGCCCTCGCGGCATGGCGTGCATTGACCGCAGGACTCTTCGAAATAGAAGTAGGACAGACGCTCCAGGGCCTTGACCATGCACACCGTCTCGTCCATCACGATCACCGCGCCCGAGCCGAGCATCGAGCCGGCCTTGGCGATCGAGTCGTAATCCATGGTGCAGTCCATCATGATGTCTGCGGGTAGTACCGGGGCCGAAGAGCCGCCGGGGATCACCGCCTTGAGCTTGCGCCCGCCACGCATGCCGCCGGCCATTTCCAGCAGCTTGGCGAAGGGCGTGCCCATCGGCACTTCGTAGTTGCCCGGGCGATTGACGTGGCCGGACACGGAGAATAGCTTGGTGCCGCCGTTGTTGGGCTTGCCCAGATTGAGGTAGGCCTCGCCGCCCATGCCGAGGATGAAGGGAATCGCGGCAAAGGTTTCGGTGTTGTTGATGGTGGTCGGCTTGCCGTAGAGGCCGAAGTTCGCCGGGAAGGGCGGCTTGTAGCGCGGCTGGCCCTTCTTGCCCTCGATGGATTCGAGCAGGCCGGTTTCCTCGCCGCAGATGTAGGCGCCCCAGCCATGGTGCGCGAACAGGTCGAAGCTGAAGCCGGAGCCGAGAATGTTGTTGCCCAGATAGCCGGCGGCGCGCGCCTGGTCCAGCGCTTCTTCGAAACGCTGGTACATGTCGAAGATTTCGCCGTGAATGTAGTTGTACCCAAGCTTCGCACCCACCGCATAGCCGGCGATGATCATCCCCTCGATCACCGAATGCGGATCGAAGCGCATCAGGTCGCGATCCTTGAAGGTGCCGGGCTCGCCCTCGTCGGTGTTGCAGACGACATACTTCTCGGGCGCCGCCTTGGGCATGAAGCTCCACTTGAGGCCCGTCGGAAAGCCCGCGCCGCCGCGACCGCGCAACACCGACTTCTTCACTTCGGCAATCAGATCATCCTGGGACATCTTGCTGGCCAGAATGCGCTTCAGCTGGACGTACCCGCCGCGCGCCTCGTAGTCCTTGAGGCTCCAGCCTGCGTCACCCTTGGCCCAGCCGGTAGTGAGCAACGGATTGATGGTGTCGATCAGAGCCATCCTATTTGCACTCCGCCAACAGCTTGTCGATCTGTTCGGGCAGCATGAAACTGCACATGCGCTTGTTGTTCACCAGCATCACGGGTGCATCGCCGCAGGCCCCCATGCACTCACCTTCCTTCAAGGTGAATTTGCCGTCCGGGGTGGTCTCGTTGAAATCGATGCCGAGCTTTTCCTTGACGTAATCCGCGGCATGCACGCCGCCGGACAGGGCACAAGGCAAATTGGTGCATACCGTGAGCTTGTACTTGCCGACCGGATGCAGGTCGTACATGTTGTAGAAACTCGCCACCTCGTAGGCAGCAATCGGCGGCATGCCGAGATAGCTGGCGACCGCCGCGATGGTCTCCTTGGGCAACCAGCCCTTTTCATCCTGGGCGATTACCAGTGCGGCCATCACTGCGGACTGCTTCTGGTCTGCCGGATACTTGGCCACTTCCCGATCGATTTTCCTGAGGGCTTCGGAACTCAACATGTCGTATTTATTGTTCATGCGGCGGTCTATCTATCAACGTCGCCAAGCACCAGATCGATGGTGCCGATCACGGCAGTCGCATCGGCCAGCATGTGGCCCCGGACCAACTCATCGACGCCCGCCAGATGCGGAATACCTGCTGTGTGCAACTTGATGCGATAAGGCTTGTTGGCACCATCCGATACCGCCCAGACACCCATCTCGCCCTTGGGATGCTCGATGGCGGCGTAGGCTTCTCCGGCCGGCACATGCATGCCCTCGGAAAACAGCTTGAAATGATGAATCAATTCTTCCATGCTGCCCTTCATCTTCGCCCGCGACGGCGGCGCCACCTTGTGGTCGTCTGTGATGACGGGGCCGGGATTCTTGCGCAGCCAGTCGATACACTGCTGAATGATGCGGTTGGACTGGAACATTTCTTCCATGCGCACCAGATAACGGTCATAGGTGTCGCCATTGACACCCACCGGGATATCGAAGTCCATGCGGTCATAGACCTCGTAGGGTTGCTTCTTGCGCAGGTCCCATTCGATACCCGAGCCGCGCAGCATCGGTCCGCTGAAGCCCTTCTGCAGGGCACGCTCCGGGCTGATCACACCGATGCCGACAGTGCGCTGCTTCCATATTCGGTTGTCGGTAAGCAGGGTGTGGTATTCGCTCAGGTACACCGGGAAACGCTTGGTGAAGTCTTCGAGAAAATCCAGCAACGAACCATTGCGCGCCTCGTTGAGTTCCTTCACCGTCTGCGCGTTCTTGAAGCGGTTCTCCTGATACTTCGGCATCTGGTCGGGCAGGTCGCGATATACGCCGCCGGGCCGATAGTAGGCACCATGCATGCGGATGCCGGTCACCGCCTCGAGGACGTCGAAGATATCCTCGCGCTCGCGGAAAGTGTAGAGCACCATCGTCATTGCGCCGATATCGAGCGCGTGGGTGCCGATGCTGAGAAGATGGTTCAGGATGCGCGCCATCTCGTCGATCATGACCCGGATGTACTGAGCCCGAATCGGCACATCGACGCCGAGCAGACGTTCCACCGCCAGGCAGTAGGCATGCTCGCTGGGCAGCATCGATGTGTAATCGAGACGATCGAGATATGGCAGCGTCTGCAGCCAGGTGCGCGTCTCGGCCAGTTTCTCGGTACCGCGATGCAGCAGGCCGATATGCGGGTCGGCGCGCACGATGACCTCGCCATCCAGTTCCAGCACCAGGCGCAGGACGCCGTGTGCAGCCGGATGCTGCGGGCCGAAGTTGATG
>JBAZOF010000180.1:0-5533 GCA_041648855.1 Sulfuritalea sp. | reverse complement strand
CCCGCAAAACCAGCCGCGTCCCGCCGCTGATCAACTTATTCCGGAGTCAATGCCATGCCGATATCGAAGCCGCCTGCACCTCCTCCGTCGAGGAGCTATTCCGCCGTCCTGCTGGAATCGCGCCGCATCACGCCGCCGGCCTCGCCCGAGGAAGTTCGCCATCTGGTGTTCCGTACCACCGATCTGTCCTTCGACGGCGCGCTCGGCAATTGCATCCGCGTCCTCGCGCCCGGGCAGTTCGGCAATCCCCATCACGCCCGTCTCTACTCGATCATGGACCTGGAGCGGCGCAGCGACGCCACCGAGTTCGCCATCTGCGTGAGGCGCTGTTCCTACATCGACGATTTCAACGGCGAGGAATACAAGGGCGTGGCCTCGAACTACCTGTGCGACTTGCGCCCCGACGCCACCATCGACTTCGCCGGACCGGTCGGCTATCCGTTCGTGATTCCCGAAGACAAGACCGCCGACATCCTGATGCTGGGCATGGGCACCGGCATTGCGCCCTTCCGCACCCTGATCCGCCGGATCTATGAACAGATCGGCGGCTGGAAGGGCAGGGTGCGGTTGTTCTACGGCGCGAAGAGTCCGCTGGAAATGCTCTACATGAACGACGAGAACAACGACCTCGCCCACTATTTCGACCAGCCGACCTTCAAGGCCTTCCAGGCCGTCAGCCCGCGTCCCGCCCTGGATGCGCCGGTATCGCTGGAGCAGGCCATCGAGCAGAACGCGGCGGAAGTCTGGGAAATGCTCACGCGGCCGGGCACGCGGGTGTTCATCGCCGGCACCGGAATCATGCTTGATACGATCGATCAGGCGATGCTCAAGCTGGCCGGTTCGTCTCGAAGCTGGGCGGCCGTGCACAAGGAACTGGTCTCCAGCGGACGCTGGAACGAAGTGCTGTACTAGAAGCTGTTCGAAGTTTTTCTCGCAAGTCAAATATCATCCAAAAGGAGGATTTACGATGGGAATGCTCGATTGGTTCAAAAGCATCGTTCGTGGCGAAGAAAGCAGCGCGCCGGCGCCGGCGGCATCGACAGCGGGAGCGGGAGCGGCAGACCAGAGCAGCGAACTGGCCGGCTTGAATTTCAAGACGGCGGTCGACGCCCACATGAAATGGAAGGTCCGCCTCGAGAGCTACATCAACGGCACCAGCGAGGAGCAACTGAAGGTAGAGGTGGTCTGCCGCGACGATCAATGTCCCCTCGGCAAGTGGATCTACGACAAGGGCGGTGAAAAGTTCGGCTTTTCCGAAACCTTCTTCGACATGAAGGCCCACCACGCGCTTTTCCATCGCTCTGCCGGCGGCGTGCTGGCGGCGGCGCAGTCGGGCGACAAGGCTGCCGCCCTCAAGCTGCTGCACAGCGGCGACTACGTGAAGGCCTCGGAGCGCGTCAAAATGCTGCTGGCCAGGATGTTCGTCATCGCGTCGGAAGGCACCGAGGCGATCGATTCCCACATCCGCTGGAAGTCGCGACTGCAGTCCTACATCAAGGGCGACAGCAAGGAGGATCTCAAGGTCGAATCCGTTTCCCGCGACGATCAATGCACTCTCGGCCACTGGATCAACGGCATCGGCGGCGAGCGTTTCGGCCAGTCTCCGGTTTTCGCCGTGGTCAGGTCGCGCCACGCCAACTTCCATCGTTGCGCCGGCGAAGTGCTGGCGGTTGCCCAGCAGGGGGACAAGGCGAGGGCCTTGCACATGCTGGAGGAAGGCGCCTATCCGGATGCCTCCGAGCAGGTGGCGGAGGCCATCGTTCATCTGTTCGAGCAACAGAAGACTGCGGCCGCGCAACCGAAGCCCGCAGCCTGACGCTTTTCGAAAGCCGGCTGCGTTCGTGTCATGCCCGGGCATGGCACGAACGCGCAGCAGTGAAAAGCGATGCTGAGGGGCGTCCTCGCGTTCGAAAGTACGGTTCAACGTCGGCAACGACGGGCTGGTGCATACTTGCGCGAATTTCGTAGAACCCCGAGGAGACGAAAGTGCGCATCGGTATTCCCGCCGAAATCAAATCCGGCGAGTTCCGTGTCGGCATGGTTCCCGCTTCGGCGCAGGATCTCTGCGCCGCCGGTCACGATGTTCTGGTACAGGCGGGCGCCGGAGCCGCGATCGGCTTCAGTGATGCCGATTACGCGGCGGCCGGCGCGCGCGTCGTAGCCAGCGCAGCGGAGGCTTGGGCGGCCGAACTGGTGGTCAAGGTGAAGGAGCCGCAAGCGGCCGAGTTCGGCTTCCTGCGGTCCGATCTGGTGCTGTTTACCTATCTGCACCTGGCGCCGGACTTGCGCCAGGCCGAGGCACTTCAGCGCGCCGGCTGCGTCGCCATCGCTTACGAAACCGTGACCGACCGCGACGGCCAACTGCCGCTGCTGGCGCCGATGTCGGCGGTGGCCGGACGCATGGCCGTGCAGGTCGGCGCGCACTTCCTCGAAAAAACCCACGGCGGGCGCGGCATCCTGCTCGGCGGGGTTCCCGGCGTTGCGCCTGGCCGAGTCACAGTACTCGGAGCCGGCACGGTGGGGGCCAATGCGGTGCGCATGGCGGCAGGGCTCGGCGCCGAGGTGACGGTCATCGACCGCATCCAGCAGCGCCTCGACGCCTTGGACCGCGAGTATCACGGCAGCGTCCGCACGCTGATGGCGGACAGGGCCGACATCGAGGCATCCGTGCGCCGCGCCGACCTGGTGATCGGCGCCGTATTGCAACCGGGAGGCCATGCGCCGAAGCTGATCGATCGCGCCTTGCTGAGGCAGATGCAGCGCGGCGCGGTGATCGTCGATGTGGCCATAGACCAGGGCGGCTGCTGCGAAACTTCGCACCCGACCACGCATGCCGATCCGGTTTATGTCGAGGAAGGCGTGCTGCACTATTGCGTCGCCAACATGCCCGGCGCCGTGCCCCTCACCTCTACGCTGGCGCTGGGCAACGCCACCTTGCCCTACGTGCGCGCTCTGGCCGGCAAGGGCTGGAAGCAGGCACTGCGGAACGATCCGGGACTCGCTGCCGGCCTCAATGTCTGCGCCGGGCAGATCACGCATCGTGCCGTGGCTGAGGCGCTGGGCAAGAGCTGCAAGTCACCCGCGGAATTTGTCGCGACATGAACGGAACAGCAAATACTCGGGCTTCAGCGGGCGCATGCCGCAGATGAACCTGCACCGGTGGTCGTCAGCCGCTCGTCATTGCGACGGAGTCCAGCCGCCTACTGGCTCTTGATATCCGCCGGCAGGGTCCACGCACGCAATGCGCGCAGCAGCGATCGCTTCTTGGCCTGATGTGCCTGCATGCGACGCAGAATATCGTCCAGGGTACGCATGGCCTCGGTGATGTGCGGACCCTTGTTGAGCATCACGCATTCCGCCCGTTCGCCCATGGCGGCGTCGGTGATTTCAGCGCGTGACGGGAAGCCGGTCTTGGCCAGCGTTTCCAGAACCTGGGTGGCCCAGATCACCGGCATATGCGCCGCTTCCGCGGCCCAGAGTATTTCCTCCTGAACCTCCGCGAGACGTTCGTAGCCGCATTCGACGGCCAGGTCGCCGCGCGCGATCATGATTCCTGCCGCCTTGCTCGCCATCGCCGCGAAGAGCAACTGCGGAAGATTCTCGAAGGCGCGTCGCGTCTCGATCTTGAGCACGATGCCGAGGTCCGGTTTGCCAAGCTCGCGAAGTCCGGCCCGCAAGGTCGCGATATCGCTTGCATGCTGCACGAATGACAGCCCCACCAGGTCAGCCTCCTCGGCCACGACGGCCAGATCGTCGAGGTCCTTCCTGGTCAGGGCCGGCAGCTTGAGCTGGCTGTCCGGCAGGTTGATGCCCTTGTCGCCGGCCAGCTTTTCCCCGCTGTCCCGGGCATGGGTGATTTCAGCCTCCAGCCAGTTCGTTTCAACGCGCCGGATCACTCCGCCTATGCGTCCATCGTCGAACCAGATACGTTCGCCGACGCAGACGTCCTTGAATATCTCGGGCAGGGTGCACGCGACGACAGGAACCGGATGCTGCTGCTTCTTCCTTGATTTGAATACCGATGCGTGATTGGCGTCGCGCGTCAGGCGCAGGATTCCGCCACGCATCAGTTGCAACGTTCCTTCCGGACACGGCAGATCCGACACACCGCTGCTTCGCGGACGGGCGCCCTTGCGCCGCCGCTTGAGCCGGGTTTCAGGGACCAGGTAGGCGGTCCGGGCACACTCTGCCAATACGCCTTCGTCCTCGCGCAGCACCACCAGAAGGCTGCGTTTGGCGCCGCGCGCGTCGGCCAGGTCGATATGATCGCCAAGTTTCAGTTGTTCGAGCCATGCGGCGTCGACACCGAGATGGGCTGTTGCGCCGGCCACCGGCAGGCTTGTGCCACTGGGACGCAAGCCGACGAGGCAGGGCATCAGGACCCGGCCAAGCTCGTCGCGCAGGGGCCTCAGCTTGAGGACCGGGGTGCCCGCAGGAAGGCTGCCGGTCCGCAACTTCGGTCCGCCGACATCCATGAGGATGCGCACCGGGCGCCGCTCCGCTTTCGCCGCGCGGCGCACGTTGGCTGCCATGGCCCGCCACTCGTCGGGCCCATCATGGGCACAATTGATGCGGGCAATGTCCATGCCGGACTGCACCAGTCCTCTGATGAGACCAAAGTCTGCGGCCGCTTCCGTCGGCAGGGTGACCATGATGCGCACGGCTCGTTCCGGTGGCGGCGCTCCAAGCAGTTCGTCGGTGTGCCGTTCGAGCAGTTTCCGGCTGCTCTCCATGCCTACCGGCTCGTCCTCCAGCGGAGGGTGCCAGGGCTTGCCTGTCATCCGGTGCAGGATGCCGAGAACCTTGTCGAGATTGGCCAGAACGTGGGATTCGGCCCGCCCGAGCGACGACAGGCCTACCCGGGCCAGCGATTCCTGCAGCGGTCGGCGGTCGCTCTGGCGCAGGCGCAGGTAGTGGGCGAAGTTGCGGGCACTCGTCCGGTAGCCGGAGTCGAGATTCTCCAGATGGGGTGCCAGGCTCTTCTCGTAGGCCAGCAATTTGCCGCGCAAGGTCCACAGTTGCTCGATGATGGCATCGCAGGCAGTCTCATCCCAGGGTTCTGCAAGCTGCCCGTCGGAATCCGCGGCAGGGCGCAAGGTGGTTTTATTCGCGGCAGTTTTGGATCGCACTTTTTTCGTCGCTGGAGGAGTCTGCGCAGCCATGGTGTCCGATGGATGCAACGGGTTCAACGTTGTATGAGGGAGCAGTCGGCGGTCGGCACAAAGTGTAGCAAAGCCGGGCGGGTAGTGTAGGGCAATAATGTGGCAGGCATGCGCGCAATGGCCGAATTGCGGGATTCATCGGGTTCCCTGCCTGGGCCGGCAACTGGTTTGCAGGCCTCCGATAGCGCTGCTGGTATCCCCACAGCATTGAGCCGGGATTCCATCCGAGCCTGCGCAGGGTGCCGGGATCGTGTCCGAGAGGGTCGAAACGATTCCATCACCCGAAGGGCATACTCAGACGTTCATTTTCGATCGGGTCGCGACTGCTGTCGCAAGCCTGACGTCATAGGGCTACAGAGTGGCTTCTCAGG
>JBAZOF010000179.1:0-5538 GCA_041648855.1 Sulfuritalea sp. | reverse complement strand
CGGTCCGGCGGGCGCCTCCTCCCGTCGGGCCGGGCTTGCGTGGTAGAATTATTGCTCTGCACCATTCCATTTACATCGCAACCAGATGCTTCGTCAGCGCACCCTGAAATCAGTCGTCAAGGCCACCGGCGTGGGTCTCCACTCCGGGGTCAAGGTGTCGCTCATGCTGCGTCCGGCGCAGCCCAACACGGGTGTGGTGTTCCGCCGCGTCGATCTGACGCCCCCGGTCGACCTCAAGGCCGATCCCTTCGGCGTCGGCGATACGCGGCTGGCGTCCTGCCTGGAACAGGACGGCGTCAAGGTCGCCACGGTCGAGCATCTGATGTCGGCGTTGGCCGGCTTGGGTATCGACAACATCTATGTCGATGTCGACGCTGCCGAGCTGCCGATCATGGATGGTTCGGCCGCGCCCTTCGTATTTCTGCTGCAATCGGCTGGAATTGAAGAGCAGAACGCCGCGAAGAAATTCCTCCGCGTGAAGAAGACCGTGGAAGTGAAGGATGGCGACAAGTGGGCGAAGCTGTCGCCCTACGATGGTTTCAGCCTCGATTTTTCGATCGTCTTCAACCACCCGGCCGTGGATCGCGCCGCCTCGCGCGCCCATATCGATTTTGCCGATCAATCCTATTTGCGCGAAGTGGCGCGAGCCCGCACCTTCGGTTTCATGCAGGACGTCGAAACCCTGCGCGACCAGGGCCTGGCGCTGGGCGGCAGCCTCGAAAACGCCATCGTGATGGATGAATACCGGGTTCTGAACAGCGACGGCCTGCGTTACGCCGACGAGTTCGTCAAGCACAAGATCCTCGATGCGATAGGGGATCTCTATCTCGCCGGCCATCCCCTGCTGGGGGCGTTTTCGGCGCACAAGTCGGGCCACGCATTGAACAACCAGCTGCTGCGCGCGTTGCTGGCCGACGCCTCCGCCTGGGAACTGGTCAGCTTCCAGCGCGCCGAGGAAGCGCCGGGAAGCATCGCCCGGCTCTATCCGAAACTGGTCTAGAGATGCTCCTGCTGCGGATCGTCGGCATACTCACGGCGATCACCATTGGCAGCGGAATCGTCGCATGGTTGTTCACCCGTGACCGGCGCTATCTTGTTCTGTCTGGTCGCGTCGCAAAATGGGCGCTGATTTTTACGTTGGTCGTCCTGGTTCTGATGGCCGCCGAACGCCTGATTATTCTTTGACGCTGCGGAGCAGATGTTCCAGTGCACCCTTTAGCGGAGACTCAGCGGGCAGGCCTTGTGCCAAGGCAGTAAGCCCTTGCTTCTGTTTTAAGCCAGGCAGCATGGGCCTTTCGTGCGGGACCCTGGGCGGGGAAGGGTTGCGGGCTTGCACTCGTACCTCGATTTGAGTAACCTTCACCTCCTTGTTCGACAAATCGCTGGCGAGACTAGGTCCGAATTGACGGATTTTCGCGGCGACCGCGCCATTGGCGGCGTGGATAAAAAGTTTCCCCAGACGGAAGTTGGCAACCCGGACATGAGGTCTCAGCGCCGCCGGCAAAGCAGCTTCCAGAAGACGCTGGAATTGGAGCAGGCGATGGGCGTGGGCAGCAAGCCGCGCCATGCTGTCACCGGAGGCGAGATGTTCCTGGAGACTGCGCGCTGTCATCGATAACGAAATTATAGGGAGGGAAGGGATGCATATTATTCTCGTCTCCGACCGGCTGGCAACTGCCAGAAGCATCACGCTGACCTGGCGCCATGCCGTTCTCTTTGCGGGCGCCCTGTTTGGCTCGGTCCTTGTACTGTCTACACTGTTTTCCTATGTCACGGTCCGTCATGCGGCGGAAATCCGTCTGCCATTCCTGCAGGACATGGTTCGCGCCGTGAACGCCGAAGAAACCCAGCGCTCGAAGGATTTCGTCCGCGAAAACCTCAACGCGATGGCAGTCAAGCTCGGCGAGATGCAGGCGCAACTGATGCGCCTCGACACCATCGGCGAGCGACTCGCCGCCATGGCAGGTGTCAAGCCCCAGGCGCTCAAGGCCTTCGACGCCAGCGTCGCCGGCCGTGGCGGGCCGCTGGTGCTGCCTGCTGCGATGTCTTCAACCGACCTGCAGCGCGCGGTCGATGCCTTGGCGAACCAGGTGGAAGCAAAATCCGATGCAATTTCCATGATCGAGTCCCAGATGCTGGAGGACCGGATCCGGAAAAGCCTGCTGCCCACCAGTCTGCCGGTCGAGGCTCAATGGAACGCTTCGACCTATGGTTGGCGGGTCGATCCCTTCACCGGCGAACGGGCGATGCACGAAGGCGTCGACTTCGTCGCGAATCCCGGCACCGGCATCCGCGCTGCGGCGGCGGGAGTCGTGATCAGCGCAGAGCGCCATCCGCAATACGGAAACATGGTGGAAATCGATCACGGCAAGGATCTGACCACGCGCTACGCGCACGCATCGAAACTTCTGGTCAAGGCAGGGCAACTGGTCAAACGCGGCCAGAAGATTGCCGAAGTGGGTACCACCGGCCGTTCCACCGGCCCACACCTGCATTTCGAAGTACGCATTCGCGGTCTGGCGCAGAATCCGGATCGCTTCCTGCGCATGACGCAGGCGACGCAGCGGCCAGCCGCCCATCGTCACTGAGCCTCCGGGGAGGTCCGACCTCCCCGCATGCTAAAATTCCACCTTTGTTTTCACGGCCAATTTGCGGTCGCGCGCCCCATGATCTCCGGTTTTGGTTCCGGCCGAGGCCCGCTTGCGCGGGCGTCGGCTTTCTCTGAAGCCGGTCTCTGACTGATAAAAAATGATAACTGGTTTTAGTTCCAGCATAACGCCTGCTTGCGCTGGCATTAGCTTTCACTGAAGCCGGTTACAGAATGGTAAAAGAATGATAACCGGCTTTCTCAAGAAGATTTTCGGCAGCCGCAACGATCGGCTGATCAAGCAGTACTCGCAGACCGTCGCGCGCATCAATGCGCTGGAAGCAGCCATTTCGCAGCTTTCCGACGAGGCCCTGCGCGCCAAGACGGAGGAATTCCGCAGTCGCCACACGCAGGGCGAATCCCTCGACGCCTTGATGCCGGAAGCCTTTGCGGTGGTGCGTGAGGCCGGTCGCCGGGTACTCGGCATGCGCCATTTCGACATGCAGCTGATCGGCGGCATGGTGCTGCACTACGGCAAGATCGCCGAAATGCGCACCGGCGAGGGCAAGACGCTGACGGCGACGCTGGCCGTGTATCTGAACGCGATTCCCGGCAAGGGCGTGCACCTGATCACGGTCAACGATTACCTGGCCAGCCGTGATGCGGAGTGGATGGGACGCATCTACCGCTTTCTCGGCCTCAGCGTCGGTGTCAATCTGTCGCAAATGTCGCACGACGACAAACAGGCGGCTTACGCCTCCGACATCACCTACGGCACCAACAACGAATTCGGCTTCGACTACCTGCGCGACAACATGGTGTATGCCGCCAATGAGCGAGTGCAGCGAGGCCTCAACTACGCCATCGTGGACGAGGTCGACTCGATCCTGATCGACGAGGCGCGTACGCCGTTGATCATCTCCGGCCAGGCCGAAGACCATACCGAGTTGTACCTGAGCATGAATGCCGTGCCGCCCCTGTTGATCCGCGGCGAGGCGGCCAAGGGCGAGGGCGAGGTCGATACCGGCGATTACACGGTCGATCTCAAGTCGCATCAGGTGCTGCTCACCGAAGCAGGCCACGAAAAGGCCGAGGAAATTCTTGCCCGCCTGGGCATGCTGGCCGAAGGCAGCAGCCTCTACGAGCCGGCCAACATCCTGCTCATCCACCACCTGTATGCCGCGCTGCGCGCGCACAACCTGTACTACCGCGATCAGCAGTACGTGGTGCAGGATGGCGAAGTGGTTATCGTCGACGAGTTCACCGGCCGCCTGATGGCAGGCCGGCGCTGGTCGGACGGACTGCATCAGGCCGTCGAGGCCAAGGAAGGCGTGGCGATCCAGGCCGAGAACCAGACCCTGGCCTCGATCACATTCCAGAACTATTTCCGCATGTACGGCAAGCTCGCCGGCATGACCGGCACGGCCGATACCGAAGCCTACGAATTCCACCAGATCTACGGCCTGGAAACGGTGGTGATCCCCACCAACAAGCCGATGATCCGCAAGGACGAGAACGACCAGATCTTCCGCACCGCGCCGGAAAAACATGCGGCGATCATCGCCGACATCCGCGCCTGCCATCAGCGCGGGCAACCGGTGTTGGTCGGCACCACGTCGATCGAAAATTCCGAGCTGCTCTCCGATCTGCTCAACAAGGAGAAGCTGCCGCATCAGGTGCTCAACGCCAAGCAGCACGCGCGCGAAGCCGAGATCGTGGCCGAAGCCGGCCGCCCGGGCATGATCACCATCGCCACCAACATGGCCGGCCGCGGCACCGACATCGTGCTCGGCGGCAACATCGAAAAGCCGACCAACGCCATCCGCGACGACGAATCGATCAGCGCCGACGAGAAGGCAGCGCGCACCGCCGAACTCAAGGCCGCATGGCAGAAGACACACAACCAGGTGCTGTCGGCCGGTGGCCTGCACATCATCGGTTCCGAGCGCCACGAGTCGCGTCGCATCGATAACCAGCTGCGCGGCCGTTCAGGCCGCCAGGGCGATCCGGGTTCCTCGCGTTTCTACCTGGCGCTGGACGACCCGCTGCTCAAGATTTTCGCCGGCGAACGTCTCAACACCATCATGGTGCGCCTCAAGATGCCCGAGGGCGAGGCCATCGAGCATCCGCTGGTCAGCCGTTCGCTGGAATCGGCGCAACGCAAGGTCGAGCAGCGCAACTTCGATATCCGCAAGCAACTGCTCGAATACGACGACGTCTCCAACGACCAGCGCAAGGTGATCTACCAGCAGCGCAACGAGTTGCTCGACAGCGAGGATATCTCCGAGACCATCACCGCCATGCGCCAGGGGCAGATCCACGATACCTTCCGCCTTTACATACCGGCCGAAAGCGTCGAAGAGCAGTGGGACATCGGCGGCCTGGAAACCGCAATGGCAGCCGAACTGCATCTCAAGTTGCCGGTCGCGGAGTGGATCAAGTCCGAGCCGCAGCTCGGTGACGACGATATCCTGAAACGCCTGCTGGATGCCGGCGATGCCGCCTACGCCGAAAAGGTCGCCAACGTCGATCCCGCCGCCTGGGCCGGCTTCGAGCGCAACGTCATGCTGCAAAGCCTCGATACGCATTGGCGGGAGCATCTGTCGGCGCTCGACCACCTGCGGCAGGGCATCCATCTGCGCGGCTACGCGCAGAAGAATCCGAAACAGGAATACAAGCGCGAAGCGTTCGAGCTCTTCGAGGGCTTGCTGCAGACGGTGCGCAGCGAGGTCTCCAAACTGTTGCTGACGGTTGAAGTTCGCAACGAGGAGCAGATCGAGGAAGCGGAAGCTCCGCCGCAACTCGAGAACGTGCAGTACCACCATGCCGACTACGACGAAGCGCTTGGCGCCGCCGCCGCGCCGAAGCCGGCACAGCCCGTGGAACGCCACACGCCCAAGGTCGGCCGCAATGATCCCTGTCCTTGCGGCAGCGGCAAGAAGTACAAGCAC
>JBAZOF010000178.1:0-5599 GCA_041648855.1 Sulfuritalea sp. | reverse complement strand
TACCACCGGCTTTCGGTATTCACCGTCGCCATACCGCCGCTGCGCGATCTCGGCGACGACCGCATCCGCCTGCTGGAACATTTCCGCGCTGTCTATACGGCGCAGGCTGACTTGCCGCCGTTCCGGCTCACCGCAGACGCGACGGAGCGCCTGCTGGCCTACCGATTCCCCGGCAATGTCCGCGAGTTGCGCAATATCGCGATCCGCCTGACGACCAAGTTCGCCGGCAAGGAAGTCGACGTTCATGATCTCGAAGCCGAACTGGATCTCGGCGATGAATCGCTTGTGGTCGGCGTCCTGCCAGCGCCGACTTTGGCCGGCAGGGCCGAACTCGTCGCAATTGCCCTGAACGATATCCAGAGTCGCCACGACTTCGACCTCGACGCCACGCTGCGGCGCTGGGAAGAGGCCTACGTCGAAGCGGCGCAGCAACTCGCCCATGGCAACATGAGCCAGGCGGCCCGACTGCTCGGTGTAAACCGCACCACACTTTACAATCGCATCGACACACTGGCGCGCGAGAAGCGCACCACCCCGCAATGAGCGACCGGATTGCCTGACCGACAACATGTATCTGGACCACTTCGGACTCAACGAGCCGCCCTTCCGCATCACTCCCCATACGGACTTCTTCTTCGACGGGGCCAATCGCGGCGCAACGCTCGATGCGCTGATCTACGCCATCACCCACGACGAAGGCATCGTCAAGGTCAGCGGCGAAGTGGGCAGCGGCAAGACCATGCTCTGTCGCGTGCTGATGGAACGCCTGCCGGATAACGTCACCATCATTTACCTGGCGAACCCGTCGCTGTCGCGCGAAGACATTCTCTACGCCATCGCCGACGAACTGCGCCTGGATGTGCCGGAAAACGCCCGCTCGTCACTGGTATTGCGCACCTTGCAGGATCACCTGATCAAGTCCTTCGGTGAAGGCCGGCAGGTGGTCGTACTGATCGACGAAGCCCACGCCATGCCTGTGGAAACGCTCGAGGAAATCCGCCTGCTGTCGAATCTCGAAGCCAACCGCAACAAGCTGCTGCAGTTGGTGCTGTTCGGCCAACCCGAACTGAACGACGTTCTCGCCCGCCCCGACATGCGGCAGTTGAAGGAGCGCATCACCCACAACTTCGGCCTCGAACCGCTGGTGCGCGACGACATTACCCACTATCTCGATTTCCGCATGCGCGCCGCTGGCTATCGCGGCCCCAGCGTGTTCTCTGTGCCGGCACTGAAAATGATCGCGCAGAGTTCGCTCGGCCTCACCCGTCGCATCAACATCCTCGCCGACAAGAGCCTGCTCGCGGCCTTTTCCGCGGGCAGCCACCAGATAGGCCCGAAAGAAATCCGCGCCGCCATTCGCGACTGCGAATTCAGCGATGCAACCTATGGCGGCAAGGCCGCGCGAAAACCGCAGGTGATCTGGATCGCGGCAGTGCTCGCCGCCGGAGCACTGGCAGCCATCGTCTGGATGTCGAGTGCACTGCGCACCGATCCCGGCGTCCCGATTGCGGCGATTGCCGCAGCCCCGGCGCCTGCCAGCGCCGTCGGCTCAGCACCAGCAGAGTCAGCCGCCTCGCCTGGCGCTTTGCCGCCGCCTGCAGCCACACCGTCTGCCCCGGGCAACACTTCATCCACGCCGCCTCCCGCACTCCCCGCTGCGTCACCCGCGCCCCCTCCCGCCGCCGCAACGCCTCCCTCCTTGCCAGCCGCGAAGGCGGAGCCTGGAGCTGCCGCACTGCCGCCGAACGCGACCAAACCAAGCATCGGGCCACTGACCCTCGAACACCTCCAGGCCGGACATGCCTGGCTGGAAAAACTGCCGAATGATCGCTGGTTCATTCAAGTATTCGCCACGGATGCCGGCCGGCATGGTGAAATCGAGACCTTGCTGCGCCGCTTGTCTTCGGGCAAGGCGGACATGAGCAATGTCCGGGTCTATTATTCAGAACTAAGCGGTACGCCGCGCTACGGCGTCACTTATGGAGATTTTGCAACAAGAGAAGCCGCCTCTGCCGCAATACGGGGTTTGCCGTCTGCCTTGCGGGTGAACAAGCCTTATCCTCGCCAAGTTGTGCGTCTTCGCTGAGATCAATATCCAATGCGAAATTTGAAGCATCTGAATCAATAAAATCATTGAGTTGCGTCGTAAACATAATGTGTTATGCTAATTTATATAGCTAAAGCTCTAATCGGGGGATTGGTTTGCGCCCACTTGTGATTCCACCGTTCCCGGTTGCACTGGCTGTCGGTCTTGTTCTGTCGGCGTGCAGCAGCATCCAGCCCCAGCCTCCGTCTGCCGGACACATACGGGCCGAAGCCCAGGTTGCGACGAGTCCCGACATTCCGCCGCCGGTTGCCGCAACCGTAATGCTTGCGCGTCCCAGGGCGGCTGCGAAAGCCGAGTCGTATTCGGTTTCGGTACGCAACATCCCGGTGCAGGATCTGCTTTTCGCCCTCTCTCGCGACGCCAAGCTCAACGTCGATGTCCATCCCGGGATCAACGGTGTCGTCACCATCAACGCCATCGACCAAACGCTCCAGCAGATCCTGACGCGCATCTCCAAACAGGTCGAC
The DNA here is from genome assembly GCA_041648855.1 of Sulfuritalea sp. Lineage (GTDB taxonomy): Bacteria > Pseudomonadota > Gammaproteobacteria > Burkholderiales > Rhodocyclaceae > Sulfuritalea. Next base: position 3,025 of record JBAZOF010000178.1, on the reverse strand, counting down.
ATGCGCTGGGAACTGGACGGGCCCAATCTGGTCGTGATGCCCGACTCGCCATTCCTGCGCAATTACAAGGTCGACTACGTCAATATGTCGCGCGACGTGACGGGTACGGTTTCGATCAATACGCAAATTGCATCGACCAGCACCAGCGCAACCGGTGGTGCCTCAACCGGCGGTGGAGGAAACAATTCCAATACCTCGGTAAAAAGCGCCGCCCAGAACAATTTCTGGCAATCGCTGGAAAAGAATCTGAAAGACATCCTGCGCGAAAGCGACAAGATCCTGCCGGAAGGATCGAGCGAAACCGTGATCGAGCGTTCCGATCAGCAAGCCACCACCGGCACCGGCGCCCAGAGCGGTCAATCTTCCTCGTCAAGCCGGTCGGGCGCCGCGACCAGCCTTGCCGGCAGCCCGAATGCCGCCAGCCTGCAACAGCAGGGCACCACCGTCGTCAAGCGCACCACATTTCGTGAAGCGGCGTCGATCATCGTGAACGCGGAAGCCGGTGTCGTGGTCGTTCGTGCGACATCCAGACAGCATGAAAAGGTCCAGGAATACCTCGATCTGGTACTGGCCAACGCGCGGCGCCAGGTCATCATCGAAGCCACGATCGCCGAGGTCAGCCTGAGCGACGCCTACCAGCAAGGCATCAACTGGCAAAGCCTGCGTTCCCTGCGCCCCGGCAATCCTCAGGCCGGCTTTTCAGCCGCACAAAACCAGACCGGCCTGCCCGTTCCGGACCCGTTCGCAGCAGCGGCGGGCTCATTCTCGACGCCGCCCGGAACCTTTGCCTTTCTGCTCAACTACGTTGCGCCGGGACTCGGCCTTTCCTCGACACTCAGTCTGCTGGAGACCTTCGGCAAGGTCAAAGTCCTGTCCAGCCCCAAGATCAGCGTACTCAACAACCAGACCGCGATGCTCAAGGTCGTGGACAACATCGTCTATTTCCTGATCAAGAATGACTCGACGACCACGACTACGGGAACGACCAACAACTTCACCTCGACGCCGCAATCGGTGTCGGTAGGCCTCGTCATGAGCGTCACCCCGCAAATCAGCGAGAACGGCAGCATCCTGCTCAACGTGCGCCCGACAATCTCCAGTCTGAAGGGGGCCGGGAAAATCGACCCAACGCCGAATCTTGGCGCCCAAAACATCGTTCCGGAAATTCAGACGCGCGAAATGGAGTCGATGCTGCGCCTGTCGGATGGCGAAGTGGCCGTGATGGGCGGCCTCATGGAAGACAAGATCAATTACACCACCAACGAAGTGCCCGGCCTCGGCGGCATTCCCGTCGTCGGCAATTTCTTCCGCAATCGCAGTGACGTCAGCACCAAGACCGAACTGGTCATCTTCCTCAAGCCCACCATCATCCGCGACCCGAGCGTCAACGGCGACTATCGCAACTTCCGCGATCAACTTCCCGACCGGGAGTTCTTCGCCACGAAACCTGGCTCGAAGCAGTCCGAACGTCAGGGGGCAGGTCCACAATGAGCCTGCTGATGGACGCGCTGAAGAAGGCCGAATTGGCAAAGCGCCAAGGGCAAACAGAGGGCGCAGGCGAAACAGCGGAGCCGGAACCCGGAGGAGGCCTTGCGCTTGAACCGCATCATGGCGCGAGTACGGCCCAAGCTGCAGCGAGCGAGCCCGCGGCGAGCGAAGCAGCCCCCGCGAGCGCCCCCACCGGAGCGACCCTGCCTCACCTGCCCTCGCACCTCGAAGAACTCGACGCGGAGTTCCTTGCCGAAGCGAAGAAGGCCGCATCCGCACGGCTTAAGGCGCCACCGCCGCCTCCCCTCCGTGAACCCCAGGCCGACCAGCCCCCCGCTGCGGACATGCCGCGTGCCCCGATGCATGCCGAACCGCGGCGCGGGCAGCCCGAATCAGCTGCCGCACAGGGCAGGTCGGCGGCGCAGAATTTGTTTGCCGCCAAGCAAGTTGAAAAGCCGCCGGCGCGCAAGACATTTGCGATCGCGGTCGGCGTAGTCACCTTCCTGACCGTCTGCGGCATCGGCGGCTATTTCTGGTGGCAGTTGCAGCCGAAGTCCGCTCCGATGGTCAGTCGTGTTCCGCCGCCGCCACCACCGGCCGCCGTAGCGCCAGCGCCGACTGTTGCGGCGCTGCCAGCCGCTCCGGTCACTGCAGCGCCGACGGCACCCCGTCCGTCGGCTCCGACCGCAGCCGACGACGAAGACGACTCCGCGCCCGGCGCAGCCAAGACTCCGGCCCCGGCACGTCGTGCCAGATCAAGCCTTGCCGCATCGACCGAATCCGAGGGCCCGGTGCACGTGACCAGGGCGCCGCTGCAGGTCAATCCTGCCCTGATGCGCGGCTTTGAGGCATTCAACCGCGGCGATCTCGCCCTGGCGCAAATCGAATACGAGCGCGCACAGAAATCGGACCCGCGCAACACCGATGTCCTTCACGGCCTGGCGGCCATCGCGGTCCGTCAGGGCCGCAACGATCAAGCAGAATTACTCTATCGACGCATCACGGAAGCCGACCCGCAGGATGCGGTAGCCATGGCTGCCCTGATCAACAGCCGCGGACAGATCGATCCGGGCGTCGCCGAAAGCCGGTTGAAGTCCCTCGCGGCGGCTCAACCCGAACTCGCGGCACCCCATTTTGCCCTCGGCAATCTCTATGCCCGTCACGGCCGCTGGCCCGACGCGCAGCAGGCCTACTTCCGCGCCTTCAACGCCGAGCCGGACAACCCCGACATCCTCTACAACCTCGCAATCAGCCTCGAGCATCTGCGCCAGAACAAACTCGCGGCGCAGTACTACAGTCAGGCCATCGCCGCAGCGCAGAGCCGGCCGGCCGGCTTCGACAAGGCGCAGGCAGCCGCGAGGCTGCAGACCCTGCAACCCTGACGCCGGCGGCTATCGCCACCATCGCGGCAAAAACCCAAGCCCCGGCACGCAACGCCCCGGCGCACCAAGCGTGTTTATGCACGCCACAGGACTTGCCCTCGCAGGCAGATGCGGGATAATGATGCTCGTATGAATTCACCAACCACCCGCCGCCC
>JBAZOF010000177.1:0-5660 GCA_041648855.1 Sulfuritalea sp. | reverse complement strand
CAATGGTCGCCGCGAAGCCATTTCCGAAGTGGAGCTGGAGCTTGCCGGCGCCCCGGTGCACGCGATCTTCGAAATCGCCACGCAACTTGCCCAGCGCGTGGCCTTGACGCCATCGGTGTTGTCCAAAGCCGAGCGAGGCTACCGCCTGCACATCGGCGCGCCGCCGGTCCCGTTCAAGGCAGAAGTCGTGGCGCTGTCTGCCGAGATGCCGCCCTTCGACGCCTTCCGCCACATCGCGCTGTCCTGCCTCGAACACCTGCAGCAAAATCATGCCGGCGCAATCTCCAGCGACGATCCGGAATACATCCACCAGATGCGCGTCGCCACACGCCGGTTGCGTGCCGCCATGCGGCTGTTCGCCCCCGCACTGCCGGAACATCTTTCCGACTCCCTGCGCGCGCCGCTGTCGGCACTGACCAGGGAGTTGGGCCGCGCACGCGACCTCGATGTGCTGCTCACCGAAATCGCCAACCCGGTCCTCTCCGCCCTGCCCAACGAACCGCGGCTGCTCGCACTGGCGAGCGACATCACCAACCGCCGCTACACGGCACACGCGCAGGCGGTCGCCTTGCTCGCCGCGCCGGACTACGGCCGCATGCTGCTGACCGCGCTCGAATCGCTCCACGCCATGCCGACGACCGGGACGCCGCTAATCGAGCTGCTGAGCTTTGCCGCCGAGCGCCTGAGCCGGCTGCGCAAGAAGCTGAGGCGCCTGGCCGTGGCGGCCGATATCGATGACCCTGCGTCGCTGCACGCCCTGCGCATCGGCGCAAAACGCCTCCGCTATGCGCTGGAGTTCTTTTCTCCCCTGACTCCCGAGCGCGCCTCGCGCCCGGTACTGAAGCAGCTCACAACAGTGCAGGACACACTCGGCCAGCTCAATGACCTGACCAATGCCGGCGCCCTGTTGATGGACTGCGCCGGAGACGACCCACGACTGCGTGAGGCCGTGACCCTGATCGGCGGCTGGCATGGCCCCCATTACGCGAGCCTGCTGGCCGGCATAGCGGGCGACCTGCCCCGCCTTGCCCGGCTGCGCCTGCCAAAACTTGACCAGCCTGCCGGGTAACACGTGCGTAACAGCCGTGATTCAAGCTTGGCAGCCACCCATGGAGGCATGAAAATGGAATTGATACTATGGCGTCACGCCGAAGCCGAGGAAGGCGATGGCACCATGCCCGACAAAAAGCGGCGCCTGACCGCACGCGGAGAAAAGCAGGCAAAGCAGGTCGCGCGCTGGCTGCACCAGCACCTGCCGCGCAAGCGCAAGGTCATGGTCAGCCCCGCCGAACGCACCCAGCAAACGGCGCACGCGCTGGACCTGCCCTACGAAATCGAGCCCAGGCTCGGTCTCGGCGCCTCCGCAACCGATGTGCTGAAAGTTGCGGGCTGGCCCGACAAGGAGGGTGCCGTGCTGATTATCGGCCACCAGCCGACACTGGGCCGCGTCGCCGCGCTGCTGCTCGGCGGCGAAGAGGCTGACTGGACGATCAAGAAGGGCGGCGTCTGGTGGTTCTCCAACCGCATGCGCAACGATGAAACGAGAACCGTGCTGCGCGCCGTCGTGAACCCCGATTTCGTCTGAGGCGGCCCTTCCGGCATCCAATGCCAATTTCATCGCAGTTGCGGAAACAGCCCGCTTTTGATACTTTAGGCGTCGATATTTTCATTGTGCTTCACCAACCAGAGCGCCGCCTACATGTCGAAAAAATCCGTTCCTGCCGCGTCCGATACCGAAACGCGTGCCACCTCCGAACACGCGCCGGACCTGCGGCTCTGGCTGCGCATGCTGGCCTGCACCAACCTGATCGAAAACCAAGTTCGCTCGCGCCTGCGCGCCGAGTTCGACATCACGCTGCCGCGCTTCGATCTGATGTCCCAGCTTGAACGCTCGCCGCAAGGCCTCAAGATGGGCGAGCTGTCCAAACGCATGATGGTGACCGGCGGCAACGTCACCGGGATCACCGATCAGCTGGTCGGCGAGGGCTTGGTCGTCCGCGAAGACAGTCCCAAGGACCGTCGCGCCTATCTGGTCAAGCTGACGCCGGAGGGTCGTCGCAGCTTCCGCAAAATGGCCGATTCGCATGAAAAATGGATACTCGAGCTGTTCAGCGGAATGGACGAAGGCCAGCGCGGCCAACTCTATGGACTGCTCGCCGCACTGAAGACGAGCGCTTCCCGGGTGACCGGGAAAAAGTAAGCTGAATCCGGAGTGCGGCGCCGGGCAGCAGCAACGCTGGATGCAATGCCTCGATCTCCCGCAACACTGACATCCTCTGCCGCGCAAGCGCTCGCCGGGCAGGACTGGGGGACGCCGGAACACCTCGACCGGCAATACAACGCCCGCGCCGCCATCCCGGACCATCCGGAAATCTTTGCGCGGTGGCGTGCCGACTCCGGCGCCGTCCGCAATCAATTGCGCTACGAGCCGGACTACTATTACGGCCCGTCGCCCGCCGAATCCCTCGACCTCTATCCGGCCGCCAGGCGCAACGCGCCGCTGCTGGTGTTCATCCACGGCGGCTATTGGCGCTCCCTCGACAAGCAGGACTTTTCCTTCCTCACTCCGGCCTTCGTGCAGGCGGGTGTCGCCGTCGCCATGCCTAACTACGGCCTGGCGCCCGCCACATCGATCGCGGAAATGGTGCGCCAGATGCTGCGTGCACTGGCTTGGCTGTACCGCAACTCGCCGTCCCTCGACATCGATGCGCGACGCATCGTGGTCGCGGGGCATTCCGCCGGCGCGCAGCTCGCCGCAATGATGCTGGCCGCCGACTGGCCGCTCTGGGCGCGCGACCTGCCCCGGGACCTGCTGTGCGGCGCCGTCTGCATTTCCGGAATCTACGACTTGCGGCCGCTGGTGAGTGCCCCCTTCCTGCAAGACGATCTTCAGCTCGACGACGCGGCGGCGCAGATTCTCAGCCCCATCGGCTACCGGCCGAAACTCGCCACGCCCCTGATCACTGCCGTCGGCGGCGCGGAGAGCGCCGAGTTTCAACGCCAGAACCGTCTGATCCGCGAGGCCTGGCCGCACTGCTTCCGCCGCGACCTGCCGCTGCCCGGCCGCCATCACCTGGCCAGCGTCGAGGCGCTGGGCGACCCACGTCATCCCTTGTTCCATGCCACGCTGGGTCTGCTGGGAAATGTACCCTGACACCCGCGAAGCTCACCACGGCGGCGGCAAACCCGCGCCACGACATGCTCCCGCGTGGGTATCGCCGCCTGTAATACAATACGTGCCATGTGCGCCCTGCCGGTTGGCGCCCGATTCGGCATTTCGCCGCATTTCCCTCAAGCGCTTCGCCGCCTGAACCGGTTCCCCGCGAGGGGCAGGCCGATTCAGGAGTTCATTTGAACGCGACCACACAGAGCACGACCCCCTCCGCCGCCAACGACCAGGACGACAGCACAGCCGCCGTCCCGCCAGCGCCGACTTTCGACCAGCTCGGGCTGCTGCCCGAACTGCTGCGCGCCATCAAGGACGCCGGCTACACGACACCGACCCCGATCCAGGTACAGGCCATCCCGATTATCATGGCCGGCAAGGATGTCATGGGCGGCGCCCAGACCGGCACCGGCAAGACCGCCGGCTTCACCCTGCCGCTGCTGCAACGCCTCGCGCGCCATGCCAGCAGTTCGCCTTCACCGGCCCGCCATCCCGTCCGTGCGCTGATCCTGGCGCCGACACGCGAACTGGCGATGCAGGTGCATCAAAGCGTGGTCACCTACAGCAAGCACCTGCCGCTGCGTTCTGTCTGCATCTACGGCGGCGTCGATATCCGGCCGCAGATCGCCGAATTGCGCGAAGGCCGCGAGATAGTCGTCGCCACGCCCGGCCGGCTGCTCGATCACGTGCAGCAGAAGAGCGTCAGTTTCAATTTCGTCGAAGTGCTGGTGCTCGATGAAGCCGATCGCATGCTGGACATGGGTTTCATCCCCGACATCAAGCGCATCCTCGCCATGCTGCCGAAAGAGCGGCAGAGTCTGTTGTTCTCCGCGACCTTCTCCAACGAGATCAAGAACCTCGCCGACAGCATGCTCAAGGCGCCGCAGCTGATCGAGGTGGCACGCCGCAACATGGTGACCGAGACCGTCACCCATCGCGTCTACCCGGTGGCGTCCGATCTCAAGCGCAGCCTGCTGGTGCATCTGCTCACGCACGACGAGGAGAACGCCAAGCAGGTACTGGTCTTCGTCGGCACCAAGTTCGGCGCCAGCCGGCTGGCGGTCTACCTCGAGCGCCAGGGCATCGCCGCCGACGCCATTCACGGCGACAAGAGCCAGGTGCAGCGCACCGAAGCGCTGGAAGGCTTCAAGTCCGGCAAGATCCGCGTCCTGGTCGCCACCGACGTCGCCGCGCGCGGACTCGACATCGACGACCTGCCGCATGTCATCAACTACGAACTGCCGCATACCGCTGAAGACTACATCCATCGCATAGGCCGCACCGGCCGTGCCGGCAAGCTGGGCAACGCCACCTCGCTGTTCGCCCCCGAGGAAACGCAGCGCCTGACCGACATCGAGAAGCTGATCAAGCGCAAGATCGAGCGCGTCGAGATCACCGGCTTCAATCTCGGCACTGCAGCGCCTGAACGGGACCGCGAGCGCGGCGGCGGCCATCGCCGCGAGCACGAGGAAAAACGTCGCGAGCGCGAGGTCAAGCAGCACGACCGCCGCCCGCCGCCCCATCTGCCCGCCCCGGCCGCCCACGTGCCGCGACTCGATCCGCGCCTGCCGAAACTCGACTTCGACCCGACCAAGCCCTACATCAGCAAGCTGGAGCCTGTCGAGACCGGCACCGAGAAACCCGCCGCGACGCGCCCGCAAAAGCCTGTGGCTGCGCTCCTCGGCGGCCTGGGAAAGAAATAGCCAGAAGCGATCGGCCATGCGCGACAAAGCAGCGTGGCAGCTCGATGTGCGGGCCGCCGGCATCGACGACGCAGACACACTGGTCATCGTTCTCGGCGGGCGCTGGCGCATCGACCAGAGCCTGCCTTCTGCCGATACCCTGAATGACAGGCTGGATGCGCCGGTACGCCGCGTCCGTTTCGATGCAAGCGAACTCGCCGACTGGGATTCCGGCCTGCTGACCTACGTCTCCGGAATCAGCAAGTCCTGCGCGAGTCGCGGCATCGCGGTCGATAGCAGCGGGCTGCCGCCGGGGGCGCAGCGCCTGCTTGCCATGGCGGCCGCCGTGCCGGAACAAACCCTGACCGGGCGCGACAGGGGGCCGCGAGGGCCGCTTGCCCATGTCGGCGCCGCCACCCTGGAGTTCTTTCACGGCGCACCCAGGATGCTGGGCTTTCTCGGCGAGGTCGTGCAGTCGCTGCTGCGACTGGTTTCCGGCCGCGCCCGGTTCCGTGCCCGCGACTTGTGGCTCGAGATCGAGCAAGTCGGCCCACGCGCCTTGCCCATCGTCTCGGTGATCAGCTTTCTCGTCGGATTGATCCTGGCCTATCTCGGCGCCGACCAGCTGCGCCTGGTCGGGGCGCAGATTTTCATCGCCGATCTGGTGGCCATCGGCATGGTGCGCGAGGTCGGCGCGCTGATGACCGGCGTCATCATCTCCGGCCGCACCGGCGCCGCCTTCGCCGCCCAGCTCGGCACCATGCAGGTCAACGAGGAGATCGACGCCTACCAGACGCTCGGCATCTCGGCCA
>JBAZOF010000176.1:0-5686 GCA_041648855.1 Sulfuritalea sp. | reverse complement strand
CCACCAATTCAATCAGCGTAAAACCTTTTTCGTTCATAGCTATCTCTCTCTTGTCATCCAAATACTGCCTGGTACCTTCGTATATATCTTAACTCTAGCAGGCCGAGGTTACTACTGAAATCACTGGCGCAACAATGACTGTGCCACTGAGCGTCGCTTCCTGATAAGTGATGCGGCAGTTCGGCACCGTGCCGCCGGCCACATCCAATGTGCGTGTATTTCCGCCTCCGCCTGGCGTCAAGCCGTCCGCCGCAAGGTTCAGGGCGGCCGCGACGTCGATGCCGGCCGCGGTCGCCGCCGGATAGCGATTCACGATGTCCACCATCGTGCCATCCATATTGACCTTGGGCGGCGTCGATGCGCAGTTGATGGCAGTAACACTGGGCGCGGTGCCGGCCAGATCCAGTTCGCAGCGTGAGCGAGCCAATGCCACCGCGGAACGGATCGAGCCATATATCGCATTGGCCTTGGCGATACGCGCGTCGCGCTGGGCATCGATCAGGCGCGGCAAGGCCACTGCGGCAAGGATGCCGATGATGGTAATCACGATCACCAGTTCGATAAGCGTAAAGCCCTTCGCAGGCGGCGCCGTGCGACTTGATTTCATGGCCATGCAAACTTTCCGTTCATTGACCGGCAAAAAGTAGCAGCAATGCAAGAAACCATTCAAGCGATTATCAGCATCGAATCTGGTTAGTTTAACCTTACCAAAGAGGCGCCGACCGCTTTTCCTGACGAATCGAATCGGGCAACGTAGCGCCATCGCAACTCCTCGATGCCATCGAAAGCCTGCGACAAGCGCGGCTGATAGGCGAGTTCGCGGCGAAGCGGATCGTAGGTCCACTGCCCCGGCCCCTCCGGCATTCTTGCGCGCTCGTTGAAACCGCGCGGCCGATTCCCGAGAAAGTCGATCGGGCTGGCCTGCGCCACTTCGCTGATGCGTTCTTCCTGGCCGCGCATGATGCGTTCGCCGATCGCCAACTGTATGCCGATGCGCATGTTGCGCACCGTGAGATCGACTTCGGTGCGCTCCGCCTCGGCCTCAATGGCAGTCAAGCGCACCAGCAGCACCGCAGCGAGAAAACCCAGGATTGCCACCGTCACGGCAAACTCGAACTTGTTGGCACCCCGTTGGCGCTTCATGTCATTTCTTCATGGTCACCTTGCCCAGATCCCACAAAGGCAGGAAGATTCCCAGCGCCAGGATCAGGACCATGACGCCCAGGGAAATAATCAGGATCGGCTCGATCTGCTGCGCCAAGGTCTTGAGTTCGTACTCGACCTCGCTCTGATACATGTCGGCGATCTCCTTCATCATGTCATCCAGAGCGCCTGATTCCTCTCCCACGGCAATCATCTGCAGCACGACGGGAGTAAACACTCCGGCAGCGATCGAGGTACGCAGGATGCTCTCGCCGCGCTCGACGCCATCACGCATCTTTTCTACCTTGTCCGCAATGTAGGCGTTATTTACGGTTTCTGCGACATTGGTCAAGGCCTGAATGATTGGTACGCCACTGCGCGAGGCCAGGGCAAAACTGGCCGCGAAGCGGGCTAGCGTGGCTTTGCGGACTATTTTCCCGGCGATCGGAATCTGCAGCTTGATCCGATCCCAGGTGTAACGTCCCCTGGACGTCTTCAGCCACGCCTTGAAGCCGAAGAACGTAGCCACGGCACCCACCACCAGCGCGGGCCACCAAGCCAGCATGAAATCCGAAAAGCCGATCAGCAAGCGCGTCATCAAGGGCAGCTCGGCGCCGAAGCCCTTGAACACCTTGGCGAAGGCCGGAATCACGAAAATATTGACGATGACGATGGCGATGCCCATGGCAGCGACGACGAACGACGGGTAGCGCAGCGCCGATTTGACCTGATCCTGCATGAAGCGCTCGAACGCCAGGTGATCGAACAGGCGAATGAAGACTTCTTCGAGCCGACCGGTCATTTCACCGACGCGGACCATGGACAGATAGAAGGGCGAGAAAACCTTGGGATGGCGTCCCAGCGAGAGCGACAACTCGCGACCGGAATCCAGGCTGTCGCGCACGTCCTGCAAGACCGTCCTCATCGCCGGATTGACACTGGATTCCTGCAGCCCGGCCAGCGCCCGCATGATCGGGACACCAGCGCGCAAAAGCGTGTGGATCTGTCGCGAAAACAGCAGCACGTCGAGATGTTCGACCTTTGCCTTGCCCAGCTGAATGTTGATCCCGGAGCCCTTGCCGGCCTTGTCCGCAGTGGCCGCTGCAGGCTTGATCTCCATCGGCGTCACGCCACGACCGAAGAGCAGATCGGCCACGGCGCCCGCTGTCGCGCCCTCCAGGGTTCCCTGCACGATTTCCCCTGATCCGTTGCGGCCGCGATAGGCGAAATTGGGCATCTCGCGTCTATTCCTCGAGCTGCGTGCTGACGCGCATGGCTTCCTCGACGGTGGTGCGCCCGCTCACCACCAGCCGCACGGCATCCCGGCGCAGCGTATTGCCGCCCATCTGCTCGCGACCGATCTGCATGAACTCGTTGGGGTCGCCCCGGTTCACGGCCTCGACCAGCGCGTTGTTCATATCGAGAATTTCATAGACAGCCTGGCGGCCCTGGTAGCCCGTGTTGGCGCAGTGGCTGCAACCCTGCCCGTGCTTGTACTGGAAGCTGTCCACCCGGTCGCCGAGTTCGGCCTTGAGCCACAAGTGCTCGTGCGGCGTCGGCGTGTAGGGCGCGGAACAGTTTTCGCAGGTAACGCGCACCAGGCGCTGCGCCAGCACCATCTGGATCGACATGGCGACCATGTAGCGCGGCACGCCCATGTCGAGCAGACGGATCGGCGTCGACAGCGCATCGTTGGTGTGCAGCGTCGACAGAACGAGGTGGCCTGTCATGGCGGCGCGCATGCCGATTTCCGCCGTTTCCTGATCGCGCATTTCGCCCAGCAGGATGATGTCCGGGTCCTGCCGCAAGGCCGTGCGCAGCACGCGGCTGAAGGACAGATCGATCTTCTCGTGCACCTGCACCTGATTGAGGCCGGGCAGGCGATACTCGACCGGATCTTCGACGGTAATGATCTTCTTTTCCGGCGTGTTCAGTTCGTTGAGCGCGGCATACAGCGTGGTGGTCTTGCCCGATCCGGTGGGGCCGGTCACCAGCACGATGCCCGACGGCCGCGCGATGGAATGGCGAAAGCGCTCCAGGATGCGCGGCGGCATGTACAGCTTGTCGAGTTGCAGCAGACCGGTGTTCTGCGCCAGCAGTCGCATCACGACGGACTCGCCGTGCTGGGTCGGCATCGACGAAATGCGGATATCGATCGCGGTGTTGCGCAACTTGATGTTGAAGCGGCCGTCCTGCGGCAGGCGCTTTTCGGAGATGTCCAGGCCTGACATCAGCTTCAGGCGTAGCACCACCGCGGTGGAAATCTTCGAATCGGCTTCGGTCTGCACACGCAGCACGCCGTCGATACGAAAGCGGATCAGTAGCGAGCTTTCCTGCGGCTCGATATGAATGTCCGAAGCGCGCATCTTGAGCGCTTCCTCGAACACCGTGTTGAGCAGCTTCACCACCGGCGCATCCTCGGCGCCGGCAGTCAAACCCAGAATATTGCCGAACTCCGTCGATACATCCCCCATGTCGGCCGTGAGTTCCCTGGCCAAACCGCTGATTTCGGCGGCGCGACTATAGACGCGATCGATGGCTGAGAGCAGCTGGCTCTCGGTAACCACGGCAAGATCGATCTCGCGTTTGATGACGCGCGCGAGTTCGTCGAACGCCACGAGGTCGGTCGGGTCGGCCATGCCGACGACGAGCATGCCGGCACGCTCATCCAGCACCAGGGCACGCAGCCTGCGCGCCTGGGCTTCGGGCAGCAGCTTGATCAATTCAGGGCGCAGCTTGAAGGTCTTGAGATCGACAAAGTCAGCACCGAGCTGGCGCGACAGACCGATCGAAATGCCGTCTTCGGTGACGTAGCCCCGTTCCACCAGAATCCGGCCGAGCTTGCGACCCGAGCGCTTCTGTTCTTCGAGCGAGAGTTTGAGTTGCTCTCCCGTAACGAGGTTTTGCTGCACCAGCATGTCGCCAAGTCGGATTTTTTCCGGACGTGCCATCAGACGAACTCCAACGCGAGCTTAGAATCGGGATCCCTGCAAATGTGATTTTGCACGAAAGTCATCGCCTAATCATCTGATTTTTCAGAAACTGCCGCTTTTCGGAGACTGCAAGTGTTCCATGTTGTTCTCGTGGCGCCGGAGATTCCGCCCAACACGGGCAATGTGATCCGCCTTTGCGCCAATACCGGGGCCAGACTGCATCTGGTCGAACCCCTCGGCTTCGACCTTTCCGCTGCGCAGTTGCGCCGGGCGGGAATGGACTACGCCGAACTGGTCGACGTCTCGGTGCATGCGGATTGGGCGGCGTGCCGTGCCGTGCTGGGCAATGCCCGGCTGTTCGCGCTGACGACGAAGGCGGGTCGCCGTCACACCAGCGCCGACTTTCATCCCGGCGATGCGTTCGTCTTCGGCGGGGAATCGCGCGGACTGCCGGCGGAGGTTCTGGCCGACATCGATGAATCTCGCCGCCTGCGCCTGCCGCTGATGCCGGGCAATCGCAGCCTGAACCTCTCGAACACCGTGGCGGTGATGGTCTATGAGGCGTGGCGGCAACAGGGATTCGCCGGCGGCGAGTAGCCCTTTATTCGTGCTTCGGATCGCGCGCCATCAACTGTTCCACTGCGACGCGGGGCGTGATGCGGCCGTCGAGCACGGCGGTCACGGCGCGCGTGATGGGCATCTCGATGCCAAGCTCGGCGGCACGTCGGGCGACCTCGCGCGCTGCGGGTACGCCTTCCGCGACGTGGCCGAGTTCGCGGGCGATGTCGGCCAGCGCCCGCCCCTCCGCGAGCAGCAGGCCGACGCGACGATTGCGCGAGAGTTCGCCGGTGCAGGTGAGAATCAGATCGCCCATCCCGGCTAGCCCCATGAAGGTTTCGCGGTTTGCACCGAGCGCCTCGCCAAAACGGGTGATTTCCACCAGGCCGCGCGTGATCAGGGCAGCCCGGGCATTGAGGCCGAGACCGAGGCCGTCGCAAATTCCGGTGGCGATGGCCAGGATGTTCTTTACCGCGCCGCCGACCTCGGCGCCGACCAGATCTTCCGTGACATAGATACGCAGGTTGCCGCCATGGAGACTTTGCGCGGTGGCCGCGGCAAAGTGGGCATCCGTCGCCGCCAGCGTGATGGCGGTGGGCAGGCCGCGCGCCACCTCGAGGGCAAAACTCGGCCCGGTCAGCACGCCGCAGGCCACATCGCCCATCACCTCGGCCACCACCTGATGCGGCAGCAGGCCGCTGCCCGCCTCCAGGCCCTTGCACACCCAGAGAAAGGGCATTGTTGGCGCAATGGCCTTGAACTGTTCCAGCAGTGGGCGCAGGCCGGCCAAGGGTGCTGCAAGAATCGCCAGATCGGCGCCGCCCAGCGCGGCATTCAGATCGGCCGTGACGCGCAAGGCATCTGGAAAACGGCAAGCGGGAAGGTAGCGCGGGTTTTCACGCCGGCTCAACATCTCTTCCGCACGCGCTGCATCGCGCGCCCACAGGCTGACCTCGTGCCGGTCGGCAAATGCAATGGCCAGCGCGGTACCCCACGCTCCTGCTCCCAGCACCGCTATCCGCATCGCGCACACTCCATCTGCCTCCGTTTCA
>JBAZOF010000175.1:0-5730 GCA_041648855.1 Sulfuritalea sp. | reverse complement strand
GAGAATCCGCCGCCGCTTGGCTTTGGGCATCTGGCTCAGGAACAGCTTGCCGCTCGAGGTGCAGTGCAGCGGCACGCGCGATCCCGGCTTGAGGTCGGCCTTGAGCGACCAGTCCGTCTCGATGCGGTCGATGTAAACAATCTCGTCGCCGCCGAACATCGCCAGGTTGCAGGTCTCGCCGATCTCGTCGACCAGGTGGCGCAGGATGACGCGGCGTTCGGCGCGAACCGAATTGTTGGTCATCAGGTCGAGGCCGAAGCGCGCCAGACGATGCCCGACGCCATAGGTCTTGCCGGTCGGTTCGCGCTGCACAAGTCCGGCCTCTTCCAGCATCGACAGGATGCGGAAAGCCGTCGCGGCCGGCAGGCCGGATTGTTCGACGATCTCGGACAGCGCCACGGGCCGCTCCGACCGCCCCACGATTTCCATGATGGCGAAGGCCCTCAAGGCGGCGGCCGACGAGTTGCTGGCTTCGGTCATGAACGCTCTATTCCACAGGATTGCGATGGCAGCAGTATATAGGGAGGGTATGGCGCAGAATCCAGTTTTATCGAAAAATGGAATAATTATTTTCGTTAATTACATTTTTTGTTGGAAATTTGCGACCGGGGCGCGTATATTCCACAAAAAACGAAAGGCGTTGTTTCGCGCTGTTTCGTTTACCCGCCCACCAGAAGGCGACCGCGAAGCACAAATCAAGCACAACGACATGAGGAGACCACCATGCAACTTGCGACCCCGAAACTGTTCCGCGAAGTTCTGTTTTTCCTTGCAGCGCTGTTCGCTGTCACCGGCGCCTTCGGCCAGGAGAAATACCCGCAGCGTCCCATCGAATTCATCGTGCCCTGGGGCCCCGGCGGCGGCGCCGACCAGTTGGCGCGCAAGCTGGGCAAGTTGCTCGAAGCCGATCTGAAGACCTCGTTCCCGGTCATCAACGTGCCGGGAGCCACAGGCAACACGGGCATGACCAAGCTCCTCAGCGGCCAGGCCGACGGCTATGCCATGGCCATCCTGATCGGCGACACCGCGGCCACCCTGGTCGCAGGCGGTGCGCGCTGGAAACTGGCCGACGTCACGCCGCTGGCCATCGCCATCCGCCAGCCCTCGGGCCTTTTCGTCAAGGCGGACAGCCGCTTCAAGACCTGGAACGACGTGGTCGCCGAGGCCAAGGCCAAGCCGGGCACGCTCAAGGTGGCCATCCTCGGTTTCGGCAGCGCCGACGACATCACCCTGAACTTCCTCGCCGCCAAGGGCATCAAGATGATCGGCGTGCCCTATGCCAGCCCCGGTGAGCGCTATACCGCGGTCCTCGGGGGCCACGCCGACCTGCTGTTCGAGCAGGCCGGGGACATTCACAGCCTGTTGAGCAGCAAGCAGATGCGGCCGATGATCACCTTCGGCGAGGAGCGCATGGAAGAGTTCCCGGATGTCCCCTCGTCCAAGGAAGCCGGCGTCGAAATCTACCTGCCGCAGTTCCGCTCGCTGGTGATGAAGGCCGGCACCGACCCGCAGCGCGTCAAGCTGGTGGCCGACGCGATCGCCCGCGCGGTGAAGTCGCCCGAGTACGTGGCCTTCCTCAAGGAGTCGCTGGCGCGCAAGGACAGCTTCCTGCCGGCATCCGAGGCCCAGACATTCATTGCCGGCGAAATCGAGACCATGCAGAAGTTCAGCCCCAAGAAGTAAGACGGCCTGAACCGGACGGGATCAGCCATGCTCAATCGCTTGCTGCGCGCCTCTCCCTACATCGTGGTGCAACTGGCTGCGATGTATCTCTACCAGTTGGCCGGCCGCATCGAGTACGCGGCGGCGCCGGGGCGGATCGGGCCGGATTTCTGGCCCAAGTCCATCCTGGTGCTGCTGGGCCTGGTCTGCGTCTATGAAATCATCAAGAACCTGCTGGTCGGCGAAACCTTCACGGCCGCAGGCCTGCTCGAAAAGCTCATGAAGGACAGCGGGGCGACCGAAGGCGAGGAGAAATTGCGCAGCTACCCGCTGCTCCTCGCCGGCGGCATCGTCCTCACCATCATCTATGTCACGACCATCGACAAGCTCGGCTTCTTCCTCGCCACGATTGCCTACCTGGCGCTGTTCATGGTCATCGGGCGCTACCGGCGCTGGGGAGTCATCGCCGTTTCCAGCGTGCTCGGTTCGCTGGGGCTGATATTCATCTTCATGAAGGTGGTCTACGTGTCGCTGCCGCTCGGCACCGAACCCTTCTCGGCGGTATCGCTGCTGCTGCTGCGCGTCATGGGAGTGCATTAGCGTGAAAAAGCCAATTCAAAGCGACGGGTTATTTCCGAGCGAAGCGAGCCGACTGGAAGCCTCCCCGCGAGGGGAGGAAGGGAGGGGCGGGCCTTCAATTCGCATTTCGCGTGTTTCATCCTCGGATGGTGGCATTTGCTGCCAGGAGCGTTAGATGGACGCCCTGATCCACCTCGGCAACGGTTTCCTGCAAGTACTGCAGCCGGCCAACCTGCTGGTGCTGTTCGTCGGCCTGGTGCTGGGCATGCTGGTCGCCGTGCTGCCGGGCTTGACCCTGGTCATGGGCGTGGTCCTGGCGCTGCCCTTCACCTACACCATGGAACTGCTGCCGGCGATCATCCTGCTGACGGCGATGTATGTCTCCGGAACCTACGGCGGCGCCTTCACCGCCATCCTGTTCCGCATTCCGGGCGAACCCATAGACGTGCCCCTGCTGTGGGACGGCTACACCATGGCGCGCAAGGGCCAGCCGGCCAAGGCCCTGGGCTGGACGCTGTTTGCCGCGTTGGGCGGCGGCCTCATCACAACCATGGTGATGGTGCTGCTGTCGGGACCGGTGGCGACGTTCGCGCTGACGTTCTCGTCTCCGGAATATTTCGCCATCATCATCTTCGGCCTGTCCAGCGTGGTGTCGCTCGGCGGCGGCTCGATCACCAATGCCGCCATCAGCCTGATGCTCGGCCTGCTGATCGCCACCGTCGGCGTCGATTCGATCTACGGCGCCGAGCGCTTTGCCTTCGGCGTGCCCTTCCTCCAGGACGGGGTCGAATATCTGCTGGTGATGGTCGGCGCCTATGGTCTGGGCGAGGTATTCACCCGGCTCGAAAAAGGCTTCGCGGGGGACGGCACGACGGCCGATACCGATCGTCGCATCAACACCGAGTTTCCCACGCTGGCCGAAATGATCAGGCTCAAGATGACCTTCCTGCGCAGCTCGCTGGTCGGCATCATCGTCGGCATCATCCCGGGCGCCGGCGCCACCGTCGCCTCCTTCGTTGCGTACGGCGCCGAAGGCCAGTACGGCAAGCGCGGCAAGGAACTCGGCAGCGGCATCGCCGAAGGCATCGTCGCGCCGCAGACGGCCGCGACCTCGTCGGTCGGCGGCGCGATGATCCCGCTGCTGACCATGGGCATTCCGGGCAGCGGAGCCACCGCCATCATCCTCGGCGCCTTCCTGCTGCACGGCATGCAGCCGGGACCGCAGGTCTTCGTCACCTCGGGTCCTTTCGTCTATGCCGTATTCGCCTCGATTTTCCTCGGCGTCATCGGCATGTGCATCATCGGCTACTTCGCCATCAAGCCCCTGGTCAAGGTGCTCGAACTGCCCGAGGCGGTGGTCTCGGCCTTCGTCGTCCTGTTCTGCTTCATCGGCGCCTTCGCCGCGCGCAACAACCTCTCCGACCTCTATGTCATCACCGCCTTCGGCATCCTCGGCTACCTGTTCGAGAAGTTCAAATTCCCCATCGCGCCGATGGTGCTGGGCGCCATCCTCGGACCGCTCGCGGAGAGCTCCTTCATGACCATGATGGTGAGCTACGACAACGACTGGACGGTGCTGATGGGGCGCCCCATCAGCGCCACGGTGATGGTGCTGGCAGTGGTCGCACTCGTGTATCCCATTCAACGACAGTTGCGCGAACGAACCCGGCGCAACGGAACGTCGCAGTAGAAAGGCAGCATTCGCATGGACAGCATCGTCACCTCCCTCATCGAAAAAGCACGCGCCGCGCAGCGCCAGTACGAGACCTTTGACCAGGCCGCCGTAGACGCCGTGGTCACGGCCGCCGGCTGGGCCATCATGGAGCCCGAGCGCAACCGCATCCTGGCCGAAATGGCGGTGCGCGACACCGGCCTCGGCGTGGTCGCGGACAAGATCACCAAGAATCACCGCAAGACCCTCGGCCTGCTGCGCGACCTGAAGGGCGCGAAGAGCGTCGGCGTCATCGCCGAATTCCCGGAGCTCGGCATCGTCGAAATCGCCCGCCCGGTCGGCGTGGTCGCCGCCATCACGCCCTCGACCAATCCGGGCGCGACGCCGGCGAACAAGATCATCAACGCGCTAAAGGGGCGCAATGCCGTGATCATCGCCCCGTCGCCCAAGGGCGCTTCCACCTGCGCCGCCCTGCTCGGCTTCATCAACGCCGAACTGGATAAGCTCGGCGCGCCGGCGGGCCTGGTGCAGATGCTGCCCGCCCCGATCACCAAGGAGGCGACACACGCCCTGATGCGCCAGGCCGACCTGGTGGTGGCCACAGGCTCCCAGGCCAACGTGCGCGCGGCCTACGCCAGCGGCACGCCGGCCTTCGGCGTCGGCGCCGGCAACGTCGCGGCGATCATCGACAGCTCGGCCAATCTCGCCGACGCGGCGGCAGCCATCGCGCGCTCCAAGACCTTCGACAACGCCACCAGTTGCTCCTCGGAAAACAGCGTGGTGATCCTCGATTCGATCTACGACGCGGCCATGGCGGAATTGGCGAAAGCCGGCGGCGTGCTGCTCGACGCCACGGAGAAGTCTCTGCTGCAGGACACGATGTGGCACGGCGGCAAGCTCAATCCGCAGACCACCGCGCAGTCGACATCCACGATCTCGATGCTCGCCGGATTGACGCGCCCCGAAACCGCCCGCGCCGCGTTTCTGATGGTCAGCGAGACCGGCGCCGGTCCCGCATGCCCCTTCTCCGGCGAGAAGCTCGCGCCGGTGATGGCCGTATATCGTGCGCGCGATTTCGACCACGCCTGCCGCATCGTCGCCGACATCTACGCCTTCCAGGGCGCCGGGCATTCGGTGAGCATCCACAGCGCCGACGACGCGCACATCCTGCGCCTCGGCCTCGAACTTCCGGTCTCGCGCGTGATCGTGAACCAGATCCACTGCTATGCCACCGGCGGCAACTTCGACAACGGTCTGCCGTTTTCGCTGTCGATGGGTTGCGGCACCTGGGGACGCAACAATTTCTCCGACAACATGAACTACCGCCACTACCTGAACATCACGCGCATCTCGCGCAAGATCCCGCCGCGCGAACCGGCGCTGGACGAAATCTTCGGCGAGCATTTCAGCAAGTACGGCCGCTAGTACTGCGACCCGACAATGGTGAAACAACATCCAAAGGATCGTCATTCCGGCGAAAGCCGGAATCCAGTGCCATGGAGCGCATCACATGGCCCTCTGGATACCGGCTTTCGCCGGTATGACGCTTCGAAATTAGTGTGTTGTTGTACCAGGGGCCGCTGACGACCATGCTGCGCACGATCCGCGCCCTTGTCGACCATCAGGCGGACCTGCGTCCCGACGCGCCCTACCTGATCGCGCCGGAAACGGGCCTGGTGCTGAGCTTCGGCGGGCTGCGGGCCGCCTCGCTGCGCCTCGCGGCCTGGCTGCAGGGCGAAGGAATACGGCCCGGCGCCAAAGTGGCCCTGCTGATGCCCAACGGCTACCAGACCTGCCGCTTGTTCATCGGCGCCATG
>JBAZOF010000174.1:0-5736 GCA_041648855.1 Sulfuritalea sp. | reverse complement strand
GCATGGCGCGGAACACTTCCAGCGGGTAGCGGCAGCGGTTCTCCAGGCTGCCGCCGTATTCATCCTGGCGCCGATTGGTCAGCGGCGAAATGAAGGACGACATCAGGTAGCCGTGGGCGGCATGAAATTCGACCATGTCAAAGTCGGCGCTGGCGGCACGGCGCGTGGCGGCAACGAAGTCGGCCTTGACGCGATCCATGTCGGCACGATCCATTTCCTTCGGCACCTGCGAGGTGCCCGGGATATAGGGCAGCGGCGACGGCGCCAGCAGCGGCCAGCCGCCGGATTGCAGCGGCTGGTCGATGGCGTCCCAGGCCAGCCGGGTGGAACCCTTGCGCCCGGCATGGCCGATCTGCAGCGACACCTTGGTATTGCCGTTGGCGTGGATGTAGTCGACGATGCGCTTCCAGGCGTCCTGCTGGGCGTCGTTCCAGATGCCGGTGCATCCCGGCGTGATGCGTGCGTCGGCGGACACGCAGGTCATCTCGGTGACGATCAGCGCCGCGCCGCCCATGCCGCGGCTGCCGTAATGAACCAGATGGAAATCGCCGGGCATGCCCTCCGCTGCCGAGTACATGCACATCGGCGAAACCACGACGCGATTTGCCAGCGTCATGCCGCGCAACTTGAAGGGCGTAAACATCGGCGGCGCCGGCGTCGCATCAGGGGGCGTCGGCACGCCGCACTTTTCGGCAAACCAGCGATCGAGATCCCCCGTGTAGGCCGGATCGCGCAGCTTCTGGTTGGCGTGGCCGACGCGCTGGCTGCCGGTGAGCACGGCGAAGGCGAACTGCTCGGGCTCCATGTGCACGTAGCGCTCGACATCCTCGAACCAGGTCATGCGATTGCGTGCTGCGCTCTGCAACTTGAGCGCCTCTATTTCGCGCTCGGCCTGGTAGCGGGCCAGGCGCGCCGGCACGTCCCCTTCGGCGCTGATCATGACATTGACCAGAGCCCTGGCATCTTCCATCGCCAGCTTGGTGCCGGAGCCGATGGTGAAGTGCGCCGTGTGCGCCGCGTCGCCGAGCAGCACGATGTTGTCCTTGAACCAGCGCTCGCAGAGTACGCGGTTGAACTTGAGCCAGGCCGCCGAGCCGCGCAGGTGACTCGCGTTGGAGATCAGGCGGGCGCCGTCCAGCATGTCGGCGAACAGGTTTTCACAAAAGGCAATCGACTGATCCGGGTCCATCTTGTCGATGCCGGCCTTGAACCAGGTCTCTTCCGGGGTTTCGATGATGAAGGTCGCCCATTCCTCGTTGAACTGATAGGCGTGAAGATTGAACCAGCCCCACGGCGTTTCCTTGAAGGCGAAGGTGAAGGCATTGAGCTTCTTCTTGGCGCCCAGCCAGATGAACCGGCACTTGCGCACATCGATGCGCGGATTGAAATGGCTTTGGTACCGGGTTCGCGTGGTCGAATTCACGCCATCGGAACCGATCACGAGGTCATACTCCCGGGCGTAGTCATCCGGATCCTTGACCTCGGCGCCGAACTTGAGGTTCACGCCGAGTTCCCTGGCGCGGGCCTGGAAGATCTGCAGCAGCTTCAGGCGCCCGATGCCGCAAAAACCATGGCCGCCGGAGACCATGCGCCGGCCCTTGAAGAACACGTCGACGTCGTCCCAGTGATGGAAGTTGCGCTCGATTTCGGCGACCACCTGGGGGTCGTCCTGGCGAAAGCCGTCCATGGTCTTGTCAGAAAACACCACGCCCCAACCGAACGTGCTGTCGGGCTGGTTGCGTTCGATCACGGTAATGTCGCAGGCCGGGTTGGCCTTCTTCATCAGGATCGAGAAATACAGACCAGCGGGGCCGCCGCCCAGACACACAATACGCATCGCAATCTCCTCGTTTGGCGACATTATCTGCACTTGTTTTATTTTAGGTCTAAAGTATTTTTATTGTCAAGCGCAGGCCGCATGCACCTCCGGCGCAAGCCGCAAGACCCATATTTTCATCGAATACAATAGCGCCTCAGCGTTTGCCCCGTACCCGTATCTTCCCGCAACAGTTCCGACCCCTCATGAAAACCATCTTCGTCACCGGCGGCGCCGGCTTCATCGGCTCGGCGCTGATTCGCCTCTTGATCGCCGAGAGCGACTGGCGCGTCGTCAATATCGACAAGCTGACCTACGCCGGCAATCTCGAATCGCTGGCCGAGTTTGCCGACCATCCAAGGCACGTCTTCAGCCGCAACGACATTTGCGATCGCGCGGCGCTGGACGCCCTGTTCGAGGAGCACCAGCCGGCGGGCGTGATCCACCTCGCCGCCGAGTCGCATGTCGACCGCTCGATCCACGGTCCCGGGGACTTCATCGAGACCAACATCAGCGGCACCTACACGCTGCTCGAAGCGGCCCGCGCCTGGTGGTCCGCACTCGATGCAGAGCCGAAAGCCGCGTTCCGCTTCCATCACGTCTCGACCGACGAGGTCTTCGGTTCGCTGGGCGACACCGGTCTCTTCGTCGAGACCAGCCCCTACCAGCCGAATTCGCCCTACTCGGCGTCGAAAGCCGCTTCCGACCACCTGGTGCGCGCCTGGCATCACACCTACGGCCTGCCGACCGTGATCACCAACTGCTCGAACAACTACGGCCCCTGCCAGTTCCCCGAAAAGCTGATCCCGCTGATGATCCACAATGCCGTCTCGGACAAGCCCCTGCCCATCTACGGCAAGGGCGACAACGTGCGCGACTGGCTTTACGTCGATGACCATGCCCGCGCGCTGCGCCTGGTCTTCGAACAGGGCATTTCGGGCGAAACCTACAACATCGGCGGCCACAACGAGAAGACCAACCTCGACGTCGTCGATACGCTGTGCACCCTGCTCGACGAACTGAAGCCGCGCCACGACGGCCGCAGCTACCGCGAACAGAAGATATCGGTCGCCGACCGTCCCGGCCACGACAAGCGCTACGCCATCGACGCGACCAGGATCCAGCGCGAGCTGGGCTGGACGCCGCAGGAAAGCTTCGAGTCGGGCATGAGGAAGACCGTGCTCTGGTATCTCGAGAACCAGGCTTGGGTGGCCCATGTCGTCTCCGGCGAATACCGGCAGTGGATGGATCGCAACTACGGAGATCGTGCATGAGCGCCGTGACCCAAACGAAGAGCACCAAGAGTACCAGGGGCATCATTCTCGCCGGCGGCTCCGGCACCCGGCTGCACCCGGTCACGCTGGCCGTGTCCAAGCAACTGTTGCCGATCTACGACAAGCCGATGATCTATTACCCGCTGACCACGCTGATGCTGGCGGGCGTCCGGGAAATCCTGCTGATCTCGACGCCGCTGGACACGCCGCGCTTCGAACAGTTGCTGGGCGACGGCTCGCAATGGGGCATCTCGATCCAGTACGCCGTGCAACCCAGTCCCGACGGCCTGGCGCAGGCCTTCATCATCGGCCGCGACTTCGTCGGCGACCATCCCTCGGCCCTGGTGCTCGGCGACAACCTGTTCTACGGCCATGATTTCGCCCGGCAGTTGCAGCACGCCTCGAAAGTCGGCGCTGGCGCTACGGTGTTCGCCTATGCGGTGAGCGATCCGGAGCGCTACGGCGTGGTGGAGTTCGACGCCGCGGGCCACGCCATCAGCATCGAAGAGAAACCCAAGGCGCCGAAGTCGCGCTATGCCGTGACCGGGCTCTACTTCTACGACGAGCAGGTCTGCGACATCGCGGCAAAGCTCAAGCCCTCGCCGCGCGGCGAACTGGAGATCACCGACCTCAACCGGATCTATCTCGAAAGGGGCCAGCTCAAGGTCGAGATCATGGGCCGCGGCATGGCTTGGCTCGACACCGGCACCCACGAGTCGCTGCTGGAAGCCGGCCAGTTCATCGAGGTCATCGAGAAACGCCAGGGCCTCAAGGTGGCCTGTCCCGAGGAAGTGGCGTGGCGGCAGAAGTGGATCAGCGATGCGCAATTGGCGAAGCTGGCCGAGCCGCTGGCCAAGAGCCGCTACGGCCAGTATCTGCTGGGCCTGCTCGAACATGAGGTGCGTGGATGAAGCTCATTCCGACGGCCATTCCGGAGGTGCTGCTGCTCGAACCGAAGGTGTTCGGCGACGAGCGCGGCTTCTTCTTCGAGAGCTGGAACAAGCGCAGCTTCGCCGAACTCGGCATAGCCGCCGACTTCGTGCAGGACAATCACTCGAAGTCGCAGAAGAACGTCGTGCGCGGCCTGCACTACCAGATCGAGCACGCCCAAGGCAAGCTGATCCGGGTGACGGCCGGCGCGGTCTATGACGTGGCCGTCGATCTGCGGCGCTCCTCGCCGAGCTTCGGCCAATGGGTCGGCTTCGTGCTGTCCGCCTCCGACCGCCGCATGGCATGGATTCCGCCCGGCTTCGCCCACGGCTTCTGCGTCACCTCGGACTCCGCCGAGTTCCTCTACAAGACGACCGACTACTGGAGCCCGGCACACGAGCGCACGCTGTTGTGGAACGATCCGCAGCTCGCGATTCCCTGGCCGCTGACGGGCGAGCCGCTACTGGCGGCCAAGGACGTCGCCGGCCGCCCCTTCGGACAGGCGGAAACCTTCGCATGAAGATCCTGCTCACCGGCGCCGCCGGGCAGCTCGGTCGCGAATTGAAGCGATCGCTGGCCTGCCTCGGCGAGCTGGTTGCCTGTGATCGCCGGCAACTCGACCTGGCGCAGCCGGATGCCCTGCGCGCTGCCGTGCGCGCCATCGCTCCGGCAATCATCGTCAATGCCGCCGCCTATACCGCCGTGGACAAGGCTGAGGCCGAGCCGGCAGCGGCAGATGCAATCAACGCCGCGGCGCCCGGCATCCTTGCCGAGGAAGCGAAGCGGCTGGGTTCGCTGCTGATCCACTTTTCGACCGATTACGTGTTCGACGGCACCAAGCCCGCGCCCTACACGGAGGACGACAAGCCCGCACCGCTGTCCGCCTATGGCCGCAGCAAGCACGCCGGCGAACTGGCTATCGCCGCCTCGGGCGCCCGCCACCTTATTTTTCGCACCAGTTGGGTGTATGGCCTGCACGGTGCGAATTTCATGAAGACCATGCTGAGGCTGGGCCGCGAACGTGACGAACTGCGCGTGATCGGCGATCAGTTCGGCGCACCGACCTGGACCCGCCATCTGGCCGACGTCACCGCCCTGATCCTCGCCCGCAAGGAAGTCCCCGACGGCCTGTATCATCTCGCCGCCGCTGGCGAGACGAGCTGGCACAACTATGCGGAAGCCATATTCTTCGAGGCGCAGCGCGCCGGCTTGATGGACAAGGTACCTGTGGTTCGCCGTATCACCAGCGCCGACTATCCACTCCCCGCAACGCGTCCGGCCAACTCGCGACTCGACTGCTCGCGCTTCCGGCGTGACTTCGGCCTGGCCCTGCCCGACTGGCGGACGGGACTGATCGACTGTCTCGCCGACGCACGATTCTGATTTTTCAAAAAACTACGAAACATGGCTGTCACCCCAACTTACGACGAATCCTCCTTCCGTGTCCTCAAGGGACTGGAGCCGGTGCGCGAGCGCCCCGGCATGTACACCCGCACCGACTCGCCGGCTCACATCATTCAGGAAGTCATCGACAACTCCGCCGACGAGGCGCTCGGCGGGCACGCGAAGAACCTGCACGTCCTGCTCCATCTCGATGGCTCGATCACCGTCACCGACGACGGCCGCGGCATTCCCGTCGGCCTGCATCCCGACGAGAAGATCCCGGTCGTGGTGCTGGCCTTCACACGGCTGCATGCCGGCGGCAAGTTCGACAAG
>JBAZOF010000173.1:0-5737 GCA_041648855.1 Sulfuritalea sp. | reverse complement strand
CCTGAAAGCCGGCGAGAAGGTGCCCGACCTGACCCAGCCGCTGTCGATCACCTCGGAAATCAACCTGCGCGTCCCGGCCTTGCTGACCAACGACTACTGCCCCGACGTGCATGAACGCCTGACGCTCTACAAGCGCCTGGCCAACTGCGACAGCGACGACGACCTGCGCGCAATGCAGGAAGAACTCATCGACCGTTACGGCGAGATGCCGGCGCAGACGCAGGCCCTGATGGAAACCCACCGCCTGCGCCTGGCCGGCCGCGCGCTGGGCCTGGCCAAGCTGGATGCGGGCCCTGCCGCGATACAATTGCAATTTGTGCCGAACCCTCCCATAGACCCCGCGAAAATCATCCGCCTGCTCCAAAGCGACCGCAGCTTCAAGCTGGCGGGACAGGACAAGCTGCTCTGGCAAAGACCCAGCGCGAACCTGAGGGAACGCGTCGGCGCGGTAAAAGAACTATTCAACAAGTTGAAACCCTGATGCAGATCACTGAAAACCTCAATATCGAAGCCTTCGAGCCGATGCCGACGCCCGAAGAAATCCACGCCCGCGTGCCGCTGTCGGACACCGCTGCAGAGTCGGTGCTGGCGGGACGGCGAACGCTGGAACGCATCCTCGACGGCAAGGACCCGCGCGTCTTCGTCGTGGTCGGGCCCTGCTCCATCCACGATCCGGTCGCCGGCCTCGACTATGCACGGCGCCTGAAGAAGCTGGCCGACGAAGTCGCCGGCACCATGGTGCTCGTAATGCGCGTGTACTTCGAAAAGCCGCGCACCGCGACGGGCTGGAAGGGCTACATCAACGATCCGCGCATGGACGATTCCTTCCACATCGAGGAAGGCATGCAGAAGGCGCGCGAATTCCTCCTGGCCGTGAATGAAATCGGGCTGCCGGCCGGCACCGAGGCGCTGGACCCGATCGCCCCGCAATATCTCGGCGACCTCATCGCCTGGGCCGCGATCGGCGCGCGCACCTCGGAATCCCAGACCCATCGCGAGATGTCGTCCGGCCTCTCGGCTCCCGTCGGCTTCAAGAACGGCACCGACGGCTCGCTCGACGCCGCGGTCAACGCGATCATCTCCGCTTCCAGCCCGCACAGCTTCCTTGGCATCAACATGCAGGGCCGTTCCAGCGTGGTGCGCACGGCCGGCAACCGCTACGGCCACCTGGTGCTCCGCGGCGGCGGCGGCCGCCCGAACTACGACACGGTCAGCGTCGCGCTGGCAGAGGCTTCGCTGGCCAGGGCCGGGTTGCCGCAGAACATCGTCGTCGATTGCTCCCATGCCAACAGCTACAAGAAGCCGGAACTGCAGCCGCTGGTCATGCAGGACTGCATCAACCAGATTTGCGCCCAGCGCAAGGCAGGCCATCGTTCCATCGTCGGCCTCATGATCGAAAGCTTCATCGAGGCGGGCAACCAGCCGATTCCGGTGGACCTGTCGCAGCTGAGGTACGGCTGCTCGGTCACCGACGCCTGCGTCGACTGGCCGACCACCGAAAAAATGATCCGCGACGCCGATGCCGCGCTGCGCGGCGTGCTTGCCAATTCCAACCCCGCCTGAGAGTCCACATGAGCCTGATTCAAGCTTTCCGCGGTCTGCGCCCGGCCGCCGGCCAGGCGGGCGCCATCGCGGCGCCGCCCTACGACGTGCTGTCCAGCGAGGAAGCGCGCCGCATTGTCCATGGTGGCGCCGCCGGCAAGCCCTGGTCCTTCCTGCACATCTCCAAACCGGAGATCGACCTGCCGCCGGACGTCGATCCCTACGCGCCGGAGGTCTATGCCAAGGCCGCCGAGAACCTGCAGAAGATGCTGGCCGCCGGCGTGCTGGTGCGCGATGACGCGCCCTGCTACTACGCCTACCGCCTGACCATGCCCGGCATGGGCGGCAATGGCGGCGACCACGTGCAGACCGGCCTGGTTGCGGCGGCGAACGTCGCCGACTACGACAGCAACCGCATCCGCAAGCACGAATTCACGCGGCCCGACAAGGAGGATGATCGCGTGCGCCAGATCGAGGCGCTCAACGCCCAGACCGGCCCCGTGCTGCTCGCCTATCCCGCTTCAGCCGCGGCGGACGCACTGATCGATGCCATTGCCCAGGGCACCCCCGCCGCCGACGTTACCGCCGACGACGGCATCCGCCACCAGATCTGGGTGCTGCGCGATGCGGCGAAGATCGCCGCGATCACGCAAGCCTTCGACGCGATGACAGCGCTGTACATCGCCGACGGCCATCACCGTTCGGCCGCCGCTTCGCGCGTGGCCGCAGCCCGCCATCAGCAGGGCCGGCAGTCGTCGGCCGACTCCTTCCTGTCGGTGATCTTCCCGCATCATCAAATGAAGATCCTCGACTACAACCGCGTGGTCAAGGATCTGCACGGCCTCGAAGAGTCGGCGCTGGTGGCACGCCTCGGCGCCGCCTTCGCGGTGGAGGAGAGCACCGGGCGCGTGCATCCGGCCCGCCCCGGCGAATTCGGCATGTACCTCGCCGGCCGCTGGCGCAAGCTCACGATCAAGCCCGAACTGATTCCCGACGATCCGGTGGAAAGCCTCGATGTCTCGCTGCTGTCGAACCATCTGCTGGGGCCGCTGCTGGGAATCGCCGACCTGCGCCGCGACAAGCGCATCGATTTCGTCGGCGGCATCCGCGGCCTGGGCGAACTCGAAAAGCGCGTCGATTCCGGCGAGATGGCGGTGGCATTCGCGCTCCATCCCACGCGCATGGATCAGTTGATGGCCGTGGCCGACAGCAACAACGTGATGCCGCCGAAGTCGACCTGGTTCGAACCCAAGCTGGCCGACGGCCTGGTTTCGCACGTGCTGGATTGATTCCCCGCCGGAGACAGCGCATCCCACCAGGGGATACCGTCCGCGCCCGAAGGGACGCGGACATGATTAAAAAGGGCAACCCGCGGGTTGCCCTTTTCATATCCCCGAGGGGACTTTGAAGCGCGGCATTCTTACTTCTTCTTGGCGGCGGGCTTCTTTGCAGCTGGCTTCTTGGCAGCAGCCGGCTTCTTCGCAGCGGCGGGCTTCTTGGCAAGCGGCTTCTTGCCGGCAACAGCAGCCTTCAGGCCGGCGCCGGCGGAAAACTTCGGTACCGCCTTGGCGGCAATTTTGAGCACGGCTCCCGTCTTCGGATTCTTGCCGGTGCGTGCGGCGCGGTTCACGGACTTGAAGGTGCCAAATCCGATCAGGGCAACCGGATTGCCTTTGGAAATTACAGAGGTGATAACTTCGGTCAGTGCATCGATGGCCTTGTTGACAGCTGCCTTGGAAAGCTCGGCACGCTCGGCCACTGCTTCGATCAGTTCGCTCTTGTTCATCGAATTCCCCTTCGGTTTGAAAAAACGTATTGAACCACTAAATCCGTCGAGGATGCAAGCCCCGCAAGCCTTGACGCCGATCGCTCCTAGTCGGTTCCGCTCAGAGTCCTTTTACCGCGTAGACGGCGGGCAGGTTGCGCCAGGCACCTTTGACGTCCATGCCGAAACCGAAGACGTAGCGATTCGGCAGATGCACGCCGACGAAGTCCGCTGCGATCGGCTTGGCGCGACCGAGATTCTTGTCGGCGAACACGGCGCTCAGCACTTCGTGCGCGCCCTGTTCCCGCAGGCGTTGGGTGATCGCGGCCAGGGTCACGCCCTCGTCGAGGATGTCATCGACCACCAGCACGACGCGGCCGGCGACGTCGGACCGCGGCTCGACGATCCACGCCAGTTGCCCGCCCGTGGTGACGTCGCCGTAGCGCGTGACATGCAGGTAATCGAAATCCAGCGGGAAGGCGAGCTGCGGCAGTAGCTGGCCGGTGAATACCACCGCGCCGCCCATCACCGCCAGCACCAGCGGGTTTGAGTCGCGCAGTCGCGCCGTGATCTCGCCGGCGACGCGCCGTACCGCCAGCGCCGACTTTTCGGCCGAACAGACCAGATCGGCCTCTTCGAAAATCTTCCTGGCTTCCTGCGGGTTCACTTTATATCCCCGGCAGAGTGCCGGGGATGGTATCCACCGGACATCGCTTTCAGCATGGCGGAAAAATCGTCGCCGACTTCAGGGTGGCGCAGACCGAAAGCCACGGTCGCCGCGAGGTAGCCCAGCTTGGAGCCGCAGTCGTAGCGCGTGCCCTTGTAGCGATAGGCCAGCACCTGCTCCTCGGCCAGCAGCGCGGCAATGCCGTCGGTGAGCTGGATCTCGCCGCCGGAGCCCTTGCCGATATTTGCCAGGTGATGAAAAATGCGCGGCGTCAGGATATAGCGGCCGACCACGGCCAGCGTCGATGGCGCTTCCTCGGGCTTGGGCTTCTCGACGATGCGCAGGATCTGCTCCAGCGACTCCGTCATCGGCTTGGTGTCGACGATGCCGTAGCTCTTGGTATCCTCGCGCGGCACCTCCTGCACGCCGATCACCGAGCTGCGGTAGTAGTCATAGACATCCACCATCTGCTTCATGACCGGCGGCACGGGTGAAATGGTGTCGATCAGGTCATCGGCCAGCAACACCGCGAAGGGCTCGTCACCCACCGCCGGATAGGCGCAGAGCACCGCATGGCCCAGGCCCAGAGCCTCAGGCTGGCGGATGTAGATGCAGTTGATGTTCTTCGGGATCATGTTGCGCACGAAGTCCAGCAATGCGGTCCGGCCGCGCTGGGCGAGCTCGCTTTCCAGTTCGTAAGCCTTGTCGAAATGGTCCTCGATGGCGCGCTTGGAACGACCGGTGACGAAGATCATGTCCGTGATCCCGGCGGCGACCGCCTCCTCCACCGCGTACTGGATCAGCGGCTTGTCCACGATGGGCATCATTTCCTTCGGGCTGGCCTTGGTTGCCGGCAGGAAGCGGGTGCCGAGGCCGGCGACGGGGAATACGGCTTTGGTGACTTTCTTCATTTTTCCAACAACTCCCTGAATTGCGTCTCGTCCAGAATGGTAACGCCCAAAGCCTGTGCCTTGTCGAGCTTGGAGCCGGCTTCCGCGCCGGCCACCACGTAATCGGTCTTCTTCGACACCGACCCAGCCACCTTGCCGCCCAGCGCCTCGATCATGTCTTTCGCTTCGTCGCGTGTCAGCGTCGGCAGCGTGCCGGTGAGGACGAAGGTCTTGCCGGCGATCGGCGAATTCACCACGGCGACCGATTCGCCCTCGGGCCAGTTCACCCCTGCCGCGCGCAGTTGCTCGATCACCTCGATGTTGTGCGGCTCGGCGAAGAAGCGCGCAATCGACGCGGCGACAATCGGGCCGACGTCGGGCACCTGTTGCAGGCCCTCGACGTCGGCCGCCATGACGGCGTCGAGATTGCCGAAGTGGCGCGCCAGATCCTTCGCCGTCGCCTCGCCGACGTTGCGGATGCCGAGCGCGAAAATGAAGCGCGCCAGCGTCGTCGTCTTGCTCTTTTCGATCGCGGCAAGGATATTCGTTGCGGATTTTTCGGCCATGCGCTCCAGATTGGCCATGGCCAGCAAGCCCAGTTTGTAGAGGTCGGCCGGTGTCTTGACGATGGCATTGTCGACCAGTTGTTCCATCAGCTTGTCGCCGAGGCCCTCAATGTCCATCGCGCGGCGGCCAGCGAAATGCAGCAGGGCCCGCTTGCGTTGCGCCGGGCAGAACAGGCCGCCGGTGCAGCGGGCGATGGCCTCGTCTTCGGGCCGTTCGATCGCCGAGCGGCAGACCGGACAGGTCTTCGGCAGCGCAAAGGGTGGATGCAGCGGCTCTGCGAGATCCCGCATCGGTCGCCGCTCCATG
>JBAZOF010000172.1:0-5749 GCA_041648855.1 Sulfuritalea sp. | reverse complement strand
CGTGAGCGCTTGCTCCGCTTTGGCGCCATGTATAGAGCGAAACTCCTCAGCGCCGAGGGTCTCGGATTTTTTCGCATTCTGGCAGCGGAGACGGTCCGATTCCCCGAACTTGCCGCGAGTTTCTATCGAACCGGCCCGGCGCAGACGGCCGCGCGTCTCTCCGTGGTGCTGAAAGAAGCCATGAGCCGGGGCGAAATGTGTCCCGCGTCGCCCGAATTCGCCGCCAATCTGTTGTTGTCGATGCTGTGTGGCGCCGACCGCAGCCATTACCTGTTCTCCGGCGATCCGCCGCCCGATCCCGATCCGGAGCACGTAGCCCAGATCGTCGATTATTACCTGCGCGCCTTTGCGCCCGCCGCATCAGAAGCGCCCCCAACTTCCTCGTTTACCCCTGCCTCCCCACGGAGCATTCCATGAGAAAAACACTTCCCCTGCTGTTGCTTGCACTCCTGGCCGCTTGCGGCGACGGTGACAAAAAAGGTCCGCCGGCGGGGGGGCCGGGCGCCGCGATGCCGCCTCCCGAGGTGGACGTAATAACCGCTTCTTCCGCCAGTGCCACAATCACGCAGGATCTGCCCGGCCGTCTGCAGGCAGTACGTTCCGCGCAAGTGCGGGCTCGCGTCGAAGGCGTCCTGGAGAAGCGGCTGTTCGCCGAAGGCACGGACATCGCTGCGGGCACGCCCCTGTTCCGGATCGACGCCCGAACCTATCAGGCCCAGGCGGCGGCGGCCGAGGCCGACCTCGCAGCGACAAAGGCGATCGCCGATCGCTACAAGCCGCTGCTCGACATCAAGGCAGTCAGCCAGCAGGAGTTCGACGCCGCCCAGGCGCGGCTGAAGCAGGCCGAAGCCGCCTCGGCAAAGGCCAGGCTCGACCTGGAAAACGCCGTCCCGTCTGCACCGATTTCAGGCCGCATCGGCCGCGCATTGGTTACCGAAGGTGCGCTGGTCGGCAAGGGCGAGGCGACTCATCTGGTGACCATCGAACAGCTCGATCCGATCCGTGTCGAGTTCTCGCAGTCATATTCCGATCTGTTGCGTCTGCAACAGGCCGTCAAGAGCGGCAAGCAGAAGAAAGCCGATGCCGCCAAAGTTGAACTCGTGCTCGAAGATGGTTCGCTTTATCCGGAGAAAGGCCGCCTTCAGTTCACCGACCTGGCGGTTGACGCGAACAGCGGCGCGGTCATCCTGCGCGCGGAGTTTCCCAATCCGCGCCGCGACCTCCTGCCTGGCACCTTCGTTCGCATTCGCTTTCCGCAGGCCCAGCTCGATAGCGCGATTCGGGTCCCGCAACGCGCGGTTCAGGGCGGTGCCCAGGGCCAGTTCGTGATGACTGTCGATGCCGAGGGCAAGGTGGCTCCGCGTCCGATCAAGACCAGTTCCATGTCCGGCGGCGACTTTATCGTTGACTCCGGGCTGAAAGGCGGCGAACTGGTGATCGTCAATGGCTTGCAGAAGGCCAGACCTGGCGCCGTCGTCAAGCCCGTACCTTGGACTCCGGGCGCACCATTGCTCGCAGCGCCCACTGCCGCGGCCAAGCCACCGGCACCTGCGCCGGCAGCGCAGCCGGCCTCCGCTGCCAAGCCCGACGCGGAAAAGAAGTAAGCCATGATCCCAAAATTCTTCATAGACCGGCCAATTTTCGCCTGGGTCATCGCCATCATCATTGTGCTTGGCGGCATGCTTGCACTGCGCCAGCTGCCGGTGGCGAGCTACCCGGCGGTAGCGCCACCGGCACTGGCGATCAGCGTCAACTACCCCGGTGCGTCGGCCAAGGTGCTGGAAGAAACTGCGGTCGCCCTGATCGAACAGGAACTGAACGGCATCGAGAATCTGCTCTACATGGATTCGGCGTCCGAGCAGAACATCGGCACCATTACCCTGACTTTCCAGGCCGGCACCAATCTCGATCTCGCCTCGGTGGAAACGCAGAACCGCATCAAGCGTGCCGAGCCGCGACTGCCGGAAGAAGTGCGACGCCTCGGCATCACGGTGGTCAAGTCGGCGCGCAACTACCTGATGTTCATTTCGCTGTTCTCGCCCGACAAATCCCAGGACAACGTCGCCCTCGGCAGCTACGCTGCGGCGAATGTCCTCGAGAGCATCCGCCGCACGCCGGGCGTGGGAGAGGCGATCCTGTTCGGCACCGAGTATTCAATGCGGCTGTGGATCAAGCCGGAGCGCCTGACGGCATTCGGCCTGACACCGGGCGACGTGGCGAAAGCCGTGCGCGCGCAGAACGCGCAGATCGCCACCGGCGAACTCGGGCAGGTTCCCGCAGCACCCGGCCAGGAATATGCGGCGACGATCATCACGCAAGGCCGCCTGGCTACGCCCGAGGAATTCGGCAACGTCATCATCCGCAGCGACGGGCGGGGCGCCACGGTGCGCGTCAAGGATGTCGCCCGCGTCGAACTCGGCGCGCAGGACTACAACATCGCTGCCCGCGTCGATGGCCAGCCTACTGCCGCGATCGCCGTGCGCATGGCGCCGGGCGCCAACGCGCTCGACACGGCCAAGGCGGTCAATGCCAGGATGACCGAGCTGGCCAAATATTTCCCACCCAGCATCTCCTGGATCGTGCCCTACGACACCTCGACCTTCGTCGACATCTCGATCCGCGAAGTGGTCAAGACTCTGATCGAAGCCATGATTCTGGTCGTGCTGGTGATGTATCTGTTCCTCGAGAACGTGCGCGCCACCTTCATTCCGGCCGTCGTCGTGCCGGTCTCGCTGTTCGGCGCCATGATCGGGCTCTATGTGCTCGGCTATTCGATCAACGTGCTGACCCTGTTCGCCATGGTGCTGGCGATCGCCATCGTCGTCGATGATGCCATCGTCGTGATCGAGAACGTCGAGCGCATCATGAGCGAGGAAGGCCTCAGCCCTCGCGACGCCACGCGCAAGGCCATGGGGCAGATCATCAACGCCATCATCGCCATCACCGTGGTGCTGACGGCGGTATTCGTGCCCCTGCTGTTCTTTGGCGGCTCGGTCGGCGCGATCTACCGCCAGTTTGCCGTGACGCTGATACTGACCATGGGATTCTCGGCCTTCATGGCGCTGACTCTGACGCCAGCACTTTGCGCCAGCATCCTCAAGCATGAGCCGGGAGCGGACGATGTGCTGCCGCACAGCGGCTTCTTCGGCTGGTTCAACCGTTTCTTCGCCGCCACCGTGAATCGCTACATCGGTACCACGCGCCGCCTGCTCGGCAGGCCGGGGCGCTGGCTGATCGTCTACGCGGCAATTCTGGCCGCCACCGGCTGGTTCTTCGCCAAGCTGCCCGGCAGCTTTCTTCCGAGCGAAGACCAGGGCTACTTCCTCAGCATCGTCCAGCTTCCCGCGGGCGCGACGCGGGAGCGCAGCCTCGAAGTGCTCGAAACGGTCGAGCAGCACTACATGGCCCAGAAGGAAGTCGCCCACGTCATCGGCGTCCTTGGATTCTCCTTCTTCGGTCGCGGCCAGAACGCCGCCATCACCTTCGTTCGCCTGAAGAGTTGGGACGAGCGACCGGACAGGGAAAACAGCGCCGAGTCGGTGGTGCA
Organism: Sulfuritalea sp.; assembly: GCA_041648855.1. Taxonomy (GTDB): domain Bacteria; phylum Pseudomonadota; class Gammaproteobacteria; order Burkholderiales; family Rhodocyclaceae; genus Sulfuritalea. The sequence continues at coordinate 2,202 of JBAZOF010000172.1, read as the reverse complement.
GCGTGCCAACATGACCTTCTTCCGCATCAAGCAGGCGATGATCTTCGCCATCAACGTGCCGCCGATTCCCGAACTGGCTGCCGTCGGCGGTTTCGATTTCCGCCTGCAGGATCGCGGCGGACTCGGGCGCGAAAAGCTGCTCGAAGCGCGCAACATGGCGCTCGGTCTGGCCGGACAGAATCCGGCATTGGCCGGCGTGCGTCCGGAAGGACAGGAGGCCGGTCCGCAGGTCTTCCTCACGGTAGACCGGATCAAGGCGCGGGCGCTGGGCATCGACCTCGGCGACCTCAACGACACCCTGCAGGCGACGCTGGGCACGGCCTACATCAACGACTTCGTGCGCGAAGGCCGGATTCTGCGCGTGCAGATGCAGGCCGAAGCCGACACCCGGCGCACACCGGACGACCTGTTGCGCCTGCCGGTCAAGAACACGCGCGGCGACATGATTCCGCTCGCCGAGATCGCCACGGCGCAGTGGATCATCGGCAGTCCCAAACTCGACCGCTACAACGGCTTGCCCTCGATGAAGATCGCCGGCAGCCCGGCGCCCGGCCGTTCCAGCGGCGAGGCCCTGCTGGCGATGGAGGAGGTCGCTGCCAAGCTGCCCGCGGGCATCGGTTTCGAATGGTCCGGCAGTTCCTACGAGGAGCGGCTCTCCGGCACCCAGGCGCCCTTCCTCTTCGCCGTCTCGCTGATCGTGGTCTTCCTCTGCCTCGCCGCGCTTTACGAGAGCTGGTCGATTCCCTTTGCGGTGATGCTGGTGGTGCCGCTGGGCATCTTCGGCGCCGTGCTGGCCGTCAGCCTGCGCGGCTTGCCCAACGATGTCTACTTCAAAGTCGGCCTGATCGCCATCATCGGTCTTTCGGCGAAGAACGCGATCCTGATCATCGAGTTCGCCCGCGAACTGCAGGAGCAGGGCAAGGATCTGATCGAAGCCACGCTCGAAGCCTGCCGCCTGCGTTTCCGGCCGATCCTGATGACTTCGATCGCGTTCATGTTCGGCGTGCTGCCGCTGGCGGTTTCCACTGGCGCCGGCGCCAACAGCCGCCATGCCATCGGCACCGGCGTGATCGGCGGCATGTTCACCGCGACTCTGCTGGCGGTCTTCCTGGTCCCGGTATTTTTCGTGGTGGTGCGCCGGATCTTTCCCGGCCACGCCCGCCACCACGAGGAGAAGCATGATGCGTAAGACACTTCCCCTGGTGATTACCCTGGCATTGGTTGGCTGCTCGTTTACGCCCGATTACCAGCGCCCCGAGGCGCCGGTACCGACGGACTGGCCCATGAAACTCGGCGCTGGCGATACGGCGATGCCGACAGACTGGCGCGCCTTTTTCCCCGATCCGCGCCTGCAGGGGCTGATCGTCGCGGCGCTGGAACACAATCGCGACCTGCGCATCGCCGTGGCGCGTGTCGATGAAGCGCGCGCCTTGGCCGGGATAGCACGCGCCGAGCGTTTCCCGACGGTGGATCTTGCTGCCCAGCGTGCCGCTTCGCTGACACCTGCCGACCTGTCCGGCACGGGGCGCCAGCTGAACAGCCAGCGCTACGACGTCAATCTTGCCGTGGCTGCGTTCGAGCTGGATTTCTGGGGCCGGGTCAAGAGTCTCGACGATGCGGGGCGCGCAAACTTCCTTGCCAGCGACTATGCGCGCCAGGCCTTCCGCCTGTCGCTGATTGCCGATGTAGCCAATGCGTGGCTCAGCCTGCTGGAACTTGGCGAGCGACTCGAACTGGCCCGGGCCACGACGAAAAGCCGCGAAGAAACCCGTACGCTGATCGGCCGCCGTCGTGACGTCGGCCTCGCCGGCGACCTCGACTATCTGCAAGCTGACGGTGCTTTCCAGAACGCGCGTGCCGAAACCGCCAGCCTGGCACGCAGCCATGCGGCAGCAGAAAACGCCTTGCGTTTATTGGTGGGCGCTTCGCCGGCGCAGGTGGCCGGCGGCAAACTGGCTCAGCCGGGCTTGATTGCCGAGGTGGCCGTCGGCGTGCCTGCGGAAGTTTTGCTCGCTCGGCCGGACGTCCTGGCTGCCGAACAGAAACTGATCGCGGCCAACGCCAACATCGGCGCCGCACGTGCCGCCTTCCTGCCCAAGATCGTGCTGACTGCCGCTCTGGGGACGGCCAGCCGGGGGCTATCCGGTTTGTTCGACGCCGGCAGCGGCGCCTGGAACTTTGTCCCGGCCTTGCGCCTGCCCC
>JBAZOF010000171.1:0-5817 GCA_041648855.1 Sulfuritalea sp. | reverse complement strand
CGCGGCAGCCGAGGTAATCGCAGCCGCTTCGATGTTCTTCAGTGACTCGGCGAAGTACGTGGTATTCGCCTTGGCGTGCGCGATCTGCTGCGGCAGGCGTGTCGCCAGCGCCGACTTTCGCTCGTCCGCAGAGCGGGTTTCGAGGGCATCGAAATATTTGGACATGAGAACTCCGAAGGTTGGGACGGGCGCATAGCGGGTCGCAGGGCAAGGCGCGAGGTGGCGCCGTGTGCTAGACGCACACAAGCCGCCAAGCAACGCCGCCATGCGACGTGCTATGCGGCCGTCAAGCGAGCCAGCGTTTGCGGCGGCGGTAGTGCTTGGCCTCGCGGAAGCTCTTGCGCTCCCCCGAAGAGATGCCAAGGTAGAACTCCTTGACGTCCTCGTTGTTGGCCAGGTCCTTGGCCGCACCCTCCATGACCACGCGGCCATTTTCGAGGATGTAGCCGAAGTCGGCATAGCGCAAGGCCATATTGGTGTTCTGTTCGGCCAGAAGAAAGGTCACTTTTTCCCGCTGGTTGAGATCCTTGACGATGCCGAAAACCTCGTCGACGATTTGCGGCGCCAAGCCCATCGAGGGCTCGTCCAGCAGCACCATGGTCGGGTTCGCCATCAGCGCGCGCCCGATGGCGCACATCTGCTGCTCGCCACCCGAGGTGTATGCCGCCTGGCTGGTGCGCCGCGTCTTCAGACGCGGAAAGTAGGTGTAGACCTTTTCCAGGGTCTGCGCCACAGCTGCCTTGCCATCGGAGCGGGTGTAGCTGCCGGTCATCAGGTTTTCTTCGATGGTCAGGTGGCCGAAACAATGGCGACCCTCCATGACCTGAACCACGCCGCGCTTGACCAGGTCGGCAGGCGTCAGCGCTTCAATCCGTTCGCCGCGACACTCGATCGAACCCTTGGTTACCTCGCCGCGCTCGCCATGGAGCAAATTGCTGACGGCACGCAGGGTCGTCGTCTTGCCCGCGCCGTTGCCGCCGAGCAAGGCCACGATGCTGCCTTGCGGCACGGACAGCGAAACGCCCTTGAGCACGAGGATGACGTGGTTGTAGATCACCTCGATGCTATTGACGTTGAGAAGAATGTTGGCGGTAGTCATGTGCTCTTTCATGGGACAGAAGACAGAAGGCAGGAGACGGTGATACCCGTCCCCTGCCGTCAGGTTCAGCCTACTTCTTGCAGTCGTCGGCGGTACGCCGCGTGAGTTTCTTCTCTTCGGCATACCTGCCAGCGGTACTGATCACCATCGGCCGCAACACCTTCTCGTCGCCCTGATACCAGTCGGACGTGAAGTTCCACTTCTTGCCGTCCCAGGTGTGGATGCGCGCCCAAGCCGAACCCATGTGGTCGAGGCAGGAGGTCTGCACCGGACGCATCACGCCGGCAAAGCCCAGGCCGTCCAGCGCCTTCTGGTCGAGGTTGATGTTCTCCAGGCCCCAACGCATCTGCTCGCCGGATATCCACCTGCCCTTGCCGTAGCGCCCCTGCGCCGCGCGCACACCCTCGACCTGCAGCATGGCCGAGATCAGGCCGCGCATGTAGAGCACTTGGCCGACTTCCTCCTTCGGACCGGTTCCCTGGCCCTTCGCGTGCACCTTTTCGAGAACTTCCTTGATCACCTTGGAGTTCGGTTCGGCGCCGTGTTGCATGGCCAGCGCGTTGTAACCCTTGGCGCCATCGCCGACATCCTTGACATCGGGTTCGGCACCCGACCACCATACTCCGTACATTTTTTCGCGCGGATAACCGGTAGCCTGGGCTTCCTTGATCGAGGTCGAGTTCATCACGCCCCAGCCCCAGAGGAAAACGTAGTCAGGCTTGGCTTGCCGGATCTGCAGCCAGGTGGCCTTCTGCTCGACGCCGGGATGGGCCACCGGCAGCAACTGCACCGTGAAGCCGTGCATCTTGGCGCGCTCCTGCAGCAGGGCGATCGGCTCCTTGCCGTAAGGGCTGTCGTGATAGACCAGAGCGATCTTCTTGCCCTTCAGCTTGTCGAAGCCGCCTTCCTTCTTGGCGATGTGCTGCACCAGGACGTCGGCGCCCATCCAGTAGGTGCCGACCAGCGGGAAGTTCCAGCCGAACACGGAACCGTCCTGCGACTCGCTGCGGCCGTAGCCGGCGGTGATCACGGGAATCTTGTCGACCGGGGCCTTCTCGGTCAGTGCGAAGGTAATGCCTGTCGACAGAGGCTGCACCGCGGTCGCGCCGCCGTGCTTGCCCTTCAGGCGCTCGTAGCACTCTACACCGCGGTCGGTGGCGTAGCCGGTTTCGCATTCCTCCCAGAGCAACTTGACACCATTGACGCCGCCACGCGCGTTGGTCAGCTTCATGTAGTCGACAAAACCGTTGGCCCAGGGCGCGCCATTGGGCGCATATGCGCCCGTGCGGTAAGCCAGTACCGGGAAGAATTGTTGCTTGGTGTCGGCCTTGGCTTCGGCTTTTGCAGGAGCCTTGGCCGGAGCCTTGGCCGCAGCCTTGGCCGCAGCCTTGGCATCCTGCGCATAGGCCGCAGGCACAGTCAGTGCAGCGGACAGTCCGATGACAGCAATGGCACTCGCCATTTTGTTTAGATACATGTTTTCTCCTCCTTGGATGATTTAGTTTTACAACTGCTACAGAACCCGAAACAACCCGATACACAATGTCCGACCATACTACCTTTAAGCACCGCTGATGGCGTCAGTGAGGGAAAGGCCACAAACGCAACTTCTCCCGCCCCGTTGACCACAGGCGCGCAATGCCATGCGGTTCCACGATCAGGAAGAAAACGATCAGCGCGCCGAATACCATGATCTCCACGTGCGATACCAGAGCGATCGAAACCTCCAGTCCAAACAAACCTCCCACCAGCGGCAGCATCTGGTTGAGAAAAATCGGCAGGATCACGATGAACGCGGCCCCGAAAAAGCTGCCCGCGATCGCCCCCATGCCGCCGATGATGACCATGAACAGCAACTGGAAGGAGCGATCGATCGAGAACGCCGCCGGTTCCCACGAACCGAGGTGGACCATGCCCCACAAAGCACCCGCGACGCCGACGTAGAAGGAACTGACCGCGAAGGCACTGAGCTTGGCGTACAGCGGGCGAATGCCGATCACCGTCGCCGCTACGTCCATGTCACGAATTGCCATCCATTGCCGGCCGATGCTGCCGCGCACCAGGTTCTTCGCCATGAGGCTGAAGACGACCAGGATGCCGAGGCAGAAAAGATACTTGTCGGTCGGCGTATTGATGGTCCACCCGAACAGTTCGATGTCCGCCACTGACACCGAGCCTGATGACGAGTCATTGGTAAACCACTTGACGCGCAGGAAGGCCCAGTCCCAGAAGAACTGCGCCGCCAGCGTGGCCACCGCGAGGTAGAGGCCACGCACGCGCAGACTGGGGATGCCGAACACGATGCCGACCACCGCGGCAGTCACCCCGCCCAGCAGAATCGCGCCCAGCGCCGGCATGCCGCTGATGCGGATCAGGAAATTGTAGGCCGCATAGGCCCCCACCGCCATGAAAGCCCCGGCGCCGAGAGTGATCTGCCCGCAATATCCGACAAGGATATTTACCCCAAGGGCCGCCAGCGACAGGATCAGGAAGGGAATCAGGATGGCGCGGAACAGGTACTCGTCGACCAGCAGCGGAATCCCGACGAAAGCAAAGACGATGATGGCGAGAATCGCCCAGCGATCCTGCGGAATGGCGAAGATCTGCTGATCCGACTTGTACGAGGTCTTGAACTGACCGTTTTCTCTATAGAACATCCGTAATTCCTCGTATCAAACGCGATCAAATGCTGTTCTAGTTCCGGCCGCTACGCTTAACGTGCTACGCACGTTAGCCTGCACTGAAAAATTATTGATCATGTTCATACCCGATCAATAATTTTTTCGCCGAACAGACCCTGCGGCCTGAACAGGAGGAACACCAGCGCCAGCATGTAGGCAAACCAGATTTCGATGCCGCCGCCGACATAAGGTCCCAGATAGACTTCGGACAGCTTCTCGCCGACGCCGATGATGAGGCCGCCGATGATCGCTCCGGGCACCGAGGTCAGGCCGCCGAGAATCACCACCGGCAATGCACGCAGCGCCACGGTCGACAAGGAAAACTGCGCACCGAGCTTGGAGCCCCAGATCACACCCGCCACCAGGGCCGTGATGCCGGCCACGCACCAGACAATGACCCAGATCCGGTCCAGCGGGATGCCGATCGACTGGGCGGCCTGATGGTCGTCCGCCACGGCACGCAAGGCCCGTCCGGTGGACGTCTTCTGGAAAAAAATGGTCAGCCCCACCACCAGCATCGCCGAAATGAACGCGGCAACGAAATCTTCCTTGTTGATCAGGATGCCGCCTTCGAAGACGCTCTCCAGCATCATCACCGGTTCTTTGGGCATGCCGACGTCGATCTTGTAGATGTCGCTGCCGAAGATGGTCTGGCCGACGCCGTCGAGAAAATAGGCAATGCCGAGCGTAGCCATCAGCAGCGTTGCGCCTTCCTGGTTCACCAGATGGCGCAACACCAGGCGCTCGATCAGCCAGGCCACGACAAACATCACGGCGACCGATACTGCAAAAGCCAGCACGTTAGCCAAGAACAAGTTGTCCATGCCCAACCACTGCGGAATCCACTCGGAAAAGCGCGCCATGGACAAGGCGGCGAACAGGACCATCGCGCCCTGGGCGAAATTGAACACGCCGGAGGCCTTGTAGATCAGCACGAAGCCCAGCGCGACGAGCGAATACAGCATGCCGCTCATGAGGCCTCCAAGCAGCGTTTCCAGAAAAAAAGCCATGGTTCAGGTTCCTCAGTGGCTGGCGCCGAGATAGGCGCTGATGACGTCAGGATTGGCGCGGACTTCATCAGGCGTACCGTCACCGATCTTCTTGCCGTAATCGAGCACCACGACGCGATCGGAAATATCCATGACCACGCCCATATCGTGTTCGATCAGGACAACGGTGGTGCCGAACTGGTCATTCACGTCGAGGATGAAGCGGCACATGTCCTGCTTTTCCTCGACGTTCATGCCGGCCATGGGCTCGTCGAGCAGCAGAATCTGCGGCTCCATCGCCAGGGCGCGGGCCAGATCGACGCGCTTTTGCAGGCCATAGGGCAGGCGTCCGACCGGGGTCTTGCGAATGTGCTGGATCTCCAGAAAGTCGATGATCTCCTCGACCTTGAGCCGGTGCTCCAGTTCCTCGCGCTGCGCCGGCCCGAGCCAGAAGGCCTGCAGCAGCATGTTCGCCTTCATTTTCAGGTTGCGGCCGGTCATGATGTTGTCGAGCACCGACATGCCCTTGAACAGCGCAATGTTCTGGAAGGTGCGCGCCAGCCCGGCCTTGGCCGCCTTGTAGGAATTCATGTTGGCGAAGTGCTCGCCGCGCAGAATGATCTCGCCTTCCTGCGGCCGGTAGACGCCATTGATCACGTTCAGCATCGAACTCTTGCCGGCGCCGTTGGGACCGATGATGGCGCGAACCTCATGTTCGCGCACATCGAAGGAAATGTCCTGGAGTGCCTTGACGCCGCCGAAACTGAGGCTGATGTTCTTGAGGTCGAGAATGACCTCGCCGATTTTTCTTCCGCTCATGCTGCCTCCGCCGGGCCGCCCCAAGGGGGCAGCAAGTCAACAATCCGGAGCAAGCGAAGCGCGCGAACCGTGGTCATCCCCTTCCTCGGGAAGGGGGCTGGGGGGATGGTCGTCATCAGGCTGCTTTCTTCATCACGGGGAAGGTCTTCACGTCGCAGATTTTCAGGTCGGCCGCCACCTTGCCGGTGCGGCCGTCCTCGAACTTGACCTGGGTTTCGATGAACTGCGA
>JBAZOF010000170.1:0-5987 GCA_041648855.1 Sulfuritalea sp. | reverse complement strand
TCTTCGGGCGTGGCGGCCGGAGCAGAGGGCGTATTCATGCGCTGATTCAACCAGATTTGGTGGTCGGGGACAACCTGCCGGGGCTATCTCCGCATGCTAAAATTGCTCGCTTTTACGCCATCGCCCCGCCGCAAGTCGGTCGCGGCAAGCCTACATGACCTCGTTCGCCAAAGAAACCATCCCGATCAGCCTCGAAGAGGAGATGCGCCACTCCTATCTCGATTACGCCATGAGCGTGATCGTCGGACGTGCACTGCCGGACGTGCGGGACGGTCTGAAGCCCGTCCATCGCCGTGTCCTGTTCGCCATGCACGAGCTTTCCAACGACTGGAACAAGGCCTACAAGAAGTCGGCGCGCATCGTCGGCGACGTCATCGGTAAGTATCACCCGCACGGCGATACGGCCGTTTACGACACGATTGTGCGCATGGCGCAGGATTTTTCGCTGCGTTACATGCTGGTCGATGGTCAGGGCAACTTCGGTTCGGTCGACGGCGACAATGCGGCGGCGATGCGCTATACGGAAATACGCATGGCGCGCATCGGCCATGAGCTGTTGATCGACATCGACAAGGAAACCGTCGATTTCGGCCCCAACTACGACGGTTCGGAGCATGAACCGCTGGTTCTCCCGGCGCGCATCCCCAATCTGCTGATCAATGGTTCCGCGGGTATCGCCGTGGGTATGGCGACCAATATCCCGCCGCACAACCTCAACGAGGTGGTGGATGCCTGTCTGCTCCTGCTGGCCAAGCCGGAAACGACCATCGACGAACTGATCAACATCATTCCCGCGCCCGACTTTCCCACGGCAGGGCTGATCTACGGTGTTTCCGGCGTGCGCGACGGCTACCTTACGGGCCGCGGTCGCGTGATCATGCGGGCACGCACCCATATCGAGGATTTGCAGCGCAGCGGGCGGCAGGCCATCGTGGTCGACGAATTGCCCTACCAGGTCAACAAGAGGACGCTGCAGGAGAAGATCGCCGAGCTGGTGCACGAGAAGAAGATCGAGGGCATCGCCCATATCCAGGACGAGTCCGACAAATCGGGCATGCGCCTGGTCATCGAATTGAAGAAGGGCCAGATGCCGGAGGTGGTGCTGAATCACCTCTACAAACAGACGCAGTTGCAGGACACCTTCGGCATGAACATGGTGGCGCTGGTCGATGGCCGCCCCAAGCTGCTGAATCTGAAGGAAATGCTGCAATGCTTCCTCGCCCATCGGCGCGAGGTCGTCACGCGGCGCACGGTGTTCGAACTGCGCAAGGCGCGCGAGCGCGGCCACATCCTCGAAGGCCTGGCCGTCGCGCTGTCGAACGTCGATGAAATCATCGCCCTGATCAAGGCGGCACAGACCCCGCCGGAAGCCAAGCGCGGGCTGATGGCGCGCACCTGGCGTTCGTCCCTGGTGGAAGGCATGCTGGCCCGCGTCGCGGCAGAGTCTTCGCGCCCCGATGGTCTCGGTCCGGAGTTCGGCCTTTCTGCCAACGGCTATTTGCTGTCCGATGCGCAGGCCCAGGCGATCCTCGAACTTCGCCTGCAGCGCCTGACCGGGCTGGAGCAGGACAAGATCGTCGCCGAATACAAGGAGGTGATGGAACAGATCGTCGACCTGCTCGACATCCTGGCCCGTCCCGAGCGCATCACCACCATCATCGGTGACGAACTTGCGGCTGTGAGGGCGCAGTTCGGCGATGCGCGGCGTTCCGAAATCGTGCTCAGCACCGCCGACATCAATTTTGAAGACCTGATCGTCCGCGAGGATATGGTGGTCACGCTGTCGCATACCGGCTACATCAAGCGCCAGCCCCTGGCCGACTATCGGGCCCAGCGGCGCGGCGGGCGCGGCAAGCAGGCAGCGGCGATCAAGGAAGATGATTTCGTCGATCGCCTGTTCGTCGCCAACACCCACGACTACATTCTTTGCTTTTCCAGCCGCGGCCGCGTCTATTGGCTCAAGGTCTACGAAGCGCCGGAAGGGCAGCGCGCCTCGCGCGGCAAGCCGATCGTCAACCTGTTCCCGCTCGAGGAAGGCGAGAAGATCACCGCGATCCTGCCGGTCAAGGAATTCGACGAGGAGCACTTCGTCTTCATGGCCACCGGCATGGGCACGGTGAAGAAGACGCCGTTGACCAGCTTCGCCAATCCGCGCAAGGCGGGCATCATCGCCGTCGGGCTGGACGAGGGCGATCGTCTGATCGGCGTCGCCATCACCAACGGCCAGTGCGACGTAATGCTGTTCTCCGATGCAGGCAAGGCCGTGCGCTTTGCCGAGGACGACGTGCGGCCGATGGGCCGCGAAGCGCGCGGCGTGCGCGGCATGATGCTGGAAGACGGGCAGAAGGTGATTTCCATGCTGGTGGCGGACAGCGAGGATTACTCCGTGCTGACGGCGACCGAAAACGGCTTCGGCAAGCGCACGCCGATTGCCGAGTACACCCGCCACGGCCGCGGCACCAAGGGCATGATCGCCATCCAGACGTCCGAGCGCAACGGCAAGGTCGTCGCTGCGGTGCTCGCCGGCCTGGGTGAAACCCGCGAGGAAATCATGCTGATCTCGACCGGCGGCGTACTGATCCGCACCCGGGTGACGGACATTCGTGTCATGAGCCGCTCGACCCAAGGCGTGACACTGATCAATCTCGACGACGGGACCTATCTCGCCGGCGTCGAAAAAGTGATCGAAACGGAAGATGAAGACCCGGTTGCGGACCTGCCGGGCGAGGACTGACCGCTAGCGCTTGAGGGTAAAGACCAGCGCTAAGGTGGCGAAACATCGATTAATGTATACGGTATCCTGTATTTTCCGAAAATTGATTTAGTCACTTCTGGAGGCTGGTTATGGCACGCATCTTCAATTTCAGCGCAGGACCCGCGGCATTGCCCGAGGTCGTTCTCAAGCAGGCGGCCGACGAATTGCTCGACTGGCATGGCAGCGGCCAGTCGGTGATGGAAATGAGCCATCGCGGCAAGGAATACATGGGTATCCACGCCCAGGCCGAAGCCGACTTGCGCGAACTGATGGCAATTCCCGCCAACTACAAGGTGCTGTTCCTGCAGGGCGGCGCCACGCTGCAGTTCGAAATGATCCCGATGAACCTGCTGGCCGGCAAGGCCAGTGCCGACTACGTGCATACCGGCGAATGGGCGAAGAAGGCCATCAAGGCAGCCAAGGCGTTCGGCAAGGTGAATATCGTCGCCAGCAGCGAGGACGGCAAATTCGCCTATGCGCCGGCCCAGAAGGACTGGAAGCTCGACAAGGATGCGGCCTACGTGCACTACACGGGCAACGAGACCATCGGCGGCGTCGAGTTCCACTGGACGCCGGACACCGGCGACGTTCCGCTGGTATGCGATATGTCGTCCAACATCCTGTCGAAGCCGATCGATGTCAGCAAGTACGGCCTGATCTACGCCGGCGCGCAGAAGAACATCGGCCCGGCCGGGCTGACCATCGTCATCATTCGCGACGATCTGATCGGCAAGGGCGTCCCCACGCCGCAAACCATGCTCGACTACAAGACCCACGCCGAAAACGACTCAATGTACAACACGCCGCCGACCTATGGCATCTACATCGCCGGCTTGGTATTCCAGTGGCTCAAGCAGCAGGGCGGCCTGGCGGCCATGGAGAAGCAGAACATCGCCAAGGCGAAGATGCTTTATGACTGCATCGATGCGTCGAGCTTCTACGCCAATCCGGTGCGCAAGGAAGACCGCTCGCGCATGAACGTGCCCTTCACACTCAAGGATGCCGCGCTGGACGAAGAGTTCCTCAAGGGTGCCAAGGCCAAGGGCATGGTGCAACTGAAGGGACACCGCTCGGTCGGCGGCATGCGCGCTTCCATCTACAACGCGATGTCGATCGAGGGCGTCGCTGCGCTGGTCGCGTACATGAAGGAATTCGAGGCGAGGTTCGGTAAATGAGCATGGCTGATCCCTTCAAGATTCTGGTTCTCAACCAGATATCCCAGAACGGGCTGAAGCGCCTGCCGGCGGAGCGCTACCAGGTCGCCAAGGACGTGGCCCGGCCGGACGCCATCATGGTGCGCTCGGCCGACATGCATTCGATGGAGATTCCGCAATCGGTGCTGGCCATCGGCCGCGCCGGCGCAGGCACCAACAACATTCCGGTGCCGGCGATGTCGGCGCGCGGCGTGCCGGTTTTCAACGCGCCGGGCGCCAATGCGAATGCCGTCAAGGAACTGGTGCTGGCCGGCATGCTGTTGTCGGCGCGCAACATCTCCGGTGCCCTGAAGTACGTCTCCTCGCTCGATCCGAAGGATCCGGAGATGGAGAAAAAGGTCGAGGACGGCAAGAAGAACTTTGCCGGCTTCGAACTGGCGGGACATACGCTGGGCGTCATCGGCCTCGGCAAGATCGGCTGCCTGGTGGCGGACGCGGCGATCAAGCTGGGCATGCACGTGCTCGGCTACGATCCCGAGATCACGGTCGACGCCGCCTGGAGCCTGCCGTCGCAGGTGAAGAAGGCCAACAGCGTGACTGAAGTGCTGAAGAACGCCAACTTCATCTCGATCCATGTGCCCCTGGTCAATGCCACGCGCAAGATGATCAACGCGGAAATGCTGGCGCACACCAAACATAACGCCGTGCTGCTGAACTTCTCGCGCGAGGGCGTGGTGGATGAGGCGGCCGTGCTTGCCGCGCTCGAAGCCAGGAAGCTCGGTTCCTATGTTTGCGATTTCCCCAGCCCTCACGTCAACAACCATCCGCACGTGATCGCCCTGCCGCATCTGGGAGCCTCCACCGGCGAGGCGGAAGAGAACTGCGCGATCATGGTGGCCGATCAGCTGCGCGACTATCTGGAAGACGGCAACGTGCAGAACGCGGTGAACTTCCCCAACGTGGTGATGCCGCGCGAGTCGCGCTTCCGCGTCGCCGTCACCAATTCAAACGTGCCCAACATGCTGGGGCAGATCTCCACGGCCATGGCGCAGGCCGGCTTGAACATCCACAACATGATGAACAAGTCGAAGGGCGAGGTTGCCTACACCCTGGTGGATGTCGAAACCAGGGTGCCGAAAGAGGTGATCGACTCGATCGCGAAGATCGAGGGCGTGCTCGCGGTGCGTTACCTGCCGCACGAAGGCTGAGCTTCAAGGGCTCTGATGGCTGACGAAAAGGAAGAACTCAACCGACTGCGCGAAGGCATCGATCGCGCAGACAACGAGATGTTGCGCCTGCTCTCCGAGCGGGCGCAGTACGCGCATCGCATCGGCGAAATAAAGCAGGGCAACATCTACCGGCCGGAGCGCGAGGCCCAGGTGCTGCGCCGCCTGGTGGCCGACAATCCCGGCCCGTTGCCGGACGCGGCCGTGCAGCGGATCTTCCGCGAGGTGATGTCGGCTTGCCTGGCGCTCGAGCAGCCCCTGCGCATCGCCTATTTCGGCCCGGCCGGCACCTTCACCGAAAGCGCCGCCAAGAAGCACTTCGGCTCGGCGCCGACCTTCTCGCCTTTCGGCGCGATCGACGACGTGTTCCGCGCCGTCGAATCGGGCAACGCCGATTATGGCGTCGTGCCGGTGGAAAACTCCACGGAAGGCGCGGTGAGCCGCAGCCTCGATTTGCTGCTGACCTCGCCGCTGAAGATTTGCGGCGAAGTGATGCTGCGCATTCACCAGAATCTGCTGTCCAAGGCGGCATCGATGGACGGCATCAAGCGTCTTTACTCCCACGCCCAGTCCCTGGCGCAGTGCCACGAATGGCTCAATCGGAATCTGGCGAACCTGCCCAGGGTGCCGGTGGCCAGCAATGCCGAGGCGGCCCGCCTGGCGGCCGAAGACCCTGAATCCTGCGCGATCGCAGGGGAGGGGGCCGGCGTGCTCTACGGCCTCAATCAGCTGGCGTCGAACATCGAAGACGATTCGAACAACACCACGCGTTTCCTGGTGCTGGCGCAACACGATGCCGGTCCTTCGGGGCAGGACAAGACCTCCTTCGTCTGTTCGGCGCAGAACAAGCCC
>JBAZOF010000169.1:0-6032 GCA_041648855.1 Sulfuritalea sp. | reverse complement strand
TGCCATCAAGAAATGGCAGGAACAGCACAAGGCGCCGAAGCCGTAGCGACGCAGCCTTCGACAAGGCCCGCCAACTCTGCCCATCGGGCGGGCGGGCAATTCTTACTCTTTTGATACAGGTATCGCTCCCATGAAAACCAAACCCTTTATGACCCTCGATGATGCGACCCGCATTCTGACTGCCGCCCGCCAGGAGGCACAAAAGAACAACTGGGCCGTCGCCATCGTAGTCGTCGACGATGGCGGCCACCCGCTCGCCCTCGAGCGGCTCGATGGCTGCGCGGCGATCGGCGCTTACGTCGCGACCGAAAAGGCCCGCAGCGCGGCCCTCGGCCGGCGCGAATCGAAGCAATACGAAGAAATGATCAATGCGGGCCGCAACGCCTTTCTGTCCGTCCCGGTACTGCAGGGCATGCTCGAAGGCGGAGTCCCCGTCATCGTCGATGGCCATGTCGTCGGCGCGGTGGGTGTTTCCGGGGTCAAGTCGGATCAGGATGCGCAGGTTGCCAAGGCGGGCGCGAACGCCGCGTGACCGGACGCGCGTTCCGGCATTTTCTCCGGCAGAGCCCGCGGCGCCGCTTCCCGACCGCCGGTGCTTTCTAGCCGGCGATCGCCTCGCCGAGGTAGACGCGCCTGATCAGGTCGTTGCCGCGCAGCTCCCACGCGGCGCCTTCGGCGATCATCTCGCCGTGGCCCAGCACGTAGGCGAAGTCGGCGACGTTCAGGGCTTGGAACACGTTCTGCTCGACGAGCAGCACGGTGGTGCCTTCCTTGTTGATCCGGCGCAGGGCGGCAAACATTTCATCGACCATTTTCGGGGCCAGGCCGAGCGAGGGTTCATCGAGCAGCAGCAGGCGCGGCCGGCTCATCAGGGCGCGGCCGATGGCGAGCATCTGCTGTTCGCCGCCGCTCATGGTGCCGGCCAACTGAGCGAGACGCTCGCCGAGGCGCGGGAAGGTTTCGATCACGCGCTCGAGCATCTCTTCGCGCTGCCGGCGCGACGCGAGGTAGCCGCCGAGTTCGAGGTTTTCGCGCACGCTCATGCCGGGGAACAGGTGGCGGCCTTCGGGCACCAGCGCCATGCCGCGCCGCACACGGTCGGCCGGGCTGTCGCCGGACAGTGCCTGGCCGTCGATCAGAACGCTGCCGGAAACCGGCGGCATGGCGCCGGCGAGCGTTTTCAGCAGCGTGGTCTTGCCGGCGCCGTTGGCGCCGACCAGCACGGTGATGCGCCCGGCCGGCGCAACGAGCGATATGCCGTGCAGCACGGGCAAGCCGCCATAGCCGGCGCGCAGGTCGCGCACCTCGAGTTCGAGGCCCCTGGTCACGGGTTCGATTTCATTGCTCATGCGGCGGCCTCGGGCCGGTCACCGAGATAGGCTTCGACTACCTGCGGGTCGCGGCGCACGTCGACCGGCTGGCCGTCGGCGATCTTGGCGCCGAAGTTCAGCACCGCAACGCGGTCGACGGTGCTCATCAGGATGTTCACCGCATGCTCGATCCATATCACCGTGAAGCCGTGCTCGCCGCGCAGGTCGCGGATCAGTGCGGCGATTTCCTTCACCTCGGCCTCGGTCAGGCCGGCGGCGACTTCGTCGAGCAGCAGCAGGCGCGGGTGGCTGGCCAACGCCATGGCGATCTCGAGCTGCCGCTGCCTGGCCGGCGGCAGGCTGCCGGCGTGGAGCGCCGCATAAGCTTCGAGGCCGACCCGCTCGAGCAGGCTGGCGCCCGATTTCGCCTCGGCGAAGGAGTCGTTCTTGCGCCGGACGTTGCCGACGAAGTCGAGGGCGAACTGGACGTTCTCGGCCACCGTCAAGCTGCCGAAGACGCGTGGCGTCTGGAAGGTGCGCGCCATGCCGGCGTGGGCCAGCACGTAGGGCGGCGCGCCGGTCAGGTCGGCCCCGCAAAAGTGCATGCTGCCGCTGGTGGGCTTGACCATGCCGCTGATGGCGTTGAAGAAGGTGGTCTTGCCGGCGCCGTTGGGGCCGATGATGCCGATGAATTCGCCTTCCGCGGCAACCAGGTCGATGGCGTTGAGTGCGACCAGGCCGCCGAAGCGCACGGTGAGCTTGCTGATCTCAAGGAAGGGCTTACTCATGGCGCTGCTCCGTCACCTGCACATCGGCCTTCTTGCGCTTGAAGAATTTTTGCCAAGTGCCTCGCCAGTCATGGCCGGCAAGTCCGCTCGGCAGGTAGAGCACCGAGACGATCAGCAGCACGCCGAGCAGGATCATGTACAGATAGGGGAGGGAGAGCCGCAGGAATTCGGACAGCAGGCTGAACACCAGCGCACCGACCAGCGGGCCGCCGATCGTCAGCGGGCCGCCGACCATGGAGATCAGCACGGTCTGGAACACGATGAAGGGATTGAACACCGTATTCGGGTCGATGTAGGTCCAGCGCACCGCGATCGCCGCGCCGAGCGCACCGGCGAACCAGGCCGAGAGGCAGAAGCCGAGCAGCTTGACGCGCATCGGGTTCACGCCGAGCGTGGCGGCGCGCTCCTCGTCCATGCCGATGCCGCGCAGGGCGTGGCCGTAGCGACTGCGGCCGAAGCGAACATAGGTGAACACGGCGAGCAGCGCGATGATGAGCACGGTCCAGTACACGACATTCGACGAAGGCGTGTCGGTCATGACGCGGCCGACCGTTCCGGCATAGGTCTTTTCGACATGGGTGATGGTGTGCTTTACCAGTTCGCCGAGGCCGTAGGTGATGACGGCGAAGTAGGCGCCGCGCAGATTCAGCACGACGAGGCCGATGAGAAAGGCGAACAGCGTCGCCGCCAGGCCGCCCGCCATCACGACGACGGGCCATGGCAGGTAGCTCAGGCCCCAGGCCGTGCAGTAGGCGCCGAGGCCGAAGAAGGCCGAGCTGGCGAGCGAGAGGTAGCCGGTCGGCCCGCTGAACATCGACCAGCTCACGGCGAGGCCGGCGAACATCAGGCAGGTCAGCGCCATCGACTGCACGAAGGGCGAAGCGACCGCCGGCAGGGCCGCAAGAACGACGGCTGCAATCAGGAAGAGCGTGCCCTGCTTCATTTGGCGAACAGTCCTTTCGGCCGCAGCAGCAACACCAGCACCAGCACGCTGTAGCTGATCAGGATTTTCAGCGAGGGACTGGTGTAGTAGGTGCCGAAGGTTTCGACCAGGCCCAGCAGCACTGCGCCGGCGATGGCGCCGGGAATGTTGCCGAGGCCGCCCAGCGTGATGACGATCAGTGCCGAGATGGTGTAGGGCTCGCCCATCGAGGGCGTGAGTTCATAGACCATGCTCAGCAGCCCGCCGGCCAGCCCCGCCAGCGCGAGGCCGAGGCCGAAGCAGGCCGGGTGCAGCTTGCGCGTGTCGATGCCGACCAGCATGGCGCCCAGCGGCGCCTGCAGCATGCCGCGCACCGCCTTGCCGAGCAGGGTTTTCTTCAGCAGCAGCACCAGCGCGAGGCTCGCCGCCGCGGCGACGCCCAGCACCAGCAGGCGGTTGGCGGCAACCGTCACCTCGCCGAACTTCACGGCTTCGTCGAGGTAGGGCTGGCCGCTCATGCCGCCGCCCCAAGTCAGCTGTGCGGCATTTTGCGCGATGAACATGAGGCCGAAGCCGACGATCAGGCTGCGCGCCTCCATCACTTCGGCATTGGGCGAGGTCGCCGCCAGGCGACGAAATATCAGTCGATGCAGCAGCAGGCCGAGCAGGAACAGCGCGACCATCATCGGCGGGATGAACCACAGGGGGCTCGCGCCGGTATAGCGGACGAGGGTGTAGGTCAGGTAGGCGCCGAGCATGAGGAACTCGCCGTGGGCGATGTTCATGATGCGCATCAGGCCGTACTGCAGGTTGAGGCCGAGGGCGACCACGGCGTAGATGCCGCCTGTCACGAGGCCGGCCACGATGAGGTCGATGAACAGGTAGAGGTTCATTCAGGAATTATGCGGGAGACGGACATGCAACTCCCCTCCTCATTCCCGCGCAGGCGGGAATGAGGAGGGGTCGTCAAAGGCGCTGGGTCCCCGCTTTCGCGGGGACGACGGCCACTACTCAGTTCCAGGTTTTCGGCACGACAGCCTTTGCCGTGGCGCGCGCCGGCGGCCAGACGATTTCGAACTCGCCGTTCTGCCACTGGCCGACCATGCCGGGTACGCCGACTTCTTCGGTGCCGTTGAACTTCATCTTGCCCAGCACGGTGTCGAACTCGGTCTTGGCGATGTGGTCGCGCATCGCCTTGCGGTCGAGACCGACCTTCTCCACCGTCTGCTGGATGATTTCCAGCGCGGCCCAGGCGTGGGCGCTGGCCCAGCGGTCCGGTTCGCGCTTGTTGAGCGCAACGTGGGCGTCGAAGTAGGTCTTCGCGGCCTTGCTCATCTTCGGGTTCCAGGAGCCCATGCCCATCACGCCTTCGGACGCCTTGCCCATGCGCTCGCGGTAGATCGGGAAGGCGGTGCCGACGGCGGTGTAGAAGATCTTCGGCGCGAAACCGATTTCCTTCGACTGTCCGGTGATCAGGAAATTGTCCGGCGGGTAGGTGATGCCGACGAAGGCATCCGGGTTCGCTGCCTTCATGCCCTTGAGCATGGTCGACAAATCCTTGACGCCGAGCGGGTAGCTCTTCTTGTCCAGGATCTTGATGCCCTTGGCCTGAAGCGCGGGCTCCAGCGCGCCGATGTTCTCGAGGCCGAACAGGTCATCCATGTAGGCCACGGTGACGGTCTTGACACCGTTGGCGGCGAGCATGTCGACCAGCGCGTTCATCATCGGCTTCGGCTGCTGCAGGGTGACGAAATAGTAGGGTAGCTTCATATCCACCAGCTTCTGCGACAGGGCGGTGGGCGCCACCATCGGATAGCCGTGTTTGTTGGCGACGGGCGCCACTGCGAAGTTCGCGCCGGTGCCCCAGGGCGGCAGGACGATGTCCACCTTGTCGGTGGTCATGAACTTCTCGTAGCTGCGCACGATGGTTTCCATGTCGCTGCGGTCATCGACGCCGATCAGTTCGATCTTGCGCTTCTTGCCCTGCACGTTGAGGCCGCCGGCGGCGTTGACCTGATCGGCCCAGAGCAGATAGTTGGGCTCCTGCGTGGTCTGGGCGCCGGGCGCGAACGGGCCGGAGCGCGACTGCGTGTAGCCGACCTTGACGGTCGGCTCTTGCGCCACGGCGAAGCCGGGCAAGGCCAGCATGCCGGCGACGGCGAGCGCGGCCTGCAGGCTCAGTCTTCTCGAAATTGTCTTTTTGTACATGATGTCTCCTCTTGTTGGAATGGTTCTAGAACGGATAGCGCGGCGCGCTGTCCTTGATCGTTACCCACTGCCACTGCGTGAATTCTTCCCAGTTGGCCGGCCCGCCGTGGCGCCCGCCATTGCCCGATGCGCCGCGCCCGCCGAAGGGGATGTGCGGCTCGTCGGCCACGGTCTGGTCGTTGATGTGCAATAGACCGGTCGGAATGCGGTTGGCCAGTGCCATGGCACGGCCGACCGAGGAACTGATGACGCCGAGCGACAGGCCGTACTCGGTGTTGTTGGCCAAAGCCACGGCTTCGTCCTCGGTGGAGAACGTCACTATCGAGGCCACCGGACCGAACACTTCCTCGTCGAAGCAGCGCATGCCGGGCTTCACATTGGTCAGCACCGTCGGCTTGTAGAAGTTGCCCTCGTAGGTGCCGCCGGCGGCGAGATGCGCACCCTGCTTGATGCTGTCCTGGACGATGCCATGCACGCGGTCGCGCTGGCGCTCGCTGATCAACGGTCCGAGCGCCACCTGCTGCGTCGCCGGGTCGCCGACCGGCAGATGGGTGGCCTTGCCGACCATTTGCTCCGTCACCTTGGCGGCGATTTTCTCGTGCACCAGGATCACGCCGGTGGTCATGCAAATCTGCCCCTGGTGCAGGTAGGCGCCCCAGGCCGCGCAGGAGGCGGCGAGGTCGACGTCGGCATCGTCGAGGATGATCAGGCGGTTCTTGCCGCCGAGTTCGAGGGTGACTTTCTTCAGGTGCTTGCCGGCGAGTTCGCCGACGGCGCGGCCGGCCGCGGTGGACCCGGTGAAGG
>JBAZOF010000168.1:0-6069 GCA_041648855.1 Sulfuritalea sp. | reverse complement strand
GCCGGCCGGGCCGGAACCGACCACCAGCACGCGCTTGCCGGTGGCTGCTGCCGGCGGCGCGAATTTCCAGCCTTGCTTGCGTGCCTCGTCGCCGAGGAAACGCTCGACCGAATTGATGCCGACGGCGGAATCGACATGCTGCCGGTTGCAGCCGCCCTCGCAGGGGTGGTAGCAGACGCGGCCCATGATGGCCGGCAGCGGATTGTTCTCCACAAGAGAGCGCCAGGCGGCTTCGTAGTCGCCGGCTTCGGCGTGGAACAGCCAGCCCTGGATGTTCTCGCCGGCGGGGCAGGCGGCGTTGCAGGGCGGCAGGCGATCGAGGTACTCGGGGCGGAAGGTGCGCCACGAGCCGGTATGGTTGGCCAGCGAGGACCCCGGGTCGAGGGTGATGGCGAAGGGTTTGTCCATTTCAGTGCCCCTCTTTGCGGGCCTGCAGCCCATATTTGCGGATGTTCTTGTCGGCCAGTGCCTGGATATGCGCAATCGTTTCGACCGCGGGCGTCTTGCCGAACAGGTGGGCATAGCGCTTCTGCGGCCGCAGGTAGTCTTCCACCGGGAGCGGCCGGCGTATCGCCAGCACCGACTTTACTTCGCCATACTCGGCTTCGAACACCGGGAAAATGCCGGTTTCCTTCGCCAGCCGCGCCATCTTGATGGTGTCGTGCGATGGCGTGCCCCAGCCCAGCGGGCAGGGCACCAGGATGTGGATGTAGCGTGCGCCGCGCAGTTCCATGGCACGCGTGACCTTGGCTTCGAGGTCGCGCAGGTCGGCCACCGTCGCGGTGGCGACGTAGGGAATGTTGTGCGCCATGGCGATCGCCGGCACGAACTTGCCCTGGCCGAAGACGTTGCCGGGCTCCGGGCCGACGGCCATGGTGGTGGCGGTGCGCGCTGCCGGCGGTGTCGCCGAGGAACGCTGCACCCCCGTGTTCATATAGCCGCCATTGTCGTAGCAGATGTAGAGCACGTCGTCATTGCGCTCGAACATGCCGGACAGGCAGCCGAAGCCGATGTCGGTGGTGCCGCCGTCGCCGCCCTGGGCGACCACCCGTGTCTTCGGGTTCTGCGTCAGGCCCTTGACCTTGAGCGCGGCGGCGATGCCGGTTGCTACTGCGGCGGTGTTGCCGAACAGCGAATGAATCCAGGGAATCTGCCACGAGGTTTCGGGATAGGGCGTCGAGAACACCTCGAGGCAGCCCGTGGCATTGGCGGCGATGACCTGGCCGTCGGCCGCCTCCATCGCGGCGTCGATCGCGTAGCGCGCGCCGAGCGCCTCGCCGCAGCCCTGGCAGGCACGGTGGCCGGAGTTGATCGAGTTGAAGCGCTTCGTGCTCGCCTGCACGCTGCGCTCTTCGGGCGGCAGCAGGCGGTTGCCGACGGTGAAGGTGCCGGTCTGGTAGAACTTTACGGGTTGGAAGCTCATAAATCTCCTTCCCCCCATCCCCCTTCCAGCGGAAGGGGGTGACGGGTGTTCGGCCGCACAAGGCGCGGCCTCCGTGTGGTTGGCTGGCGCCCGCTTGGGGCGGCCCGGCGCCGGGCGCTCATTAGTAATTCCGCGCGGCGACGACGCCGACGTCGCGCAGCAGGTTCTCGGCCACCGGGCCGGAGCGGCGGTGGGCCTTCTCGCGCTCGAGTTGCTTGTTCACCATGTTCCAGTCGAGGTCGAGGAAAGTCAGCGGCTCCAGTGCCTCCTGTTCGGCCTGGCGGAACAGGCCGTGCAGCGACTTCTTGGTGATGGCGCGCCCGCCGAGGCCGGCGATCACCGTGTAACCGTGCATGTGCAGGCCGGACAGCGCCATGCGCACGTTGGTGGACAGGATGCCGCCCAGCCCCACCGCCATGCTCTTTTCCAGCACCACGACGCGCTTGGCGCCCTGCAGGCTTTCGCGCACGCGCGCCAGCGGGAAGGGGCGGAACAGCGTGATGCCGAGCACGCCGATCTTGTGCCCCGCCTCGCGCATCTCGTCGATCACGTCCTTGATGGTGCCGAGCACCGAACCCATGGCGACGATGATGGTCTCGGCATCCTCGGTGCGGTAGGTGTGGGTCAGGCCGCCGCTGTCGCGGCCGAACACCGACTTGAACTCCGCCGCATAGGATGGAATCAGCTCCAGCGCCTCCATCTGTTTGGCATGGGCGAGGTAGCGCACTTCCATGAAGGCCTCGGGGCCGACCATGGCGCCGATCGACACCGGCTCTCCGGGATCGAGCATCTGGCGCGGCACGTACTTCGGCAGGTAGGCGTCGACCTGCGCCTGGGTCGGCATGTCGACGCGCTCATAGGCGTGGGTGAGGATGAAGCCGTCCATGCAGACCATCACCGGCAACGACAGCTCCTCGGCGAGGCGGAAGGCCTGGATGTGCAGGTCGAGCGCCTCCTGGTTGGTTTCGGCGAACAACTGCAGCCAGCCCGAATCGCGCTGCGACAGTGCATCGGAATGGTCGTTCCAGATGTTGATCGGCGCGCCGATCGAGCGGTTGGCCACGGTCATGACAATCGGCAGGCCGAGGCCCGACGCGTTGTAGACCGCTTCGGCCATGAACAGCAGGCCCTGCGAGGCGGTCGCCGTGTAGCTGCGCGCACCGGCGGCGGACGAGCCGATGGCCACCGACATGGCGGCGAATTCGGATTCGACGTTGATGAACTCGCAGGGGCTGAGCGTGCCGTCCTTGACCATTTCGCCGAGCGCCTCGACGATGTGGGTCTGCGGCGAAATCGGATAGGCGCAGATCACCTCGGGCCGGCACATGGCGACGGCTTCGGCGACGGCGCGCGAGCCTTCAGTCTGTTTAAGCATGTTGCGCTTCCTTTCTGCGGGCCTCGTCCATCTCGGCCCTGACGATCGCGTAGGCCTCCCTGGCCGCAGCGACGTTGCCCGCGGCGACCTTGCCGGAGAAGCGCTCGCCGATGGCCTTGATCACCGATTCGAGCTGCAGCACCCCGGCCACCGCGGCGAAGCCGCCGAGCAGAGGCACATTGGGCACCGGCCGGCCGACGTGCTTCAAGGCCAGTTCCATCGCCGGCACCGTGCACAGCCGCTCATGGCGCCAGTCGCGCACCATGTCGCCGAGGCCCAACTGGTCGAAGGTCTTGCTGGTATTGATCAGGATGTAGCCGTCCTTCTTGAGGCCGGCGAAGACATCGACCTGGTGCAGCAGGGTCGGATCCTGGATGATGATTGCATCGGGCTCCATGATCGGCTCGCGCAGGCGGATTTCCTTGTCGTCGATGCGGCAGAAGGCCACCACCGGCGCCCCCATGCGCTCGGAGCCGAAGCTGGGAAAGGCCTGGGCGTGGCGCCCCTCGTCGAAGGCGGCTACCGACAACATCTCGGCGGCGGTAACGACACCCTGGCCGCCGCGGCCGTGAATGCGAACCTGGAACATGATTTCTCCTTGTTCTTGTGCGCTGAAAGCATACCCCTGTCGTGCCCAATTGGCGAGGCTGCCCCCTGCCGGTCCGGTAGAATCACGCCTTTACCCGCATCCAGGCCGAGACATGAAGCACATTACCGACGACGTCCGCATCCGCGAGATCAAGGAACTCTCGCCCCCCGGGCATATCCTGCGCGAGTTTCCCACCACCGACGCGGCGGCCGAGACCACCTACCAGGCGCGCCAGGCCGTGCATCGCGTGCTGCACGGCGCCGACGGCCGCCTGGTGGTGGTGGTCGGTCCCTGCTCGATCCACGACTATGAGGCGGCGATGGAATACGCGCGCAAGCTGCGCCAGGAAGCCACGCGATTCGCCGACGACCTGCTGATCCTGATGCGCGTGTATTTCGAAAAGCCGCGCACCACCGTGGGTTGGAAGGGCCTGATCAACGATCCGCGCATGGATGGCAGTTTCAGGATCAACGACGGCCTGCGCCTGGCGCGCAAGCTGCTGTGGGAAATCAACGAACTGGGCCTGCCCTGCGGCACCGAGTTTCTCGACACCATCACGCCGCAATACACGGCGGACCTGATCAGCTGGGGCGCGATCGGCGCACGCACCACGGAATCGCAGGTGCATCGCGAGCTGGCCTCGGGTCTTTCCTGTCCGGTCGGTTTCAAGAACGGCACCGACGGCAACATCCGCATCGCGGTGGATGCGATCAAGGCCGCGGCCAGCCCCCATCACTTTCTGTCGGTGACCAAGGCGGGCCATTCCGCCATCGTGTCCACCAACGGCAACGAGGACTGCCACGTCATCCTGCGCGGCGGCAAGACGCCGAATTACGACGCCGCGGCGGTCGATGCCGCATGCACCGAGCTGGGCAAGGCCGGGCTTGCGGCGCGCGTCATGATCGACTTTTCGCACGCCAACAGCAGCAAGCAGTTCAAGCGCCAGATCGACGTCGCGCGCGATGTGGCGGCGCAGATGGCGGCCGGCGAAGACCGAATTTTCGGCGTCATGATCGAGTCGCACCTCAAGGAAGGCAGGCAGGATCTGACGCCCGGCAAGCCGCTCGAATACGGCGTTTCTGTGACCGATGCCTGCCTCGGCTGGGATGACACTTTGGTGGCGCTGGAAATACTCGCCGACGCCGTCAAGGCACGCCGCGTCGCTCTCGCCGAAAAGTAAGCCGCAAGCATGACCGGCCGCCTGTTCGCTGCGCTGCTGGTCCTCACGCTGGTCTTCCGCTTCTGGCTGGCGGCGGCGTTTCCGATCACCGGCGACGAGGCCTATTTCATCTGGTGGGGCTGGAAACCGGACTGGGGCTTCTACGACCATCCGCCGATGATCGGTTGGTGGCTGGCGGCGTTGCTGATGCTGGGCGACGCCGAATGGTGGCTGCGCTTGCCGGTCATCATGCAGCCGGCGCTGCTCGCCCTGGGCGTGCATTGGGCGCTGCCGCGACTGGTTGCCGGCATCAGCGACGAACGCCGGCTCTGGGCGGCCGTGCTGGTGCTGCTGGCGCCGGTGAACGTCTGGAACATGTTCATCACCACCGACACGCCGCTGATCTACTTCAGCGTGTTTTCCGGCCTGGCCTGGATACGCGCTTCGCGCGACGATGCTGCGCGCTGGTACCTGGCCGCCGGCCTGCTGCTGGCGGGGGCGGTGCTCTCCAAGTATTTCGCTGCGATCCTCGGCTTCGCCTATCTGGTCGATGTGCTGCGGCGGCGCAAGTCCGGCGCCTGGGCGGGCCTCGCCATCGCCTACGCCTGCACGCTGCCGGCGCTGGGCCTCATGGCATGGTGGAACAGCGGCAATTGCTGGCCGAACTACATGTTCAACTTCGTCAATCGACACGGCGATGCCGGCTGGTCGCTGAAGACGCCGCTGCTCTATGCCGTGACGCTGATTTATGTGCTCGGGCCGCCGGTGCTGTGGCTGGCGTGGCGCAATCGCCGTGTCACCAGCGCCGACTCTTCAATTCCCGTCGCACTGGCAAGCCTGGCGTGGCTGCCCTTTGTGCTGTTCGCCGGGCTCTCGCTGGTCAAGCAGGTCGGGCTGCACTGGCTGCTTTCCTTCGTGCCCTTCGCCCTGATCTGGCTGGCGCTGCGTATGACACCCGCCGGCCTGCGCCGCCTCGGCCTGTTCTTCGCCGGCTTTGCGCTTGTGCACATTGCCGCCATCCTGGTCGTTTCGCGCGTGCCGCTGGAGACTTGGCAGAAGACCCGGCTCTACGACGGCATCGTGCTGAGCTTCGAACATCAGGCATTGGCGAAGGAGTTGCAGCCCTACAGGTCTGACTGGGTGCTGGCGATGGACGGTTATTCGAATGCGGTGACGCTGGGCTACAACCTGCGCCAGTATGTCGTGGTCTTCGGCGAGGCGTCGAGCCATGCCCGGCACGACGACTTGGTGACAGACTTCCGCGCGCTGGCGGGGCGCAATTTCCTGATCCTGAGGAAGTCGGCACCGAACCTGGACGACTACCGCAAGTATTTCCGCCAGGTCAGCGCGGACAGCTTCGAGATACGCGGCGCGCGCTTCTGGCGGGTGAAGGGCGAGGGCTTCGACTATGCTGCCTACCGCACCGGTGTGCTGGCCGGCGTGCGGCAGAAGTACTATGCGATTCCGGCCTGGTTGCCGCAAACTGCCTGCTACATGTGCGATCGATATTTTCCGGGGGAAGC
>JBAZOF010000167.1:0-6070 GCA_041648855.1 Sulfuritalea sp. | reverse complement strand
CGCATGGCTTCCTCGCGGGCATCCTTGATCGCCGTCTCGGCCAGGTCGCGAATGATGGTGTCCACGTCGCGGCCGACGTAGCCGACTTCGGTGAACTTGGTCGCCTCGATCTTGATGAAGGGGGCATGAGCGAGCCGCGCCAGGCGCCGCGCGATTTCGGTCTTGCCGACGCCGGTCGGGCCGATCATCAGGATGTTCTTCGGCGTGATTTCGGTGCGCAGCGGCTCGGCCACCTGGATGCGGCGCCAGCGGTTGCGCAGGGCGATCGCCACGGCGCGCTTGGCGCGCGACTGGCCGACGATGTTCTTGTCGAGTTCGGAGACAATCTCCGCGGGAGTCATGGAGGACATTCAGGGCCTTTCAGCACGGCGCCAGGAAGAAGGCGGCCCGCCTAGTCGAGGATTTCGATCAGGTGGTTCTGGTTGGTGTAGATGCAAAGATCGCCGGCGATTTCCAGCGACTTCTTGACGATTTCGGCCGGCGCCAGGTCGGTGTTCTCGAGCAGGGCGCGCGCGGCGGACTGCGCATAGGCGCCGCCGCTGCCGATCGCGACGAGGCCGTATTCCGGCTCCAGCACGTCGCCGTTGCCGGTGATGATCAGCGAATGCTCGCGGTCGGCGACCGAGAGCATGGCCTCCAGCCGGCGCAGCGCGCGGTCGGTGCGCCAGTCCTTGGCCAGTTCGACGGCGGCGCGCAGCAGGTTGCCCTGGTACTGCTCCAGCTTGGCCTCGAAGCGCTCGAACAGCGTGAAGGCGTCCGCCGTGCCGCCGGCGAATCCGGCCAGGATCTGTTCGTTGTAGAGCCGCCGCACCTTGCGCGCAGTGGCCTTGACCACGATGTTGCCCAGCGTCACCTGGCCGTCGCCGCCAAGGGCGACGCTGCTGCCGCGACGCACGGACAGGATGGTGGTGCCGTGATATTGCTCCATGAAAATCCTTGCAGAAAAGAAAGGCTCTAAATAGCCCGGGAACGCAGCTCGGCAACGTCGGCAAACCCGAGCGTTTCGAGGTAGGCCGCAACCAGCGTGCTCAAGCCGACGAGCTTCAGCTTCTTGCCCCCGCCATGAAGGCGCTTCAGCACCTCCAGCAGGTGCCCGGCGCTGCCGGGATCGATGCGCACCAGGTTGTGCGCATCGATATCGAACTGGTCGCGGCCGGCCGCCGCCTTTTCCAGCGGCGCAAAGTCGGCGGCGGTCGCGCCCACCATCTGGCCGTGCAGAGCAAGCTCTTCCGCTTTGGACTCGGCCAGCAAGTCCTCCTGCGGCAACTCCTCGGTCCGTGCCGGAAGCGCTTCCCATGAGGGCGGCGAAACCTCGAAGGTCACGGCGTAGTTGACCGCGGCTTCCTCGAAGGCATCCTGCCGGAAGGCCTGCTGATAAAGCTCCAGCAGCAGCAGCCACATCGCTTCGTTGATGCGCTCGCCCGGCACGACCTTGGCCGCCAGGATTTGCGCCAGATGCTCGGGGCTGCCGAACACGATTTCCTTTTTTGCCCGCTTAAGCGCCGCCAGGCCTCGCATCAGCAGCGTCGCGCCGTTGTTGTCGGCATCGGTCAGCTTGGCCAGGTCGATGCGCATCACGGTGCTGGTGGCCGCCAGCTTCATGGTCTGCTTGAGGACTTCGCCGATGCCCGCATTCAGCACGCCGGAGAGCGACACATGGGCCCGCCCGCCGCTGCTTTCGCTGGCCGTGTGCGGGCCGTCGACCACCGCGCTCCAGGCCGGCGGCGATTTCTCGAAACGGCGCGCAAAGGTCAGGGCCAGCGCGTCGAAGGCAGGGCGGCGCCCCAGGGCCTGCAGCAATTCGAAGAGGCAGCCCCAGGCACGCACGGCATGATCGCCCAAGTCCTCGCCGGTCTTGATCGCGGCCTCCAGCCGGCGCATGGCTTCCAGATCCTGCCCCTTGGCATACATCACCGCGGCCTCGGCCAGTGCCGGCGGCAACGACGGCCGCACCGGCGGTGCGGGCGGCGCCGGTGCGGCCGTCGAAGGCGGAATTTCAGGTGCAGGAGGCTGTTCCGGCGGCGTATCGAACGCGCCGGGCACCGTAAAATCGAGGGACATCAGATCGTCGTCGTCGTCGGCCACTACTGATCTGGAGCATTGCTGCCCTGGTTGAGGACAGGGGAGTATAACTCGGCGACTACCGGCTTGAAAAAGCCCAATCCGCCAAGGGTCAAGAGGCAAAGGCAGCAGACCACGGTGGCCCCGGCAGGCAGGTCGGCGTACAGCGAAAGCCCGAGACCCATGGCATAGCCCGCCGCACCGATCAGATAGGCGACGACAATGCGCCGCCTGCCGCTGAAGGCGCGAGTCGCCACTGCCGGAGCGATCAGGCTGGTGAACACCAGCAGCACGCCGACCAGTTGCACCGATGCCGTCACCGTGATGGCGAACAGCAGATAGAAGCCGAGCCGCGGCCAGCGTTGCGCCGGCCCCAGCCACAGGGCCAGCACGCCGGCATACAACAGCGCCACGGGCCACAAGGCACCCCAGCTCACCCACAACAGCTGGCCGGCCAGCAGGTCGCGCAGGTGCTCGCCGCCATGCGGGTTGTGCGCCAGCAACAGGATGCCGGCGGCGGCCGAAAAGACGAACACCAGGCCGATCAGCGCCTCCTGGAGTTCCGGCCAGCGACGCTCGCACCAGGTCAGCAGCAGCGCGCCGGCGCCCGCCGCGAGCGCAGCGGCAACTTGCGCGCCGAGGCCGCGTGGCAAATCATGAAAGATCGCATCGAGATCGGTCAGGCTCGCGGCGACGGCGCCCAGCCCAGCGACCTGCGCGATCGCGAGGTCGATGAAAATGATGCCCCGCCGCAGCACGTCGATGCCGAGCACGACGTGCGTCGCCAGCACCAGCAGGCCGGCGGCAAAGGGGGCGATCAGCAGGGTCCAGTCGAGTGTGTCCATGGCTTTACCTGGCCGCCAGCAGGCGCGCCAGCGTGTCGTCGAACAGGCTGGTCAGATCCTTCGCCGCATCGTTGCCGCCGACGGTGAAGGGCAGCACCACGGCCGGCGTGCCGCTGTTGGCGGCGAACCAGTCGGTCGCCCGGCTGCCTTCCCAGACGCCGCGAATCACCCAGCGCGGCTTCTGCGCGCGCACCTGCTCCAGCACGCGCGACAGATGTGCGGCGGAAGCTTCGACTCCCGGCTTGGGCTCCAGCGTCGCGACTTCCTTGAGGCCCAGCCAGTCGAGCAGGTAGGAGAACGATTTGTGCTGCACCACGACCGGCTGCCCGCGCAAGGGAGCGGCCTGCTTCTCCCAGCGCGCCAGGTTCGCGCGCCAGCGAACCGCGAATGCCGTGTAGCCCGCGTGGTAGGCCGCGGCATTGGCAGGATCGATCTGCGCCAGGCGCGCCGCCAGCGCCTCGCCGACCTTGAGGTAAACCCGCGGATCGGTATTGATGTGCGGATTGCCGCCGGCATGCACGTCGCCGTCGGCGCGATCCAGCTTCGCCGGAATCTCAAGCATCCGCGCATGGGCCGCGGCTTCGAAGTAGCCCGGCTGGCCGGAATGGATGCGGGCGTTGCCCGATTCGCGCTGCACCACCGGCAGCCAGCCCGTTTCCAGTTCAGCGCCGGTGGCGATGATCAGGTCGGCGTTGCGCGCGCGCGCGATCAGCGAGGGCCGCGCCTCGATCCGGTGCGGGTCCTGCAAGGCAGTTGTCACCGATGCCACCTTGATTTTGTCGCCGCCGATCTCCTGCGCCAGGGCCGCCCATTCCGGCACCGTGGTCAGCACGTTCAGCGCCGCCTGCGCCGGCAGCGCCAGCAGCATGGCAAGAATCACCAATAGCTTGTTCATAGTTGTCTCCTCAAAGCCTGTGAAGAAATCGTAGCGAGCGGGCCGCAGCGGGGTGCGGCCGGAGCGCAGCTACCGGAATGTACGTCTCTGTACATGAGGATAGCCGGGGTTGCCAAATGAGCCGCCCAATCCCCGATCCGGCACGCGCAGTAGATTTATTCATAGGCGTTAGAAGGCATGGGCGCCGTGGGCGCCTATGCTCATGACGTATTGAAGCCAGAACTGGTTGTCGACGAGGCCCGGACCGCGCGAAACATCGCGGGCAAACTGGAAGCGCAGGCGGGCGAACTCGGATGAGGCGTAGTCGATCATCACGGTGTCGCGGCGCGGCTTCCAGGCCGCGAACTGCGGCAGATCGGCGGCAGCGAGCGCACCACTGTTCACCAAGCCGATCGCGGCGTTGCCGGAATCAAGCCGGTCGTAGCGATAGCCCACGCGCCAGTGCGGCATGAACTGATACACGCCCTGCACGTAGAAACCGCTCTGCGTTGCGTCGTAGGTACCGGCGAGGCGCACGCCGCAGTTGCCGGCGCCGGCGCCGGCGGCATCGACGCAGGAAAGATCGCCGCTCTCGACGCGACGGAAGGCTTCGGCCTGCAGCTTGAAGTTGCGCTCGCTCGGATTGCCGTTGGGCGCCCACTTCCAGACGAAGTCGGCGCCGACGGTACGGCTGTTGCCGGAGAAGGCCACCGTGTTGGCGTTGCCCGTGGTGTCGGTCTGCTCGAAACCGCGCTCGGCCGGCCGCGTACCGACCGCCGACAGCCCCGCGCGCCAGCTGCTGGAGATGCCGACATCGCCGCCGGTGCGGGCGAACACCGCGCCCAGCGCAGAGCCATTCTTGTTGCGGTCGCTGCCGGGGAAGGCGCTGTCGCGGCCCGCTTCGAGACCCAGTTCGATCCATGTCTCGGTCGGCGCCAGCCATTTCAGCTGCAAGCCTTCAGCCGTCAGCCGGTTGCCGAAAAAGGCCGCGTAGGCCAGCGGCGCATCGGCAAAGTCCCAGGTGTGCGGATGCTGTTCGTTCTGGTAGCCGATGCCGGACAGGAAGCGGCCGCCCTTGAGCGTCAGGCCGCTGCCCAGCCCCAGCGTCTGGAACCAGGCTTCCTCGACCGCAATGGTGTTTTCCGGCGACAGCGCTAGATTCAGGTGGCCGCGGAAATTCGGATCGACGTTGGCCGAGAGGACCAGCTCGCTTTCGCGCAGGGAGAGTCCCTTGCGCCGCGGCGGACCCACCTCCTCCGGCTCGCCGGCCGGAACGAAGCCTTGCAGCGTCCAGCTCGCCGGATCGCGCTGCGTCTTCGTCATGGCGCCTTGAAGGATCAGCGAGACCTCGGGATTGAAGCCGGTCGCCGCGCCGCGCGCACTGGCGGTCGCGGGAGCGCTTTCGGCTGGCGGCGCGGCCTTGCCGGCCGTCGACTCCGTGTTCGCCAGGCGCTTCTCCAGCGCGTCGATGCGCTGCTCGTAGCTACGTTTCATCTGCGCAATTTCCTCGCGCAGGGATTGCAGATCGGCATCGGCCGACGCGGCCGGGAAGCTCGCCAGCACGCCACAAGCGGCCAGCATGGAAACTGAAATTCGATTCATGATTGCTCCAGAGCAAATGACAAAGAACGCCGCGCGGCGACAGGCCGGCGGCGCAGAACAGCGTCAAGTGGCTTTAGAGCAGGGGCGGGGCGCGGCTGCGAAATGCCGCGCTGAAGCGCAAAGTCGGCGCTGGTGGTACGGCGGCATCAGGCGTTGCTGACCTATCCGCGGCCAGTGCCAGAGGAAGCAGCGATGCAGGAGGCGTGGCATCGACGCCGGCAAAGGCGATGCAGGTAGTGCAGACATGCGACAGGGTCAGCGCCGCATTGTGATCGGCGTCTTCCCCCTGCGCAGACTGCACCGCTGCAGGTCCCGCCGCGTGCCCGACCATGTGCGCGAGCGCAGCCTGCTGCCCGCTGACGAGCAGCAGCGAGAGGCACAGGGCAAGGAATGGATGGAGGAAGCGGCGCATGGGGCGCGTATCAGACCACAGACGGCGCCATCAATCAACCTGCAGCAGCAGGCCCTTCAGGTAGTCGCCTTCCGGAAACGCGAGATCGACCGGATGGTCGGCGGCGCCCTGCAGGCGCTGCACGATGCGCGCCGTCATTTTGGTCGATGCGCCGGCGTCGAGCGCCGCGCCGGCGACGATCTTCTGGAACAGCTCGGCCGAGACGCCGCCGGAACACGAATAGGTCATCAGCAAGCCGCCCGGCGCCAGCAGGCGCAAGGCGCTCAGGTTGATTTC
>JBAZOF010000166.1:0-6077 GCA_041648855.1 Sulfuritalea sp. | reverse complement strand
CGATTGCCAGTCCGACATGACGATCCATCGCGTTGGCCGCCATCTGCGGCAGGTCCTTTTTGACATGACTGCCGGCGGCCATGAAGATCGGCACCACGACGATTTCCGTCGCGCCCTGGCGCACCAGGCAATCCACACCCTCGTCGAATGTCGGTCGCATCAGTTCGAGAAAGCCCGGCTCGACCAGCGCTCCCGGTTCGCGGGCAAGGATGGCATCGCGAATGCGATGAAAAGGCTGCGCCCACTCGGGGTTGCGCGCACCGTGGCCGAACAGAAGTATTCCCCTCACTTTTTCTCCATCTTCCAGACATTGCGGCAACCGGTTTCCCGGACGAACAGCGTCGCGATCCAGCCGGCAACGGCTGCCGCCGTCAATAGCATCAGGCCGTTGCGCCAGTCACCGGCGGAATAGATGCGGACCCCGGCCTCCATTCTGCCATCCCAGGTGCGCTCCATGAGCCAGCCTACCGTCGGTTGCAGGATCGCCGGGCCGAGAAAGATGCCGACGTTCACCACGCTGGTGGCCATGCCCGAAAGCTGCGGCGGATTGACTTCCTTTGCGCTGGCCCAGGATAGCGTGAAGCCTGCCGTGGCCAGCCCCATCATGGCGCACAGCCCGTAGGTCGCCGTCAGCGGCAGGGCGCTGTCGGCGCGCCAGGTCGCCCACCACAACCAGACGCACCAGCCGAGCACGTGCAGGCCGGAAACCGCCAGCGCCACCGATTTGCGCCGCCGCAATGCGTCGGAGACGCGGCCCCACAGGGCCGAGCCGATGGCAAAACCGAGGAAGTAAATGCTCACATGATTGGAGGCGACACCGCGCGACATGGCGTGCATCTGGGTCAGGTAGGGCACGGCCCAGAGTCCGGCGAAGGTGAAGAAGGCACCGGACAGTCCTGCATTGGCAAAAAAGCCGGGCCAGGTGGCGCGATTTCTAAGCACCGAAACCAGGCCGGCGAGCCAGGCCGTGCGATCGACCTTGCCCGCCGGGGTCTCGATCACCCAGGCACGGCTGGCGAAGGCCAGCGCGAAGGACAACAGGCCGACCACCACGAAGACCTGGCGCCAGCCGGCGGCCTGGGTCGCCCACGCCAGCGGCGCGCCGGCCAAAATCGAACCGAGATTGCCGATCAGCATACACAGCCCCGTCAGGGTGGCGAAGCGGCGTTCGTCGAAGCCGATCGCCAGAAGTTTCAACATCGCGATGAAGGTCACCGAAACGCCGAGGCCGACCAGCGTGCGGCCGGCGAAGGCCAGCTCGAAGCTTGGCGCAAGGCCGAACAGGATTGCCCCGGCGCCGGCCACCAGCCCACCCCAGAACAG
Organism: Sulfuritalea sp.; assembly: GCA_041648855.1. Lineage (GTDB taxonomy): Bacteria > Pseudomonadota > Gammaproteobacteria > Burkholderiales > Rhodocyclaceae > Sulfuritalea. Next base: position 4,754 of record JBAZOF010000166.1, on the reverse strand, counting down.
GATGCGACGCGGTCCCAGGGTATCGGCGAGAACCCCGGTGGGAATTTGCATCAGGGTATAGACATAGAAGTAGGTCGCCGCCAGCGTCCCGAGCTGCGCGCCACCGATGGCGAAGCTGACCTGGAGATCTCCCGAAATCGCCGCCGGTGCAACGCGGTGGAAGAAGGACAGCAGGTAGGCGGCAATCGCCACACCGAGGCCGAGCAGCACGGCCGGTCGGGTGGCCACCGCAGTCATTTCCAGACTTCGGGATTGAGCAGGTTGGGTGGCCGCTGCCCCGAGAGCGCCGCAATCAGGTTGTCGGCCGCCGTCATCGCCATCGCCATGCGCGTGGCGTGCGAGCTGGAGCCGATATGCGGCGTCAGCGCGACATTGTCGAGTTCGAGGAATCCTGGATTGAACTTCGGCTCGCCCTCGAATACATCGAGGCCGGCGCCCGCAAGTCGGCGCTGGCGCAACGCCGATATCAGCGCTTCGTCATCGACGATGCCGCCACGGGCGACGTTGATCAGGTGCGCCGTGGGCTTCATCAGGGCCAGCTCCGTGGCGCCGATGGTGTGATGGCTTTCAGGCGAATATGGCAGGAGCAACACCAGGAAATCAGATTCGCGCAGCAGGGTTTCCTTGTCCACCCAAGTCGCGCGGCATTCGGCTTCGCGCTCTGCGGGCAGCGGAGTGCGCTTGTGATAAATCACCTTCATGTCGAAGCCCAGCGCACGCCGCGCCACCGTCTGCCCGATGCGCCCCATGCCGAGGATGCCGAGCGTGGCGTGATGCACGTCGCTGCCCAGCCACTGGATGAACTGCCAGCCTTTCCACTCGCCATTGCGCAGCCAGCGTTCGGCGGCGGGCAGACGCCGAGCCGTCGCCATCAGCAACGCCCAGGCCAGGTCGGCCGTGGTGTCGTCGAGTACACCGGGCGTATTGGTCGCCAACACCCCGGCGCGGGTACAGGCGGCGAGATCAATGTTGTTGTAGCCGACGGCGAAATTGCACACGGCCTTCAGCTGCGGCGCAGCGGCGATCACCTCGGCCGTCACGGGATCGGTGGCCGCGGTCAGCGCACCCGCTTTGTCGGCGAGCCCTGCCTTGAGGCCTTCGACGCCGAGGATGACATCGGCCTGGTTGTCATCGACCTCGAAGTGCTGGCGCAGGCGCTCCAGCACTTCGGGGAAGACTTCACGGGCAACCAAAATCTTCTGCTTCATTATTTTTGCCGCTCAGTTGCCGTAAAGCACACCGGGCAGCCACATGCCGATCTCGGGGAAGATGTAGAGCAGCGCCAGGGCGAACACCTGGATGGCCATGAAGGGCATCATGCCGGCGAAGATCTGGTTCAGCGTCACGTGCGGCGGCGACACCCCCTTCAGGTAGAACGCCGCCATCGCCACCGGCGGCGAGAGGAAGGCTGTCTGCAGGTTCAGCGCCACCAGCAGGCCGAAGAACAGCGGATCGACCCCGAAGTGCGGCAACAGGGGAATGAAGATCGGCATGAAAATGACGATGATCTCGGTCCATTCCAGCGGCCAGCCCAGGATGAAAATGATGAACTGGCTGAGCAGCATGAACTGCAGCGGCGTCATGTTGAGGGACAACACCCATTTTTCGACCAGATCCTGCCCGCCCAGCAGCGCGAAGGCCGCCGAGAAGATCGAGGAACCGACGAACAGCCAGCAGACCATGGCCGAGGTCTTCGCGGTAAGGAACACCGACTCCTTGACCACCGTGAAATTGAGCTGCCTGTACGCCGCGGCGAGGATGAAGCCGCCGGCCGAGCCGATCGCGGCCGCCTCGGTCGGGGTCGCGAAGCCGAAGACGATGCTGCCGAGCACGGCGAGGATCATCAACGCCAGCGGGAAGAAGGATCCCAGCAGCATCTTGAACACTTCGAGGCGAACGAAGGTGAAGATCGCGTAGAAGCCGATGGCGCTGGCGACGCTGACGCCGAAAAGAATCCAGTACCAGGTCGGAATCGGCAGTCGCTCGGCGGCTTCAGGTGTTGTGCCTCCGGCAGAGCCGGGAGCGGTATCCCCTGCGGACGGCGCTGGCGACACGGTGGCAGCAGCAGGCTTTTCAGCGATCTTTGCCGTCGGCGCGACCCTCTCAGCTCCCGCCAGTTCCTTGGCTGCCGGCGGTTCCTGCACCCCTTCCGCAGGCGGTTCCTTGAGGCCCTCCGCAGGCGGCTCCTGCACGCCCTCTGCCGGCGGTTCCTTGAGGCCGTCGGCATCATCTTCCTTCGGCTCGGCCAAGCCCTCTTCCTTCGGCTCATCGAGCCCTCCGGGCGCAGCCTCGGCCGATTCCTCGGCGACGCCGCCACCCATTTCCATCAGTCCGGCGGTTTCGACCTTGACCACTGGCTTGGTGGCCATGTGCAAGGCGAAGCCGAGGAAAATCACCAGCGTCAAGGCCGGCAGCAGGGCGATGAATCCCTGCTTGACGATCGTGCCGCTGCTGATGCCGAGATTGCGCGAGCCCTTGAGGGCGCCGACCAGCCCCGGCAGAACCCGATGGCTGATCGCATCGCGAATCTTTTCGTTGGCCGGCGGCAAGTCGATGTGGCGCTCCTCCATCGGCAGCGGCGGCGCCAGATGCGGCTTCCACTTGGCGACGATGATCACGTAGCCTATATAAAGGCTGGCCAGCATGATGCCGGGAAAGAAGGCGCCGGCGTAGAGCTGAACCACCGAGACACCGGCCGTGGCGCCATAGACGATCAGCAGCACGGAGGGGGGAATCAGGATGCCGAGGCAGCCGCCGGCCGTGATCACCCCGGCCGACAGTCGGACGTCATAGCCTGACCTGAGCATGGCCGGCAAGGCCAGCAGGCCCATCAGCGTCACCACGGCGCCGACGATGCCGGTGGCCGTGGCGAAGATCGCGCAGGTCACCAGCGTCGCCACCGCCAGCGCGCCGGGCAGGCGCGCCAGCGCCAGTTCCAGTGCGCGAAACAGCTTGGCGATCAGGTTGGCGCGTTCGACCAGGTAACCCATGAAGACGAACAGCGGGATCGAGATCAGCACGTCGTTGGACATCACCGAATAGGCACGCTGCACCATCAGGTCCAGGGTCTGCCTCACCGCAAGATCCGGGTTGCCGCTGCGATAGGCCAGCCAGGCGAAGAACACGCCCATGCCCATCAGGGTAAAGGCCGTAGGGAAGCCGAGCATGATCGCCACCACCACCAGCGAGAGCATCAGCAGGCCGATATGGCCGTTCTGCATGTTGCCCCAGGGCATGAAGATCACGGTGACGGTGAGGATCGCCGCCATCAGCGAGAAGCCGAACCAGAGTTCCTTCCTGATTTTCATTTGGCCGCTCCGGCGTGGGCCTGATGCTCATGCTCCTGGGCGACCACGAATTTGTCGAGGGCGGCGATGTCCGCATCCTTGACGTGCACCATTTCCTTGAGTTTTTCGACGTCGACTTCCTCGACGTCCTGCTCGCGCGAAGGCCACTCGCCCTCGCGGATGCAGATAATGCAGCGGATGATCTCGACCACGCCCTGCAGCAGCAGAAACGCGCCGGCCAGCGGAAGCATGGTCTTGAACGGGTAGACCGGCGGGCCGTCGGCGGTCACGTTCGAATGTTCGTTGATGGCCCAGGCGTCGCCGGCGAAGTTGTAGCCGGCCCAGGCGAGGGCAAATACGCCGGGGATGAAGAACAGAAAGTACAGCGTCAGGTCCAGGCTGGCCTGCACTCTCGGTGAAAAGAATCCGTAAAGCACGTCGCCGCGCACATGGCCATTCTTGGAAAGCGTGTAGGCACCGGCCATCATGAACACGGTGCCGTACATCATGATCATGACGTCGAAGGCCCAGGGGTGCGGGTTGTCGAACGCATAGCGCGAAACGACCTCCCAGGTGATCATGAAGGTCAGCGAGACGATCAGCCAGGAAAAGGTCTGGCCGATGAAGGTGCTGATCCTGTCGATGGTCAGCAGAAATTTCTGCAATTGCATGTGTTGGCCTGCTGAAAAAAATCAACCACCCGGTACCAGCCCGGATGGTTGATGGATGATGATGCGAATACCTCTCAACCCTTCTTCTTGGGTGCAGCCTTCTTGGCTCCAAAGAAATGATTCACGGCCATGCGCCGGCTGACGTAGACGTCCTGGTCCCATTTCACGGCGCGCGCAGCAAATGCCTTCTGCGATGCGACGATTTCCTTGAACAGGGGGTTTTCCGCAGACTTCTTCTCCACGATCGCATCCCACAAGGTGAGCTGCTGCTGCAGAAGAGCATCCGGCGTCTTGTAGAACTTGACCTTGTCCTTGGTCTGGAGCTCGATGTAGTCCTTGGAATAGCGATCGATCGCCTTCCACGACATGTCGGCCGACGCTGCTTCCACGGCATTGGCGATGATCGCCTTCATTTTCACCGGCAGCGCATCGTACTTCGGCTTGTTGAACATGATCTCGAAGGTCTCGGCGCTCTGGTGGTAGCTTTGCAGCATGCAAACCTTGGAGACGTCGGGGAAGCCGAGCAGACGGTCGGAGGTGGCATTGTTGAACTCGGCGCCGTCGAGCAGGCCGCGGTCCATTGCCGGTACGATCTCGCCACCGGGCAGCGCATTCACCGCCGCGCCCATCGCCGTGAACAGATCGATGGCGAGGCCATTGGTACGGAACTTGAGCCCCTTGAAATCCGCCGCCTTGGTGATCGGCTTCTTGAACCAGCCCAGGGGCTGCGTCGCCATCGGGCCGTAGAGGAAAGACTGCACCGTGGTGATGCCGATGGAATTGTAAAGCTTGGCCA
>JBAZOF010000165.1:0-6089 GCA_041648855.1 Sulfuritalea sp. | reverse complement strand
TCAAACATGCCCCGGCCGGGGTGCGGTGTTTTGCAGCCCGCAGCGGTGGCCGATTCGTTCGTTTTTGATTAAGGAAAAAGTTACATGGCAACTGGTACAGTTAAGTGGTTCAACGACGCCAAGGGTTTTGGTTTTATCACCCCGGATGACGGCAGCGAAGACCTGTTCGCGCATTTCTCGGCCATCAACATGGCTGGATTCAAGTCCCTTAAAGAAGGCGACAAGGTGACTTTCGACGTGGTGCAAGGCCCCAAAGGCAAGCAGGCGTCGAACATTCAGAAGCCTTGATGTCCTTGATCTTTCCGGTCGCCGGGTAATTCCGGTTCCGGAAGAACAAAGCCCGCCTCACGGCGGGCTTTTTTTCGGCTGATCGTCTTGCGACTTACATGCGATCGATCATCGCCTGGCCGAATGCCGAGCACTTCACTTCCTTGGCGCCTTCCATCAGACGGGCAAAGTCGTAAGTGACGACCTTGTCGCCAATTGCAGCTTCCATGGATTTGATGATGAGATCCGCCGCCTCAGTCCAGCCCAAGTGGCGCAGCATCATTTCGGCGGAAAGAATCAAGGAGCCAGGGTTTACGTAATCCTTGCCGGCGTATTTTGGCGCGGTGCCGTGAGTCGCCTCGAAACAGGCATACAGATCCGAAATGTTGGCGCCCGGCGCAATGCCGATACCTCCAACCTGAGCTGCAAGCGCATCGGAAATGTAGTCGCCGTTCAGGTTGAGCGTGGCAATGACGTCATACTCCGCGGGGCGAAGCAGAATCTGCTGCAGGAAGGCATCGGCGATGGCGTCCTTGATGATGATGCCGTTGGGCAGCTTGAGCCAAGGGCCACCGTCGATTTCCACACCCTTGAATTCGTTTTTCGCCAGCGCATAGGCCCAGTCACGGAAGCCGCCTTCCGTGTACTTCATGATGTTGCCCTTGTGTACGATCGTTACCGACTTGCGCTTGTTGGTGATGGCGTAGTTGACTGCAGCTCGCATCAGGCGCTCGGTTCCTTCCCGCGAGACAGGCTTGATTCCGATGCCCGAGGTGTTGGGAAAGCGGATCTTCGTCACTCCCATTTCTTCCTGGAGGAACTTGATCAGTTTCTTGGCCGGCGCCGACTCGGCTTGCCATTCGATGCCGCAGTAGATGTCTTCCGTATTCTCACGGTAGATCACCATGTCGGTCTTGCTTGGATCCTTGAGCGGAGAGGGAATGCCCTTGAAGTAGCGCACCGGGCGTACACACTGGTACAAATCCATTTCCTGGCGCAAGGCGACGTTGAGCGAACGGATGCCGCCGCCCACCGGTGTGGTCAGCGGCCCCTTGATGGAAACCGAGTATTCCTTGCACGCAGTGATGGTCTCCGCCGGCAGCCAGACGTCGGGGCCGTACAGACGAGTCGCCTTTTCTCCCGCATAGACTTCCATCCAGGATATCTTGCGTTTGCCGCCGTAAGACTTCTGTACGGCGGCATCCACCACTTTTTGCATGACCGGCGTGATGTCGACACCAATACCATCGCCCTCGATAAAGGGAATGATGGGATTGTCGGGAATCGGCTGGCCCGGAATGATTTTCTGGCCTTGTGCGGGAACCTTTATAAGGGAAGTGCTCATGCCTGCTCCGTTAAAAAATAGTGTGTTGAGAATCGGAAAGGGTGCGGGATAGGTCGAAGCTAATTATCCTCCAAAAACTCCAACGGTGTTCCGGTCGCTCCCTGTAGCAGGTGGCCGCAACGCTCGCTGATAGAATCGGCACGTCAAACCTACCGAGATTTTGCACCATGGCCGATGGCCCTTCTGATGACCTGATTGCCGAGTCGATTGCCCATGTGCTTGTCGATGGTTTCAACATGCACTATCGCCGGTTTCATGAAAGTTCGGCGCTCGCCAAGCAGCGCTTTGATCAGGGACGATGGCAGGAAGTGCAGCAGGCGGTCAGGGATCGCATCCAGTTTTATGATGATCGCGTCAGGGAAACCACGGAGAAACTGCATCGCGAGTTCGATGCGGACAGTCTCAGCGACGGTGTCTGGCAGCAGGCAAAGCTTCAATACATCGGTTTGCTGACCAACCACAAACAGCCCGAGTTGGCGGAGACGTTTTTCAATTCGGTGTTCTGCCAGATTCTGCACCGCACCTATTTCCACAACGACTTCATCTTCGTGCGGCCGGCGGTGTCCACCGAATACATCGAGTCCGATCCGCCAACCTACCGCTGCTACTACCCGAATGAGGCAGGCTTCCGTGCTTCAATTCGCCAGGTGTTCGTCGATTTCGGCTGGGCGCCGGAATTTGAGGATCTGGATCGCGACGTAGATTTCATCTTACGCAGCATTGAGTCTCATCTTGGCACCCTGCCGGCGCGCGAGGCCAACCTCCAGATACAAGTGTTGAATTCGGCCTTCTATCGCAACAAGGGTGCCTACGTGATCGGCAAGGCGGTCAACGGCGCATTTGAGTATCCATTTACTGTTCCGGTACTGCATTCGCCGGATGGCAAGCTCTACTTGGACACGATCATCCTGGACGCCTGGCGCATCGGCGTTTTGTTTTCCTTGTCGCGCGCCTATTTCATGGTCGACATGGAAGTGCCTTCCGGATATGTCCAGTTCTTGCGTTCGATTATGCCCAACAAGCCGCGCTCCGAGCTCTACACCATGCTCGGGCTGGGCAAGCAGGGCAAGACCATGTTCTTCCGCGACCTGATTTTCCATCTGCATCATTCGGCAGACCAGTTCATTGTTGCGCCTGGCATTCGCGGTCTGGTCATGCTGGTGTTCACCCTCCCTTCCTATCCCTACGTGTTCAAGGTCATCAAGGATGTCTTCGGCAGTTCGAAGGAAGTCGATCATGACACCGTGCGGCGCAAGTATCAGTTGGTGAAGCAGGTGGATCGCGTGGGGCGCATGGCTGACACCCTCGAGTTTTCCAAGGTTGCACTACCCCGCAAGCGCTTCTCCCAGGAACTGATCGATGAGTTGTACAAGGAGGTGCCGTCGCTGATGGAAGAGGATGGCGACGATCTGATCATCAGTCATCTATACATCGAGCGGCGCATGGAGCCGCTCAACATCTATCTTGAAAAAGCAGAAAAGGCGGGTCGCGATGATCAGGTGGAGCACGCCGTGCAGGAATACGGCAATGCCATTCGCGAGCTTGCCATTGCCAATATTTTTCCCGGCGACTTGCTGTGGAAGAACTTTGGCGTCACCCGTTACGGGCGTGTGGTGTTCTATGACTACGACGAAATCGAATACATGACCGACTGCAAGTTCCGCCGCATTCCTCCGCCGCCGAATTTCGAGGCCGAAATGTCGGGAGAACCCTGGTATTCAGTGTCGAGGCTCGATGTATTCCCCGAGGAATTCAAAACCTTTCTGCTGGTGTCCGAGCGGATTCGCGAAGCCTTCATGCGGCATCACCCCGATCTGTTCGATGCGGAGTTCTGGCAATACACCCAGGAACAGATCCGCAAAGGCGCGATGCAGGACTTTTTCCCCTACCCCGAATCCCTTCGCTTCTGCAACATCTTCGGTAGCGGTTGTTTGGTTTGAGCCTCCTTATTCTGTTCAACAAGCCTTATGGCGTGCTGACCCAGTTTACGGATGCCGATGGGCGGCCTACCCTGGCGGACTACATTCCAATCCGTGACGTCTATGCCGCCGGTCGGCTGGATGCCGACTCGGAGGGTCTGGTCGTGCTGACCGATGATGGCAGATTGCAGGCACGAATTGCCAATCCCAGGCACAAGCTGGCCAAGTGGTACAGGGTGCAGGTTGAAGGTCAGCCTACGGATGAGGCCCTGCAGAGGCTGATCGCCGGGGTGGACCTGGGCGACTTTCATACACGCCCTTGTCAGGCGCGCCGCATTGCCGAACCCGCGGGCCTTTGGCAGCGCGATCCACCGGTCCGCTATCGCGCAGCAATTCCTACGACTTGGCTTGAACTCGTTCTGCAGGAAGGGAAGAACCGACAGGTAAGGCGGATGACCGCTCGCGTCGGGTTTCCGACTCTCCGGCTGATCCGCTGGGCGGTGGGCGACTGGACGCTGGAAGGGCTTGCGCCGGGGCAGTGGCGCGAACTTGAAATTTCAGGTCAACCAGATGCAAAGCAGCGCGTTAATGTTGCTAACGCCCGGAAAACCCCTGGTGTTAAAGACATTCTACCTATACCCAAACGAAAGGAATCACCATGAACAAGCTTCTGGCTACCTTGGTTGCCGGCCTGATCGCCACCTCCGCTTTTGCCGCTGATGCTCCGAAGGCCGCTCCGGCTGCTGCTCCCGCCGCTGCTGCTGCTCCCGCTGCCAAGGCTGCCGCCCCGGCTGCTGCCGCTCCGGCTGCTGCCGCTCCGGCCGCCGAGAAAAAGGCTGAAGCCGCTCCGGCCAAGGCTGAAAAGAAGGCCAAGAAGGCCAAGAAGGCCAAGAAGGCTGACGCAGCCAAGTAATTCCGCAGTTCGGGAAAAAAATGGCAGGGAAACCTGCCATTTTTTTCGCCTATAGCCTGGAAACCAGAGCCTAAGCTGCTGATTCAGTATCCGTTTCAAGTAGGTTAAAGGGAAAGGTGCCGGCTTCCGGGCCCTGATTCCAATGACTCATGGCGAGTCCGGTTTCGCGATTGCCGAAGGAGATTGATGGTGTTTTTGAGGATAGTGCTGTTGGCGGCATCGTTGGCAGTTGCCTTGCCGGTGTGGGCTCAGCAGGCGCAGTTGCCCTTGCTTGAACTGTTCGCGGGAATGCACCGGATAGAGGCCGAGGTCGCGGCGACTTCCGAGAGCCGCCAGATAGGGATGATGCAGCGCACGATGATGGCGCCGCAGCGTGGCATGCTGTTCGTGTTCCCTGAGGTCGCAGCCCACTGCATGTGGATGCGCAATACACTCTTGCCGCTGTCCGTCGCGTTTCTCGACGAAAGGGGCCGGATCATCAACATCGAAGACATGCAGCCCAAAACCGAACAAAACCATTGCGCCAGCAAGCCGGCGCGCTATGCGCTCGAAATGAATCTGGGCTGGTTCAAGAGCCGCGGTCTAAGTGCGGGATTCGCCATCACGGGCATCGAAAAAGTGCCCGCCGCCCGCTAAAACGAAGTTCTAGTAGTGGGGCGGAATATCGTCTCGCAGATTTCGTGGTTCGCTGGGAGCTGCCGGTTGCATCAATTGGTACAACTCGCGAATCTGAGCCTGCAGCAGATCAATCTGCTGCTGCTGCCGAAAGACGGTGCGATTGAGTTCTTCCAGATGATCTTCGCTGAGTCCGAGCTTGATTTCGAGTTCGGTGATTCTGGATTCCATGCCGATTTTCCTGTCATCAAATGACGAAGGGCGCCTCGCGGGCGCCCTTCGTCGACTACGACATTAGTCGCACAACATCGCCCCGATCAGGCGAAATTCTTTGCGGCGAAGTCCCAGTTGGCCAGGGATGCGAGGAATGTCTCGACAAACTTGGGCCGGGCATTGCGGTAGTCAATGTAATACGCGTGTTCCCACACGTCGATGGTCAGCAGCGCCTTGTTTTCGCTGTTCAACGGCGTACCGGCGCCCGACGTATTGACGATATCGACCGAGCCGTCCGGCTTCTTCACGAGCCAGGTCCAGCCCGATCCAAAGTTGCCGACGGCTGAGGCCTGGAAGGCCTTCTTGAACTCGTCGAAGCTGCCCCATTTCTTGTTGATTGCATCAGCCAGCGCGCCGGTCGGCGTGCCGCCACCGCCGACTTTCATGCTGTTCCAGAAGAAGCTGTGATTCCAGACCTGGGCGGAGTTGTTGAAAATGCCGCCGGCCGGCGCCTTCCTGATGATGGCTTCGAGGTCGAGATTCTCGTACTCGGTGCCCTTGATCAGGTTGTTCAGGTTGGTCGCATAAGCCTGATGGTGCTTGCCGTAATGGTATTCGAAGGTTTCCTTCGAGATATGCGGGGCGAGTGCATCCATCGCGTACGGCAGGGGGGGGAGGGTATGTTCCATTTTGGTTCTCCTGTTGCTTGGGGTAGGGGGCAGTAAAGTTGACTATTATAGTCAGGAATATTTCAGGTGGCAATTAGCCGGTGGTCCTCGAAAGGATGCTGGCTTCCGCTTCACCGTGAGCCAGATAG
>JBAZOF010000164.1:0-6100 GCA_041648855.1 Sulfuritalea sp. | reverse complement strand
GCCGGCGAGTGCTACGCGCTGCTCGGCGAATCCGGCTGCGGCAAGTCGATGACGGCGCTGGGCGTCATGCGCCTGCTGCCGGCGGCGGCGCAGGTGGCGGGCGGCGCGGTCGAGTTCGAGGGCGGCGACTTGCTGGCGCTGCCCGAGTCGGGCATGCGCGACATTCGCGGCGGCGGCATCGGCATGATCTTCCAGGAGCCGGCGACCAGCCTCAACCCGGTGCTGACGGTCGGCCGCCAGATCAGCGAGGCGCTGGAACTGCATACGACCCTGCGCGGCGCGGCGGCCCGCGCGCGCGCCGCCGAACTGCTCGACCAGGTCGGCATTCCCGATCCGCTGCGGCGGCTCGACGAATATCCTTTCCAGCTTTCAGGCGGCCTTCGTCAGCGCGTGATGATCGCCTGTGCTTTGGCCGGCGAGCCGCGCCTGCTGATCGCCGACGAGCCGACCACGGCGCTGGACGTGACGATCCAGGCGCAGGTGCTCGATCTGCTCGACGAGTTGCGGCGCAAGCAGGGCATGGCGCTGTTCCTGATCACGCACGACCTCGGCGTCGTCGCGCGCATGGCCGATCGCGTCGGCGTCATGTATGCCGGACAGTTGGTGGAGGAAGCGCCGCGTGAGCAGTTCTTTGCGCAACCGGCGCACCCGTATTCGGTGCGCCTGTTCGCCGCGCTGCCCGACGCCGAGCGGCGCGGCGGCTGGTTGGCGACGATCCCCGGCAGCGTGCCGGCGGCGGATGTCCGCCATGAAGGCTGCCGCTTCGTCGAGCGCTGCAGCGAAGTCATGCCGGAGTGCCGCAGCGCGCCGCCGCCCTGGCGCGATGCGGGTGTGGGACAGGCCGGCGGCCAGCGCGTGCGCTGCTTTCTGCCCGGCGCCGCGCCGGCCGTTGCCGCAGAAGTCGGCGCTGGCGACACGGCGATCGGGCCGGAGTCGAAGCCGCTGCTGGAGGTCAAGGACCTGCAGGTGCACTTCCCGATCCGGCGCGGCATCCTGCAGCGCGCCGTCGGCGCCGTGCGCGCGGTCGACGGCATGTCGCTGCGCCTGATGCCGGGGCGCACGCTGGCGCTGGTCGGCGAATCGGGCTGCGGCAAGACCACCGCCGGCAAAGCCATGCTGCAACTGCTGCGACCGACGGCCGGCAGCGTGCAACTGGATGGCGTCGAACTCACCACGCGCTCGGCCAACGAGTTGAGGCCGCTGCGCGCGAAAATGCAGATGGTATTCCAGGACCCCTTCGCCTCGCTCAACCCGCGCCTGCGGATCGGCGACATCATCGCCGAAGGCATGCAGGCGCTGAAAGTCGGCGCTGGTGATACGGCGAAGGTCGGCCCGCTGCTGGAGCAGGTCGGCCTGCGCGCCGACATGGCGACCCGCTATCCGCACGAATTTTCCGGCGGGCAGCGCCAGCGCATCGCCATCGCCCGCGCCCTGGCCGTGAATCCGCAATTGCTGGTCTGTGACGAACCGACCTCGGCGCTCGATGTCTCGGTGCAGGCGCAGATCCTCAACCTGCTTTCCGACCTGCAGCGCGATCTGAAACTGGCCTACCTGTTCATCACGCACAACATCGCCGTGGTGGATTACCTCGCGCACGACGTGGCGGTGATGTACCTCGGGCGCGTGGTCGAGCGCGGCACGGCGGAGGAAGTATTGCGCCAGCCGCGGCACCCTTACACCAAAGCCTTGCTGGCGGCGGTGCCGCGGGTCGATGGCGCGAGGAGCGAAGTGCCGAAGCTGGCCGGCGACATGCCGTCGCCGGCCAATCCGCCGGCCGGCTGCCATTTCCACCCGCGCTGCCCGCTGGCCGATGAAAGCTGCCGCAGCGCTTACCCGGCCGAAACCTTTTTTGGCGCAACGCACGCCGTGCGCTGCATCAAGGCGGTCTGAGCGGCGCCTAGCGCTTCTTCGGTTTGACCACGGGCTTGACTGCGGGCTTGGCGGCCGGGGCCTTCCTGATCTTGACGCTGACGCCCTTGCGCTTGGCGCCGGGCTTGCCCTTTTTCCACTTCGTGGCGCGCGGCGGACTGGACGGGGTTTGCGGCAGGCGGGCGGTGAGCGACTCGTAGCCGGCCGCATCCTTGCCCGGCACCAGCAGGGCGAAGCCGGGCGTGATCCTGGTTCGCGCGTTGATGCCGTTCAGCTGCTTCAGCCGGGCCGCACTGAGGCCGTAGCGGCTGGCGACTTTGTCGAGGCTCTCGCCCTTCTTCAGCTTGTGGGTGAGCCAGGCGGACAGCGGCTTGTCCTGCGCTTCATGGCTCTGCAGGTTTTCGAGGAAGGTCTGCACTTTCTCGGCCGGCAGCACCATCGGGCTGTTGGCCGAGGTGGGCATCACCGGCCGGCTGTAGGCGGGGTTGAGGGCGATGAACTCTTCCACCGGGATTTCCGCAAGCCGCGCCGCGAGCGCGATGTCCATGTTGCCGCTGCGCTCCACCGTGGCGAAGTAGGGCCGGTTGGGGATCGGATCGAGGCTGATGCCGAACAGTTGCGGCTGCGCGATGATGTTCTTGATCGCCTGCAGCTTGGGCACGTAGTAGCTGGTCTCCAGCGGCATCTTGAGGTGCAGGTAATCGGTCGGCAGCCCCTTCGCCTGGTTCTTGGCGATGGCGCGACCTACCGCATTCTCGCCCCAGTTGTAGGAGGCCAGCGCGAGGTGCCAGTCGCCGTGCATTTCGTAGATGGTCTGCAGGTAATCGAGCGCGGCGCTCGTCGAGGCGACGATGTCGCGGCGCTGGTCGAACCAGGCATTCTGCTGCAGCTTGTAGGTCTTGCCCGTGGCGGGAATGAACTGCCACATGCCCAGGGCGCGGGCCGACGAGTAGGCCAGCGGATTGAAGGAGCTTTCGACGATCGGCAGCAGGGCCAGCTCGGTCGGCATGCCGCGCTTTTCGAGCTCCGCGACGATGTGGTGCAGGTAGCGCCGGCTGCGCTCGAAGATGCGCTTCAGCAGATCGGGCCGGTTCAAATACCAGGCCTGGCGGTTGGCCACCAGCGGGCTGTCGAGGTCGGGCATCGAGAAGCCGTTGCGCATGCGCTGCCACAGGTCGTCCGGCGGCGTGGTGAGGTCGATGGTGGGGATCGGCGGCAGGTCGTCCTTCACTTCCGACGACGGGTCGGGCAGCAGGGGCAGCATCGGCGGTGCCGCGGGCGGCGGCGCGGCGCCGAAGCTCAACGCGGTCGGCGACGCAAGCTCCGGCGACATCTGCAACGCCTGTTCGGCATGTGCGGAAGCCGTCAGGATGAGCAGCAGGGACGGAATGAGGCAGCGGAGCAGGGACATTGGGGAGAATGCGTTTTCAGTGGGGACCAGGGCCGGCATTGTGTGGGCCAGGCGTAGCGGTCGCAAAGCACCGTCTGAAGGTGCGTGTGAGGGCGCCGAATCTTAGCCAAGGCAGCCCTTGCGGTCAATGCAAACCTTGCAATCGCTGTCGGCGCGAACGCAGTTCAGGCAGCGCAAACGGGCTTGATCGCGGTGCTGGCCAACGCGCTGCCCGGCTCCAGGCAGGCAATCTGGATCGCGCGCTGGCGCAGGGCGACGAGTTCCTGCCTTTCGCTCTGGCCAATGCCTCCCCGTCTGTTGCGGGTGATGTATTCGCGCTTGATCGCAAAATTGACTCCCGGCACCAGCCAGAGTTTCAGATCGAGCCGTAAGCCACGGGTCGTGTTCCAGCCCTCGCCTTCGATCCTGAAGGTATCGAAGCTTCCCGCCGGGACGCTGATGGTCTCCCGCTTCACGATCTGCATGTCATAGTAGGCGTTGGAGGATTTGTCACCCCGCGTCAGGCGGAAGGCGGCGGTCCATTTCTTGCCGACCTGGAATTCGGCCGGCGTCCATTGCACCGGGCTGTCGTACTCGACCGGCCCGAGCTTGATCGGGTTGCCCATCAGATCGGTGATGACGACGCCGTTGTTGTATTCGACGCGGTCTTCGTCGTAGTCGACTTTCGTTACGCGCGACGTGCGGGTGCGTTCCTCGACGCCGGTCAGGATGTCCGTCAGCACGATGGTTGCGGTGTCGCCGACAGTAAAGATGCGGTTCAGCGGATAGCGGCCGGCGGAAAAGGGATTGGCCGAGGGCGCGATCAGCACCGGCACGGGAACGCCTGCGCGGATGTCGAGCATCGGCGCGGATGGTCGCGAGGCTCGCGCCGGCGGTCGTGCCGCAGCCGCAACGGCACCCGGTGCCGCGGCGGACGGAGCCGGCGTCGCAGCCGCTGCCTGAACCTCGGCCGCCCTGGCGAGCGTCAGCTGTTGCTCTTCCTGCTTGCGCGCCGCGGCAAGGCGCTCGGCCTCGGTGATGCGCTGGCGCTCGCGCTCCAGGCGTTCCTGCTCCTGGCGGCGGCTGAGTTCGACGCGTTGCTGCTCGTCCTCGCGCCGGCGCTTTTCCTGCAACTGCTGCTCTTCGAGCTGCTTGCGCTCCGCGGCAAGGCGCTGTTCTGCCGCGAGGCGAGCCTGCTCGCGTTCCATGCGCTCCTGGTCGAGACGCTTCTTCTCGCTCAAGCGCTTCTGTTCCGCCGCCTGGCGCAGTTCTTCCTTCTTCCGGAGTTCCGCCGCCTGGCGCTCGGCCTCTGCGATGCGTTGGCGCTCGCGCTCCAGGCGTTCTTCCTCCTGCCTGCGCCTGGCTTCGAGCTGCCGCTGCTCTTCCTCGCGCCGCCGCTGCTCCTCGCGCTGCTGCTCCTCCAGCCGCTTGCGCTCGGCGGCAAGGCGCTGTTCTTCGGCGATGCGCTCCTGCTCCTGGCGCTGCTTTTCGACATCCGCCAGCAGGCGGTTGAGGCGCATCTGTGCAATCTCGGCGAAGCGGCCGTTGGGGAAGTTGCGCAGGTAGGCGACCCAGTCGTCGATCTTCTTCGAGGACTTGATGCGCGCCCATTCGGCCACGTCGGCCTCGACCAGCTTTTCCAGCTCGGTCTCGGAGAGTTTTTTCCGGCCTTCGTCGAAGATGAAGACGTCGCCTTCGAGCGAAGTGGTCTCCCAGGGAATCTGTTCGCCATGCGAGGCGAGCCTCACATTCAGGCGCACGCGCTTCAGCGCGTCCTCGATGCGGGTTCCGCGCTGCGACAGCTCGCGCACCAGGTTCTCGGTGTAGAGGCCGTTGGCGCCGGAGCCGTCGGAAGCCACGTTGCCGGGCGAGGTGGCGTAGGCGAGCAGGCTGCCGACCGGCGCATCGAACTGCGAAAGGCCCTTGTGCTCGGGTCGAAAGTCCGTGCCGAAGGGATTGTTGCGGCAGGCATCGAGGATGATGATGAAGGTCTTGTCCTTCGCGGCACTCAACTGGCCGAGCAGCAGGCTCATATCGACGCAGCGCTGCTTCATGTCCTCGGGTTTTTTTACCACCGCATCGACCGGCAGCAGGTAGTTGCGCCAGTCGAGCTGGGCGCCGTGGCCGGCGTAATAGAACACCACGAGTTTCGTTTCAGACCGCTTGGCCGCCGTGCCGAAGCGTTCGATCGCGGCCATCATGTCGGCGCGCGTCGCATTGAGGCGCGAATCGACCGTGAAGCCGGCCTGGGCGAACAGCCCGCCGACCGCCTTGGCATCGTTGAGCGGATTGTCCAGCGGCGCGCCTTGGTAGGCGGCGTTGCCGATGATCAGCGCCAGGCGGGAGGGATCGGGCGAGGGATTCGCCGCCCAGGCGCGCCGGAACGACAGCGCCGGCGGAATTGCCGCGAGCGTCTTGATGAAGGTGCGGCGCGTGATCATGGCGGAGCTGTTTTTCCGGTCGGCAGGCGATCAGAAGCGATTCTTCCACTCGCGAATGGCGGCGAAGGTTTCCACCGCGTCGACCGGATCGTGCCCGAGGCGGCTTGCCGCCGCGGCGCGCACGGCCGGGGCGTTCCAGCGCAGGAAGGGATTGGTCTCCAGTTCGGCATGGATGCTGGTCGGTATCGTCGCGCGGCCGGCGGCGCGGTCCTTGGCAACGTGCTCGCTGCGGCGCTGCACGGCGATGCTGCCCGGCTCGACGGCGAGGGCGAAGCGCATGTTGCTCTGGGTGTATTCATGGGCGCAATAGACGAGAGTCGGCGCTGGCAATACGGCGAGTTTCGCCAGCGAATCCAGCATTTGCGCCGGCGTGCCTTCGAACAGCCGCCCGCAGCCGGCG
>JBAZOF010000163.1:0-6174 GCA_041648855.1 Sulfuritalea sp. | reverse complement strand
ACGATTTCGGAATGCGCGTGCTGGCTGATCTGCCGCAACAGGGTCTTGCGGTAGTTCTCCGGCATCCAGTCCTTGGCTTCGATGAAGTCGCCGGCGTCGATGCGGTTATCGAAGCGCTGCTGCAATTGCGCTTCCTCGGCCGTGCGCAAGGCCGGCTTGTCGCCGCCTTCGTCGCGCATCGTGTCCATGGCTTGTGTGTACATGGCCTGTTTCCTTCTGCCTGCTGCTGTCGCGGGACGCCTGCCGGGCAGGGAAGGCCGCCGCAGACGTGATACATTTTTATTAACTTGCTTTAAGTCTAATGTATCATTTAATCGCTGTCAATCGAAACCCGAACGGACGCCGCGCGCGGATACGGCGCGCAGGAACATGCCGGCGCCGGGGCCTTGGGGTGCGAAGTGGTTGATTCCGGCGGCCGGTGCGGCCGGGTGCTGCGCTGGCAGATCAGCCGGCGGCCGGGGCAGTCCGGGGGGCGACGCGCTCGTGATAGCGCGCCCGGTAGAGCAGGCGGCGCTTTTCCGGTGTCTCGGTGAAGCCGGAGCGATCATGCAGCACGTTGTTGCAGACCAGGCCCATGGCCGGCTCCAGACGTCCGTGCAGGGTCCATGGCGTCGGCGTCGCGAGCAGGCGGGTCAAGGCGGCAACCGCGGCCTGCGTGGCGGCGTCCGTACGCCATTCGATGCTGATGGTGCGCGCCGTGTAGCGCATGTGCAGATAGCCGTCTCCGTCGATCGAGAACACCGGCCCCGGCTGCGCGGCGCGTGCGACGCCGCTGTCGTCCATACGGGGCGGAATGATCATGGCGTCGGCCCGCGACAGGGCACGGATGTAGTCGGGATTCTCGTCGCGCAGCAGGATGTAGGCGATCTCGTGGTCGAGCAACTGGTTCTCGCCGCCCGAGGCGGCGCTCTGCACGCAATGCAGGATCATGCCGCGCACCGTGCGCTCGGGCAGGTTGTAGTAGCCGTCGGTGTGCCATCGGATCGGCTTGTCGGTGTAGGGAATGAACTCCTTGCGCTCGCCGCGTTTTTCGGCACCAGTTACCGAGATCGGCGAAATCGCGTCGTCGTCGGTCAGCCAATGGCTGTCGAGACGGTGCAGACCGAGTTGGGCGCCCAGTCGGCGCGGGATTTCCTTGTCCGGATTTCCCACAGTATTGCTGGTGTAGATCGCCATATTGGCAATGGCACATCGCTCGAGCAGGGCATCGCGTTCGCTTGCGCTCAGCGCGCGCGGATCGTCGAGCGGCACCAGAATGTCCTCGATGCGGTGCGGCGCGCTGTCGAGTTTCTTCTCACGCCACTGGCGGTAGCTCGCGGGGTCGTCAAGATCGAAAGGGCCCATCGCTACTCTCCTGACTCGCCGTGTCTTGAGCGCCGACTTTTGCCCTCGCCGGGGTGAAACAGGCCCGCCAGGGTCTTCTCCAGTGCCTTGATCGCCTCGGGCGACTCGATTTCCATGACCTGATCGACCGCCCAGAGGCGATCCTTCTCCGGCAGCACTTCCTTCAGGCAGGCGGCGAAACAGCGACGAAAGCCGAAGTCGGGCCCCTGCTCGGTGTAGCCATGATCCGCATACTCCTCGCCGCGCCGGTTGAACAGGTCGAGTACGTGCTGCTGCACCTTGCCCGGCGCAACGTCGTATAGCAGCATGTCGCGGTTGTCGTCGATCGCCGCTGCGATGCGCTGCGCCAGCGCGGTGGTGAATTCCATGCGCTGCTCCGGCGTCAGTTCGCGATGGGCAATGCGATCCGCCGCCAGCGCCAGAAACACCATGAACTCGCAGACGAAATCGAAATAGGCGTTGCCCAGGTCGATGTCGTACTCCGCCTGGCGCATGCGCTTGATCGAATCGATCGCCAGCTTCCATGCCAGCATCGCAATGACGCCGGCGAGTTCGGTCATCGACCGCGGCTTGCCGCCGGCATGGAAACTGGAGCGAATCCTGATGGCCATGACTTACACCTATTCGAGCGCAGCGAGCTGACTGGTCACCCCCGCCCGGGCGGGGGCCGGGGGGTGGAGGCGATCAATTCGCCTTGCCCGAAGGGCAAGGAGGCTATGTTCAATAGCCTCCCTTGCCCAGAGGCATGGGCAAGCCGCCGACCTTACAGCCTTCTTTGGCCGCGCCGCCGTCGGGGAACAGTTCGAACAACAGCGCGCTGTCGGCCTCGGGCATGTCGCCTTCTTCCTGCAGGCCCTTGATCAGGTTGCGCATGTTCGGCGTGTGGCCGTCTTCCTTGTACTTCTCGCGCAGGAAATTGACGACCTTCCAGTGCTGGTCGGTCAGCGTGATGCCGCATGCCGCCGCGATGACGTGTACAGCTTCCTCGCTGAAATCGGGCTCCAGCAGGTAGCCGTATTCATTGACTTCTTTTTCAACGCCGTTGATGGTGTAACTCATGGAATCTCCTCTGAAATAATCGCCCTTCCCAAGGGGGCGAAGGTGGGGTTTCGCGACGCACCGCGTTGCGCCACCGTAGCCGGCCGGCAATGCAGTGCCGGCCGTGGGACGGGGTCGGTGGATGGGTCAATCAAAAATCGCCTTGAAGCAGGCTCTCAGGCCTTCTTCAGATAGAACTCGTGTACGCCACGTCCGGACTCGTGCGAAAACACCAGCTCGGCCGCGCCGGCCTTGGCCCAGGAAGTGATGTCGTCGGCCGAGCCGGGGCAATCGCTGACCAGTTGCAGCACCTCGCCGGCCTTCATGCCGTCGAGCAGTTTCTTCGCCTGCACGATGGGGCCGGGGCAGGACACGCCGCGCATGTCCAGCGTTACATGGGCGACCGGCGTGGCGTTGGCGCCGCCGGCACGCTGGATCAGATAGGCGCTCTTGTGGCCGGCCAGCTTCTCGCTGCCGAGCATGACATTGCCGGTGACCTTGGCCCAGGAGAAAAGGTCGTCCGCGGTACCGGGACAGTCGGAAATCAGGCGCAGGGTCTGGCCCGGCTGCAGGTCGTCGATGAGCTTCTTGGCCCCCAGCAGCGGCGCCGGACAGGGCAGGCCACAGACATCGAGCGTTACGGTGGCAAGTTCGGACATGAGGATCTCCTCGTTTGGTTTGCTCAGCTAATCGCCGACGGCGACAACCGATTTATGTGGAACGAACAGACCGCATCCAAGCGCGCGATGCGCGCCGAGACCGGCTTCCTGCACAGCGAGGGAATCAGCCGCTCCCAAACCATGCAACATCAGGCTGAACCCGCGCACCACGCCTTCCGCGGTGCGCAGCTCACGCGCCTTGCCGGTGATCAGTTGCGGCTTCAGGCCGCGCTCTGCCAGCAAGGATTTGCAATGCTCAAGAAATTCAATCTCGTCATCCGCGCCGACGCTGACGAAATGCGAATAGACAACGCCGCGGGCAGGGAACAGCAAGCGGACGCTGCCGGCGCCGACCTTCAATGCAGCGCCATCCAGGTCGAGCCGCGTGCCGGCCAGAAAGTCGGCGCTGGCGCTGCGGTGAACCGGCAGGCGCAAGGCCAGCCGGCTGCGCCGCCCGACGAAGCGCACGCCATTGCCTTTTGCCAGGCCGGACAGCGGCAGGATGCCGGCTTCCGGTTCGTCGTCGAACCAGGGCAGAACACGGCGCACCGCCAGGGACAAGGCGCAGGCATGATCGTCGCCCAGCGTTCCCTCTTCGAGAGAGAACACCACATCGACCATCACCGCGGAAGCCTCGTCCGGCACGTGGTTCAAACGGCCTCCCCTGCCTTTCCGTTCATGCCCGGCTGAGCGGCAGCCCAGTCGCACAGTACCTTGCCCCAGCGTGCCGCGGTGACCGGATCGACGTCGAAAATAGTGAAGCGGCTGGCCTCGCGAATGCGCGTGCGCAGCAGCGGCATGCCACCGGCCTCGAAGACGAACTGCTGCAGTTCTATCTCCTGATTGCCGATGGGGACGCGGAATTTGTCGAGCGACGTAACGGTATCCAATGGGGTTCCAATCTCTATGGGGGCGGACTATGGCACCAGCGACGGGTCAACAGCCATCACCGCGTGGGAGTGCAAGCATATAACCCTTTCGGGTAGGTCTAAATACCTTCCGGGAGTATGGTTTGTGCACCGCACAGACTCATAACATCCTCCAATCGAGTTACCCCGACCACGAGGAGAGAGACCATGGCCAAGCCCATGCACCCAACACCGAACCTGGATCAACTGGAAAGCGGCCCCTGGCCGAGCTTTGTTACCGGCCTCAAGCGCCTGGCCAAGGACAAGGACTACGCGGTCGACATTCTCGGCCATCTCGAACATTCCTACCAGACCCGCAAGGGCTACTGGAAGGGCGGCACCGTAGGCGTGCGCGGCTACGGCGGCGGCATCATCCCCCGCTTCACCGAAATCAAGGATGAGGCGGGCAATCCGGTATTCAAGGATGCGGCCGAATTCCACACCCTGCGCGTCATGCCGCCCCCCGGCATGCATTACAACACCGCCACGTTGCGCCAGTTCTGCGACATCTGGGAAAAGCACGGCTCCGGCCTGATTGCTTTCCACGGCCAGTCGGGCGACATCATGTTCCAGGGCGCCACCACGGAAAACGTGCAGAAAGCCTTCGACGAAATCAACGACATGGGCTTCGACCTCGGCGGCGCCGGCCCGGCCGTGCGCACCTCGATGTCCTGCGTCGGCGCCTCGCGTTGCGAGCAGTCCTGCTACGACGAAGCCAAGGCCCACCGCGAAGTGCTCAACACCTTCCTCGACGACATCCACCGTCCGGCCCTGCCCTACAAGTTCAAGTTCAAGTTCTCCGGCTGCCCCAACGACTGCATGAACTCCATCCAGCGTTCGGACATGGCCGTGATCGGCACCTGGCGCGACAACATCCGCACCGACGAGGCGCTGGCGAAGAAGTGGTTCGCCAAGCACGGCATGAACGAGCTGGTGAACGACGTCGTTGCCCGCTGCCCGACCAAGGCAATCCAGATCAAGGAAATCAAGGACGTCCGCAAGGCCGACAACTTCAGCAGCGTCGCGCTCAATGACGCGCAGGCACTGGAAATCGACAACAAGGACTGCGTCCGCTGCATGCACTGCATCAACGTCATGACCGGCGCCCTGGCGACCGGCACTGACAAGGGCGCCACGATCCTGATGGGCGGCAAGCGCACCCTGAAGATCGGCGACCTGATGGGCACCGTGGTGGTTCCCTTCCTGCCGCTGAAGACGGACGAGGATTACGAGAAGCTGGTGGAACTGGGCCAGAAGACCATCGACTTCTTCGCCGAAAATGCGCTGGAGCACGAGCGCACCGGCGAAATGATCGAGCGCATCGGCCTGGTCAACTTCCTCGAAGGCATCGAGGTTGATATCGACGCCAACATGGTTTCCACGCCGCGCATGAACCCCTACGTCAATACCGCCGGCTGGGACGAGGAAGTCGCCCGGATCGCCGCCAAAAAAGCTGCAGCCTGAAAGGATCGAGCATGAACGCACAAGTTAACGCACCTGCGCCCGCCGCCCCGCTGCGCAAAGCCATCGAATGCGGTGTGCCGGACAACAAGCCGCACCTGCACCCGACGCTGCTGAAGAACTACGGCAACTGGAAGTATCACGACCGGCCCCGTCCCGGCGTGCTGCACCATGTGTCGCACAGCGGCGATGAAATCTGGACCGTGCGCGCCGGCACCCAGCGCCAGATGGACCTTTACACCATCCGCACCCTGTGCGACATCGCCGACAAGTTCGCCGAGGGCTTCGTCCGCTTCACCATCCGCTCCAACATCGAGTTCATGGTCGCCGACCAGAAGAAGGTCGATCCGATGATCGCCGAACTCGAAAAGAACGGCTTCCCCGTTGGCGGCACCGGCAACTCGGTTTCGATGGTGTCCCACACGCAGGGCTGGCTGCACTGCGACATCCCCGGCACCGACGCCTCCGGCGTGGTCAAGTCGATGATGGACGAGCTCTACAACGAGTTCAAGAACGAAGAAATGCCCAACCGCGTGCATATGTCCACCTCGTGCTGCGAGATCAACTGCGGCGGCCAGGCCGACATCGCCGTGATCATCCAGCACACCAAGCCGCCCAAGATCAATCACGATCTGGTTGCCAACGTCTGCGAGCGCCCCACCGTGGTCGCCCGCTGCCCCGTGGCCGCGATTCGTCCGGCGCTGGTCAATGGCAAGCCCTCGCTCGAAGTCGATGAGAAGAAGTGCATCTGCTGCGGCGCCTGC
>JBAZOF010000162.1:0-6176 GCA_041648855.1 Sulfuritalea sp. | reverse complement strand
CTTCCGGGATCACCGTGCCTTTCAGCGCCTCGGCGCGGGCGATCACCGCCTCGGCGACGTCGGCGGCATTGACGCCGGGCTTCTTCGATATCGACAGCGTTACTGCCGGAAACTCGGCCTTGCGGTCACCATGCCAGACATAACGCGCCGGCTGGTCGGCACCGTCGACCACCTGGGCGACATCGGCCAGGTATACGGGCTTGCGTTCATAGACACCCACCACCAAACGTTTCACATCGGCGGCGGATTCGATATAGGTGCCGGTCTGCACCATGATTTCGCGGTTGCCGGCAACCAGGCTGCCTGCCGGCTGCGAGGCGTTCGACACCTGCAACGCCGCCTTGAGGTCCTGCCCCGTGATGCCGTGCGCATTCATGCGATCGGCGTCCATGACCACGCGAATCACGTGCCCGGGGCCGCCGATGGTCGCTACATCGCGCGTTCCGGCGATGCGCTTGAGGTCGATTTCGGCGGCGCGCGCCACCTGCTGCATTTCGAAGGCCGACTTGGCCGGGTCGGCGCTGTGAAAGGTCAGGGTCACGATCGGCACGTCGTCGATGCCCTTCGGCTTGATGATCGGCTCCATGACCCCGAGACTGGGCGAGAGCCAGTCGCGGTGCGAATTGACAGTGTCGTAAAGGCGAACCAGCGCCTGAATCGGATCCTCGCCCACCTGGTACTGCACGGTGATCGCCGCCATGCCTGGGCGCGAAACCGAATACACGTGTTCGATGCCGGCGATGCGCGACAGCACCTGCTCGGCCGGGCGGGTCACCAGCGCCTCGACATCCCTTGCCGACGCGCCCGGGAATGGCACGAAGACATTGGCCATGGTGACGTTGATCTGCGGCTCTTCCTCGCGTGGCGTGATCAGCGTCGCGCCCACGCCCAGGAGCAGCGCGATCAGCGCGATCAAGGGCGTCAGGGAATTCCTGAGAAAGTACTCCGCGATACGGCCTGATATTCCCACTGTCACCTCGAATTGAAACTACCGCCAAAAATCGCCGGCACAAGGACGCAGAGGAAGATCAGGGGGCCATTGTCCGTTTCAGTCGGCCTCTCCGTGTCCTTGCTCTGCGCTTCCCAAAGTCCTTGTGTCGACTGTCTGCTTACTTGTCCTTCAGTTTCATGATGCCCAACGAGTTGAGCACCATCTTTTCAAAAACATGCTCGCTGGTACCCTTCTTGATCTTGCGCATGTAGAACTTTTCGAAGGCGATCTTGGCCAGATGCACCCATTTGCCCTGGGAGAACCAGCTCACATTGCGCGGCGGAATCTGCGGCAGGGCGACGAAGGCCGCGCCGTTGTCGCCGAAGTCGGCCAGACAAACCGCGTTCCAGGTCGCCTTGTGCGTCGGCTCCTTGCCATCCAGCGCTTCACGAATGTTGTGCACCGTGGCGCTGACCATCGACTCGATCATGTAGCCGGTCTTCGGCGCGCCCGTGGGCACCGGGGTTGCCTCCACCGGCGGAATGGCGACGCAGACGCCCACCGAATAGACGTTCTGGAACTTCGGATTGCGCTGGAACCCGTCGATCAGGATGAAGCCGCGCGGATTGGTCAGGCCTTCGATGCCGATGACGGCGTCGATGCCCTTGAAGGCGGGCAGCATCATCGAGTACTTGAACTCGAGCACATGTTCCTTTTTCGGTGTGCCATCATCATTGTGTTCCGTGACGTACATCTTGCCGGCCTCGACCTTGGTGGTCTTGGCATTGCAGATCCACTTGATGTGGCGCTCGCGCATGACCGACTCCATCAGGCCCTTGGAGTCGCCGACGCCGCCCAGGCCGAGGTGTCCGATGTAGGGTTCGGCGGTGACGAAGGTCATCGGCACCTTGTCGCGAATCTTGCGCCGGCGCAGGTCGGTGTCCATGATCATGGCAAACTCGTAGGCCGGGCCGTAGCAGGAGGCCATCTGCACGGCGCCCACCACGATGTGGCCGGGGTCCTTGACGAATTGCTGCCAGGCCTTTTCGGCCTCGACGGCATGGTCGACGTGGCAGATCGAATGGGTGTGCCCCTTCGGCCCCAGGCCTTCGACTTCTTCGAAAGCCAGCTTGGGGCCGGTGGCGATCACCAGAAAGTCGTAGTCGACGCTGCGCCCGTCATCGAGTTCGACCTGATTCTTGTCCGGGTGCACGCGCTTGGCGCCGACCGGGATGAAGTCGATACTCTTCTTCGCCAGCAACGGGGCGATTTCGACCTCGATATCACCCCGCTTGCGCCAATCGACCGCGACCCAGGGATTCGACGGCGTGAAGTGGTGCATTGGATTGTTCGAAATCACCGTCAGCTTGTCGCCGGGACGAAGTATTTCGCGCATCTCGAACGCAGCAGGGATGCCGCCGATGCCGGCGCCTAGGATTACGATGTGGGCCATGATGTCTCCTTGTCTATTTTCGGAAAAACAGACGATTATCCGACCACGTTTTCGGCAAGGTCATTGATCCCGTGATTGGGCCCATGTTTTGGCTTAATGGACGTCACCGTGCCGCCGGCGCCTTGGAGTCGATGCCGGTCTTTACCGGCGTCAGGCTCACGCGCTCGCCGGGATTGATGCCGGCCAGCACCTCCAGTTCGCCGCCGGACACGGCCTCGCCCACGCGCACTTGACGCAGGCGGGCGACACCCTTGTCGTCCAGCACATACACGGCGGTCACCTCGCCGCGGCGCATGACTGCGACGGGTGGTACGGTCAGCTTCTGTGCCTTGCCAACCGTAAAGTGTGCACGGGCGGACATGCCGGGCACCACGCCTTCGATGTTGTCGGGCAGGTAAAGACGTGCCGTCGCAGTATGGCTGCGCGCATCGACCGTGGGGAGTATTTCGACGCGCAGCGCATCGACCCAGGTGCCGGTTTCAGGAAATTCAATGCGGGCGCGGCCCGTCTTCTTCAGTTCAGCCAGCTTGTATTGCGGCAAGCTTGCGATCACGCGCAGCCCCTTCGGGTCGAACACGGTGACCAGCGGCTTGCCCAGCGCAGCCATCTCGCCCAATTCCACATGTCGTTGCGCCACCACGCCGGTGATCGGCGCCGTCACTGTGCCATGGGACACGCCGGCCCCGGAGGCGGTCACGGCCCCCTGTGCCGCCTTCCACGCCGCCGCCGCCTGATCGAGCGCGGCCTGACTGACGAACTTCTGGGCATGAAGATTCTTCGTGCGCTCGTACGCCGCACTCGCCTGTGCAAGCGTCGCCTGCGCACTTGCATCCGAACCGGCGGCCTCGCGCGCGTCGAGCCGCATCAACAATTCGCCTTGTCTGACCCGCTGCCCGGCATCGACCCGGATTTCGAGGACGCGACCGGCAATCTGCGCCGCAACGGTAGCCTGGCGCACCGCTTCGACCGTGGCTTCAACCGGAAAACCGACATCCACCTCCCGCAACTGCACCACGACGCTGGTCGCCGGGGCATCGGCCGCAAAAGAAATGCTCGCCGACACAAAGCCGGCGAGCACTGAAACAAGGGCTGTCCGGAGGAGGAGGGAGCCCTTGGGGAGGAAACGTATCGATGTCGTCATGTACATTAGTATATGCTTATATTCAAAAAAATCAAGAGGCAATCGAGCGGTCGCGGCAGGAATCGCAAGACGATGCGAATTGTCAATGTCGCATTCATCCATCTGATTCTTATGTGTCTTTTAGCTTTCAGTATGGCTGAGTCCGGCTCAAGGCGCCAGGCATTTCAGGGTGTTTCGATTAGGTTGATTCTGATCAAGTAGATTTACTCCAATCTGCGGCACCCTCCGCGCGCGGTATTGTTCTTTTTAATTTATATATCAATAATATATTGGGAGGAAGTATGGAGAAATGCAACTTCGCTGCCTGGCGCAGGGCCGGGCTGATCATCGCACTCACGCTGCCGCTGGGAATCGCCAATGTCGACGCCCAGGACCGGGCCAAGCCGGGCGTGACGGAAGCCGAAATGAAGTACCAGGCCGGCGATTCGCCGATGGGCAAGGTGGAAATGCACCAGAACGTCAATCCCAAGGCTCCCACCATGACCAAGGCGGAGTTCGAAAAGGCCAAGGAAATCTATTTCCAGCGCTGCGCCGGCTGTCATGGCGTGCTGCGCAAGGGCGCCACGGGCAAGCCTCTGACCACCGACAAAACGCTGGCCTCGGGCACCGAATACCTCAAGGTCTTCATCAAATATGGTTCGCCCGCGGGCATGCCCAACTGGGGTACTTCGGGCGAACTGACCGACCCCGAAGTCGACCTGATGGCGCGCTACGTCCAGCAGGAACCACCGACGCCGCCCGAATGGGGCATGAAGGAAATGCTGGCCTCGCAAAAGGTGACGGTGCCACCGAGCCAGCGTCCGACCAGGAAGATGAATAATCTGGACCTCCCCAACCTGTTCTCGGTCACCCTGCGTGACGCCGGCGAAATCGCCCTGATCGACGGCGCGACCAAGAAGATCGTGAAGATCCTCAAGACCGGCTACGCGGTACACATTTCGCGCATGTCGAAATCCGGGCGCTACCTCTACGTGATCGGCCGCGATGCCCGCATCAACCTGATCGACCTGTGGATGCCGGAACCCACCAACGTCGCCGAAATCAAGGTCGGCCTCGAGGCGCGCTCGGTGGAAACCTCGAAGTACAAGGGTTACGAGGACAAGTACGCGATCGCCGGCACCTACTGGCCGCCGCAGTTCGTGATCATGGAGGGCGACACACTGAAGCCGCTCAAGATCGAATCGACCCGCGGCATGACCGTCGATACCCAGGAATACCACCCGGAACCGCGCGTCGCCGCCATCGTCGGCTCGCACTACAACCCGGAGTTCATCGTCAACGCGAAGGAAACCGGCAAGATCCTGGTGGTCAATTACAAGGACCTGAACAACCTCAAGATCACCAGCATCAACGCCGCCCGCTTCCTGCATGACGGCGGCTTCGATTCCACCGGTCGCTACTTCATGGTCGCCGCCAACGCCTCGAACAAGATCGGCGTGGTCGACACCAAGGAGGACAAGCTGACCGCGCTGATCGATGTCGGCAAGATTCCGCATCCGGGTCGCGGCGCCAACTTCGTCCATCCGAAGTTCGGTCCGGTATGGGCCACCAGCCACCTCGGCGACGAGACGATCAGCTTGATCGGCACCGATCCGAAGAAGCACAAGGATCAGGCATGGCGCGTGGTGGAGACGGTCAAGGCCCAAGGCGGCGGCTCGCTGTTCATCAAGACCCATCCGAAGTCGAAGAACCTGTGGGTCGATACGCCGCTCAATCCGGAAGCCAAGGTCAGCCAGTCGATCGCCGTGTTCGACATCAACAACCTCGACAAGGGGTTTGAAGTGCTGCCGATCGGCGACTGGGCCGGCATCAAGGACGACGGCGCGCGCCGCATCGTTCAGCCCGAGTACAACAAGGCCGGCGACGAAGTCTGGTTCTCTGTGTGGAGTGCCAAGGACAAGACCTCGGCGCTGGTGGTGGTCGATGACAAGACGCGCAAGCTGAAGGCCGTGATCAAGGATCCCAAGCTGATCACGCCGACCGGCAAGTTCAACGTGCATAACACCCAGCACGACGTGTATTGATCCACGCAACATCGGCTGTAAATCAAACGGGGGCGCAAGCCCCCGTTTTTCATTCAGGCAGTTCGCAACGGATTACTCGTCAGGCCGTGCCTTGATCGCATAGTCGGCCATCGCGGCGAGCACCGGTTCGGCTTCGCCCACAGGAGCCGCAAGGGCGATTGCCAGTCCGACGTGACGATCCATCGCGTTGGCCGCCATCTGCGGCAGGTCCTTTTTGACATGACTGCCGGCGGCCATGAAGATCGGCACCACGACGATTTCCGTTGCCCCCTGCCGCACCAGGCAATCCACTCCTTCGTCGAATGTCGGCCGCATCAGTTCGAGGAAGCCCGGCTCCACCAGTGCGTCCGGCTGGCGCGCGAGGATCGCATCGCGAATGCGATGAAAGGGCTGCGCCCATTCGGGGTTGCGCGCTCCGTGGCCGAACAGAAGTATTCCCCTCACTGCTTCTCCATCTTCCAGACATTGCGGCAACCGGTTTCCCGGACGAACAGCGTCGCGATCCAGCCGGCAACGGCTGCCGCCGTCAATAGCATCAGGCCGTTGCGCCAGTCGCCGGCGGAATAGATGCGGACCCCGGCCTCCATTCTGCCATCCCAGGTGCGCTCCATGAGCCAGCCTACCGTC
>JBAZOF010000161.1:0-6200 GCA_041648855.1 Sulfuritalea sp. | reverse complement strand
GGCTCGCTGCGTTTCAACGACGTCGTCGCCCAGGGTGCCGGCATGACTCTCAAAGCGGTGCCGCGGACGCGCGATGATGTCGCCTTTCTGCAATACACGGGCGGCACCACCGGCGTGTCGAAGGGCGCCACGCTGCTCAACCGCAACATCGTCGCCAACATGCTGCAGGTGGAGGAATGGATGCAGCCGTCGCTCGACACCAAGGGCGAGACCCAGATCAATTTCGTCTGCGCGCTGCCGCTTTACCACATCTTCGCGCTGACGGTCTGCAACATGATCGGCGTGCGCACCGGTTCCTGCAACCTGCTGATTCCCAATCCGCGTGACATACCCGGCTTCGTCAAGGAGCTGTCGACCTTCAAATTCAATGTCTTCCCCTGCCTCAACACGCTGTTCAATGCGCTGGCGCATAACCCGGAATTCGCCAAGCTGGATTTCTCCAGCCTGAAGATCAGTCTCGGCGGCGGCATGGCGACCCAGCGCGCGGTCGCCGAGAAGTGGACCGCGATCACCGGCAGCACGATCGTTGAAGGTTACGGCCTGTCGGAGACCTCGCCGGTCGCCACCTGCAACGTGTCCAACCTCAAGGGCTTCACCGGCACCATCGGTTTGCCGGTGTCATCGACCGAAATCGTCATCCGCGATGAGGACGGCAAGGACCTGCCGCTCGGCGAAGCCGGCGAGATCTGCATTCGCGGGCCGCAGGTGATGGCCGGCTACTGGAACCGGGCGGACGAAACGGCCAAGGTCATGACCGCCGACGGCTTCTTCAAGTCGGGCGACATCGGCATCATGGACGAGACCGGCGCGACCCGCATCGTCGATCGCAAGAAGGACATGGTGCTGGTCTCGGGCTTCAACGTCTATCCGAGCGAGATCGAGGAAGTCGTCATGAATTGTCCCGGCGTGCTCGAAGCTGCCGCGATCGGCGTGCCCGACGAACATTCGGGCGAGGTGGTCAAGCTGTTCATCGTGAAGAAGGATCCGGCGCTCACCGAGAGCGCCGTGCAGGACTTCCTCAAGGACCAGTTGACCGGCTACAAGCGGCCGAAATATATCGAGTTCCGCACCGATCTGCCGAAGACGCCGGTGGGCAAGATCCTGCGCCGGGAACTGCGGCCGAAGAGCTGACAAGGGAGATTCTGCCATGCGCTCTTTCCCCACCCTGCTTGCAGGAATGCTGCTGGCCACGGCTGCCCACGCTCTTTCGCTTGCCGACATTTCGGGCAAGGACGCCAGCGGCGGCCTCAAGGAAGCCCTGACCCAGGGCGCCGGCAAGGCCGTCGAAATGCTCGGCAAGCAGGATGGCTTTCTGGGCAATCCGAAAGTGAAGATCCCGCTGCCCGAGAGCGTGCAGAAGGTCGAAGGCCTGATGCGCGGGCTCGGCATGGGCAAGCAGGCAGACGAGCTGATCAATGCCATGAACCGTGCTGCCGAGGCGGCGGTGCCGCAGGCCAAAACCCTGTTGGTGAATTCGATCAGGCAGATGTCGGTCCAGGATGCCAAAGGCATCCTGTCGGGTGGCGAGGACTCGGCCACGCAATATTTTCGACGCACCACCTCTGGCCCGCTGGCGGAGAAGTTCAAACCCGTGGTGAAGAAGGCCATGGCGAAGGTCAAGCTTGCCGAAAAATACGACCAGCTCGCCGGCAAGGCGGCGAAGTTCGGGCTGGTGCGCGAGCAGGATGCGCAGCTCGAAAACTATGTGACGCAGAAGACGCTCGACGGTTTGTACCTGATGATCGCCGAAGAGGAAAAGGCGATCCGCAAGGACCCCGCAGAGGCGGCCGGCAAACTGGCGCAGAAGGTGTTCGGCGCGCTTAGATAACGCTGGTACGGACAGCAAGAGTCGGCGCTGGCGACACGGCGTCGGCTATACATACATTCATGGTCAAGCTCAATGCGGCCCAGCAGGAGGCCGTGCATCATCTCGACAGCCCGCTGCTGGTGCTGGCCGGCGCCGGCTCGGGCAAGACACGCGTCATTACGCACAAGATCGCCTGGCTGGTCGATGACTACGGCATCGCGCCGTCGCACATCGCTGCCATCACCTTCACCAACAAGGCGGCGAAGGAGATGAAGGAGCGTGTCGGCAAGCTGATCGGCGGCCGTGCCGAAGGCCTGATCGTCAGCACCTTCCATGCGCTCGGCGTGCGCATCCTGCGTCAGGAGGCCGCTGCCGTGGGCCTCAAGCCGGGCTTTTCGATACTCGACGCGGCCGATACCACGGCGCTGTTCCAGGAACTCGCGGGCAACATCGACAAGGGCAGGCTGCGCGCCCTGCAATCGCGCATCTCGCTGTGGAAGAACATGCTGACCGATCCGGATGCGGCGCTGAAAGGCGCGGCGGACGAAATCGAGGCGACTGCGGCGAAGCTTTATGCCGATTACGAGCGCACCCTGCGCGCCTATCAGGCGGTGGATTTCGATGACCTGATTCGCCTGCCGGTCAAGCTCTTCACCGAGCATGACGCGGTCGCCCAGCGTTGGCGCAGCCGGATCTGGCACCTGCTGGTGGACGAATATCAGGACACCAATCGCGGCCAGTATCGCCTGCTGCAATTGCTGACGCAGGGGCGCGATTCCTTCACCGCGGTGGGCGACGACGACCAGTCGATCTACGCCTGGCGCGGTGCCGACAGCGAGAACCTGCGCCTGCTGAAGGACGACTACCCGAGCCTGAAGGTGGTCAAGCTGGAGCAGAACTACCGCTCCACCGCGCGCATCCTGGATGCGGCCAACACGCTGATCGCGAACAACCCCAAGCTGTTCGAAAAGAAGCTGTGGTCGGAGCACGGCCAGGGTGACCCGATCCATGTGCAAACCTGCCGCGACGGCGATCACGAAGCGGAATGGGTCGGCTCGCGCCTGTCCGCGCATCGCTTCGAGCGGCGTACCAAATTCTCCGATTACGCCATCCTCTATCGCGGCAATCATCAGGCGCGCGTCATCGAACAGCAGTTGCGCGCCCAGCGCATTCCATACGTGATCTCGGGCGGGCAATCCTTCTTCGACCGTGCCGAAATCAAGGACATCACCTGCTACCTGCGCCTGCTGGCCAACCCGGATGACGACCCGGCCTTCATCCGCGCCGTGACCACGCCCAAGCGCGGCATCGGCGGTACGACGCTCGAGGCGCTGGGCCGCGCCGCCGGGCGACGCCACCAGAGCCTGTTCGCCAGCATCTTTGCGCCGGGGCTGGATGCCGAGCTCAACGTCAAGCAGCGCACGGCACTGCGCGAATTCGGCGACTTCATCAATCGCATCGAGGGGCGCGCAGCGAAAGAGCCGGCCGGGCAGGTGCTGAACGACGTCATCCGCGCCATCGGCTACGAGAGCTGGCTGTTCGAGTCGCTCGACGTGCGCGAGGCGGAAACCAAGTGGGCCAACGTCTGCGACTTCGTCGAATGGTTGGGCCGCAAGGGCGAGGAGGAAGGCAAAACCCTGCTCGAGCTCGCGCAATCCGTGGCGCTGCTGTCGATGCTGGACAAGAACGAGGACGAGCAGGATGCGGTACAGCTGGCCACCCTGCACGCGGCGAAGGGCCTCGAGTTTCGCCACGTCTTCCTGGTCGGCGTCGAGGAAGGCTTGCTGCCGCATCGCGACTCGCTCGACCCGGGGAAACTGGAAGAGGAGCGCCGCCTGATGTATGTCGGCATCACGCGCGCGCAGGCCAGCCTGACCGTGACGTGGTGCGAGAAGCGCAAGCAGGGCCGGGAATGGATGCCGCGCGAGCCCTCGCGTTTCATCGCCGAGATGGGCGAGGCGGCGCAGAAAGCCCTGCAGCGCGGAAATACCGTGCCGGACGCCGGTGTCGCCCGCGCCAAGGCATCCCAGCTGCGGGCCATGTTGGCCGGCAAGCGGTAAAACAAAAGGGACCGCTCTCGGTCCCTTTTGTTTGCGGGCCAAATTGCAGGCCAAGTGCTCGTGAATTACTTCGCGGCGGGTTCCTTGAAGCTGGCGCCGGACTTGTTCGCCATATAGACGATGGCGCGGGCCAGTTCGGTATCGTTGGCATCCGAAGCGCCTTTGGGCGGCATGGCATTCTTGCCGGCAATCGCCGACTTCAACAGACCATCGAGACCCAGCGCGAGACGCGGCGCCCAGGCGGCCTTGTCGCCCAGCTTGGGTGCGTTGGCGACGCCGGCCTCATGACAGGCGGTGCAGGCGGCCTTGTAGATCTGTTCGCCGCTGCGATTACCGGCAGCAGCACCGGCGGACGGAGCAGCCATCTCGACCCGGGCAACCGGCGCAATGCGGCTGTTGGCGGCTTCCTCGTCGCTCGGTTTGCTGCCTTTCGCCGCGCTTGCGATCGACACCAGCGCCAATACCGTGGCAACGCCGCCGAGGGCGATCACCAAGCCCCAGGACATGATTTTCTGGATGCTGAATTCTGAATCTGTAGTTGCAGACATGAATGATCCTGTTGGTTGACTGAATTTTGGCGAAGTATAGCCAATCCCGCGCGAGGCAGCAGTAAAATGCGCTTCGGCCATTCGCGCCGATCCACCGCGCGCTCGTAGCTCAATGGATAGAGTACTGGCCTCCGAAGCCAGGGGTTGTGGGTTCGATCCCCGCCGAGCGCACCAAAATCCGCAGCAGAGCCGGGGCTTCAGGCCCCGGTTTTTGTTCCTGATCCGACTCCCCCCGTTTCTATTCGCGAATCGCCTCGAAGCGTGCCAGCGTATGCGCCCTTGCCACGGCGTGGTCCACCACCGGCGTCGGATAGTCGTGTCCGATGCGAACGCCGCATGCGGCCTGCTCGGCGGCAGTCATTTTCCACGGCGAGTGGATGAACTTCTGCGGCACGCTGGTCAATTCCGGCACATAGCGGCGGATGAAGCGCCCCTCGGCGTCGAATTTTTCCGATTGAGTCACGGGGTTGAAGATTCGAAACCACGGCTGCGCATCGCATCCGGTGGAGGCTGCCCATTGCCAGCCGCCGTTGTTGGCGGCCAGATCGAAATCGAGCAGCTTTTCGGCGAACCATGCCTCGCCCTGCCGCCAGTCGAGCCCCAGATCCTTGGTCAGGAACGAGGCGGTCACCATGCGCAGACGGTTGTGCATCCAGCCGCTGAAGGCCAGTTGGCGCATGGCCGCATCCACCAGCGGGTAACCGGTGCGGCCCGCGCACCACGCCTCGAACAGTTCGGGTGCCACGTCCCAGCGCAGGGCATCGCAGGCCGGCTTGAAGCACCGGCTTGCGACCCGCGGGTGGTGCCAGAGGATGGCGTGGTAGAAGTCGCGCCAGATCAGTTCCCCGAGCCAGGTCTGTGCGCCACGGCTGGACTGGGCATGCGCATAGGCGGCGAGCTGGCGAATCGATAGGGTGCCGAAGCGCAGATGTGCGGAAAGGTAGGAGCATCCCTTGACGGCAGGGAAGTCCCGGTTCGTCGCATAGTCGTCGATGCGGTCGGTGAAGTCGCGGAACAGCGCCTGTGCGCCGCTCATGCCGGTGGGCAGCGGCAGTTCGCCCGGATCGGTGGCTTCGAAGCCGAGATCCTGCAGCGTGGGCAAGGCTTCGGTGTCATGCGGCGGCGCCAGATGATCTGCATGGTCATCCACCGGCCAGGCCTGAAGATCGGCCGGAACCAGTCGCTTCAGCCAGGCATTCTTGTAAGGCGTGAACACCGAGAAGGGCGTGCCGCTCTGGGTCATCACCTCGGCGCGGTCGAAAATCACTTGATCCTTGAAGTCCAGAAAGTCGGCGCTGGCGAGACGGAGCTTCACCTCCGCGTCGCGGGCGATCGCTGCCGGTTCGTAGTCGCGGTTGGCGTAAACCGTGTCCACCCCGAGTTCCACGGCGAGGCGGGGAATTTCGATGACCGGATCGCCGTGGCGCACGAGCAGGGCGCCGCCCATTTCCCGCAGGGCCGCGGCCACCTCCTCGACGGCACGCAGGATGAACTCGACCCGGCGGTCGCGGCGCGGCAGCGGATCGAGAATCCTCGTGTCGAAGACGAAGACGCAGTAAACCCGCTGGTGCGTTCCCAGCGCGTGATGCAGGGCGGCGTGGTCGTGCACGCGCAGATCGCGACGGAACCAGACAAGGGCGGCGGACATCGGATGATTGAACGGGGGTACTCGGGAACGGACTGAGAGATTACAATGTCGGCACATTCATGGAAACCGTCAGTCTCGCCAACCACTTTCTGATCGCCATGCCCGCCATGGTCGATCCGAATTTTTCCCGCACACTG
>JBAZOF010000160.1:0-6226 GCA_041648855.1 Sulfuritalea sp. | reverse complement strand
ACCACGCGGGCGAAAGCCGTATCGTCCTCGGTGTTGGCGATCAGGCGCAGATAGGCCAGCGCGTGCTTGATTTCGGCGCGCTCGAAAAAGCGCAGGCCGCCATACACGCGATAGGGCAGCCCGGCATTGAACAGCGCGTGTTCCAGCGCCCGCGACTGCGCGTTGCTGCGATAGAGCAGGGCAATCTCGGCGCGCGCATGGCCGTCGCGCGTCAGCGCCTTCACTTCCTCGACGATCCAGCGCGCTTCGTCGCCCTCGGAATAGGATTCGTAAATGCGGATCGGCTCGCCGCTGCCGGCCTCGGTCCACAGGTTCTTGCCGAGGCGCGAGGGATTGTTCTTGATGATGGCATTGGCCGCATCGAGGATGTTGCCGTGGGAACGGTAGTTCTGTTCGAGGCGGATCATGTTCTGCACCTTGAACTCGCGCTCGAAGTCGGCCATGTTGCCGACGTCGGCGCCGCGGAAGGCGTAGATCGACTGGTCGTCGTCGCCGACGCAGAACAGATGGGCGCCACCGCCGGCGAGCAGCTTCAGCCAACGGTATTGAAGTTTGTTTGTGTCCTGGAACTCGTCGACCAGGATGTGGCGGAAACGCTCCTGGTAGTGGCGGCGCAGCGGTTCGTTGCGCTCCAGCAACTCGTAGGATCGCAGCAGCAGCTCGGCGAAATCGACCACGCCTTCTCGCTGGCATTGCGCCTCGTAGGCCTCGTAGAGCCCGACGCGCTTCCTCGCCCAGTCGTCCGTGTACCCAAATGCGGCCTCGACCGCGGCCGCGCGCAGGCCCTGTTCCTTCTGCGCGTTGATGAAGTGGCACAGCTCGCGCGGCGGAAACTTTTCGTCGTCGACATTGAGCGACTTCAGCAGGCGCTTGACCGAGGCCTGCTGGTCGGCCGAGTCGAGGATCTGGAACAGTTGCGGCAAGCCGGCATCGCGGTAGTGCGCGCGCAGCAGGCGGTTGCACAGGCCGTGAAAGGTGCCGATCCACATGCCCCTGACGTTGATCGGCAGCATGCCGGCCAGCCGCGTCTGCATTTCCTTGGCCGCCTTGTTGGTGAAGGTCACGGCGAGCACTCCCGGCGGCGAAACCTGGCCGGTGGAAATCAGCCAGGCGATGCGCGTCGTCAGCACGCGCGTCTTGCCCGAGCCGGCGCCGGCGAGGATCAGGGCATGCGCCGGCGGCAGGGTGACGGCCGCAAGCTGAGGCGCGTTGAGATGGTCGAGCAGGGATGTCATGGCAAGCACGCGTGGGTGAGGTTCCGATTATATCGACCGGGCCGGACGCCCAAGCCGCTCGGCTAGAATTGGCGGCTTGTGTTGCCAGGAGCGCCCGGAATGGCCGGCCCCGTTGTGGATGACCAAGCATCGAATCTTTCTACGCTGAGTGACGTCGCGCGCCGCCGGCTCCAGGTCGGACTCTGGGTCATGCTGGGGATGGCGGTGATCGCCGTGGCGCTGCAGCCGGTGCTGGCGCCGCGGGAAGGCAGTCGCGCCATCGGTGCATTCATGATGATACCCACGGCGGCCATTGCCCTGTGGTTGATCGGCAGGCAGCGCGTGCGTGCGGCCGTCATGACGCTGGTCTTCGGCGCATGGCTGGTGGTCACGCTCAACTCGGCAGTTCATGGCGGCGTGTTCGCCGCGGGAATCTACGCTTACCCGATACTCGTCGTCGTCTGCGGCTGGACCCTGGGCATGCGGGTCACGCTTGCGCTGGCAATCCTGACCATCGCGACGGAAGCGATGCTGACCATCGCCGGAATTCAGGGTCTGATTTCGCAGATGCCGGCGCCGGCGCCATGGCAGTGGGCGGTGCATGCCGTAATGCTGGTCGCAGCACTGGGCTTCGTCGGTTTTTCGATTGGTGCCTACGACGACCAGATCAAGTACATCCGCGCGCTATCCGCGGAACTGGCGCTGAAGGTCGCCGACATCGAGGCGAAGAATCGCGAGCAGGAACGTCAAACCCTGCGCTACCGCACGCTGCTCGACGCCCAGTCGGATGCCGGACTCGGACTGTTCATGATCAGGAATCGCCGCATCACCTTCGTCAACCAGGCGGTCTCCCAGATGCTGGGTTTTTCGCACGAAGAACTGCTGGCGCTGCCGAGCTATACGCAATTGCTGCATCCCGACGACCTGCAACGCGTGGCGCTGAACCATGAACGCCGGCTGCGCGGCGAGAGCTTCGAAAACCGCTACGACATCGTGGTGCAGACAAAATCCGGCGAACGGCGCGAAGCCGAAATCACCGTCGCGACCCTGCCCGGTGACGACGAACCCGGCGTCCTGATAATTCTTGCCGACATCCACGAACGCAAGCAGGTGGACCGCGAGCTCGCGCACTCGCGGGAAATGTTCTCCCATGTGTTTCAGAGCAACCCGACGGCCGTGGCGATCAGCCGCGTCAGCGACGGCCGCTACCTGGATGTCAATCCCAGCCATTGCAGACTTTTCGGCTGGAACCGGGAAGAGGCGGTCGGACGCAGCTCGGTCGAGCTCGGCATCTGGCAGAGCCAGACCCACCGCGAGATCTGGGCGGCGGAGTTGCGCAAAACCGGCCAACTCCGCAATTGGACCGCCGAAATGCGCGATCGCAACGGCAAGCCGC
Source organism: Sulfuritalea sp. (assembly GCA_041648855.1). Classification (GTDB taxonomy): domain Bacteria; phylum Pseudomonadota; class Gammaproteobacteria; order Burkholderiales; family Rhodocyclaceae; genus Sulfuritalea. The sequence goes on along the minus strand of JBAZOF010000160.1, from coordinate 3,616 downwards.
TCAGCGTGGCCGTCACGGCCGAGATATTCGCAGTCGCGGACGAGCCGGTGGTGCTTTCCTTTACCAGCGATTACACCGATCTGCGGCAGGCCGAGGCCGGCCTGCGCAGGAGCGAGGAGCGTTTCGGCCGAGTGTTCCAGGCCAGCCCGGTGGCCACCGTGATCACCCGCCTTGCCGACGGCGCCTACCTCGACCTCAACGAGGCGTTCACGCGGCAGTTCGGCTGGGACCGCAGCGAGGTGCTCGCCACCACTGCCACGCGCCTCGGCATCTGGCCCGACCCTGCCGTGCGTGCGCGCTGGTTGGCCACCCTGCACGAGAAAGGCGCCGTGCGCGACTTCGACGTCGAACTGCGCACCCGGTCGGGCGAACGCCGGCAGTGCATCATCTCCGCCGAGCTGATCGATTTCGACAACGAGCAGTGCCTGATCGCGCTGATTCACGACATCAGCGACCGCCACCGGGCCGAGGATGAAGTGCGCCGGCTCAACAGCGAACTCGAAGAACGGGTACTGCAAAGAACCATGGAGCTGACCGAAGCCAACCAGGAACTGGAGTCCTTCGCCTATTCGATTTCCCACGACCTGCGCGCTCCCTTGCGCGGCATCGACGGCTTCTCCCGGCTGCTGCAGGAGGAATACGAGCAGCGGCTCGACACGCAGGGCCGTGAATATCTCGCGCGCGTGCGCCGCGCCGCGCAGCGCATGGGCACCCTGATCGACGACCTGCTGGAACTGTCGCGCGTGACCCGCCAGGAGATGAAGCGGCAGCCGGTCGATCTGTCGGCGATCTGCTCGGAAGTGGTCGCCAGTCTGCGCCAGGAACAACCGGAGCGCCTGGTCGACGTGTCGATCGATCCGGGCTGCACCTGTGAGGGCGACCCGCAATTGCTGCGGGTACTGGTGGAGAACCTGCTCGGCAACGCCTGGAAATACACCCGCACCACGCCGGATGCGCACATCGAATTCGGCGTCGAGCGGAACCAGCCGGAGGGGGACGTCTTCTACATCCGCGACAACGGCGTCGGCTTCGACATGGCCTACGCCAGCAAGCTGTTTTCGCCTTTCCAGCGCCTCCATAACCCGAACGAGTTCGAAGGATCGGGCATCGGCCTGGCCTCGGTCTGGCGCGTGGTGCGCCGCCACGGCGGGCAGATCCAGGCCGCCGCCGAAGTCGGACATGGCGCTTGCTTCCGCTTCACTCTTGCTACGGCACAAGCGAACAGACAGCAGTAAGCGCTAACAACGCAAACGCGTTCAGGCGAATGGACGCCAGGATACTGCTGCATCGCAACAAAAATACTTGAACTTAGGGTGTCTCGCCTAGATCTAGCCTGTATCATTTGTATTGTTGCATTGCAGCACCATTGCCTGAAAATGGCTTAAGCCGGCCCACAAGGCCGGGGGTAGCCCGACAGGACAGGAGAAACAGGTATGAACACGAACGCAAAACACAACGCACTCAAACGCGCACCCAAACTGCTGCCGTGGCTGGCAAAAAAGGCCGGCATCAGCGAGCAGCGAGCAATGACGCTGTGGCTCGAGTCCGAGCGCTGGGCCGCGCGGCAGGCGGCCCCCGGCTCGTCGGCTTACTTCAAGCTGGCGGTGGATCGGCTGCTGGAACTCACGGCCGCTGAATCCCTCCGCGAAGACGCGGCATCCTTCGGCTGGCGGCCATGGGCACGAGCCCAGGCGCGTTGCTGGGCGATTTCGATGCAGTTGGCGCAGCAGGGCTCGGCCTTGACGGCGCGCGGCTGGCGGCTGATCGGATCAGTCGCCCAGGATCACCAACTCGGCTGACAGCCAGGCTAGCGCAGCACGCCGGCCTTGAGGCCGGTCGCGGCCTTGAGCCGTGCCGCCGCGACCGCCGCTTCATCGGCGCCGGAAAACCCGCCGAGCAACAACTCGTAGTTCCAGCCTTGGCCCTCGGCCAGGCGCGGCCGGATGCGCGCGGCAAAGCCGGCCTCGCGGATCTGGTCATACAGTTCCAGCGCGCCTTCCTCGCTCGTCGCCGTGCCAGCCAGCACGCGCCACTTGCCTTTGGCCCGGGACGCACCATCGCCGGCAAGAATTTCGGTCTGGCGTGCCAGCTTGACGAAAGTCTCCATATCGAGTGACCTGACCGTCGCCGCCTCCCCGCGCGGCGCGTCGAAATAGGTCATCGGCTGGCTCAGCTCGGTGACCTGGCCGGCGCGCGTAATATCGATGCGGCCTTCGAGCAGGGCCACCAGTTCGCCAGTGCTGTCCGTCCTGCCCCACAGGTCGGTGCCGCGAATGCCGATGGTGGCGGTAGCGACGCGGATGGCGATGTCACGCGGCAACTTCCTCTTCAACTTGTCCGTGGTGAAGCGGAAAGCTCCATCGAGGATGTCCAGCGCGCCGCGAAACGTCTTTTGCGGTTGCAGGCTTCGCGTGTGGAAAGTGAAGCGCGCCGCTTCGCCGAGCTTGACCCGGCTGCCCTCGGCCAGCATCAGGTAGGCGCGCGCACCGGTGCCGGTGCGCAGCACGTCGCCGCTCTTCAACTCCATGCCCGCCGCCAGCGGCACCGTGATGCCCTCGCGATCGCGCCAAGCCGGCGCCTGGACGGCCTCCACGGTCGCCGGGGCAATCGTTGTCGCTGCAAAAACCGCCGGAGCGGACAGCGATAGTGCAAGACTGGCAAGCACAGCGAAAAGCAGGTTCGAGCGCCGCATGCAAATCCTTTCGATCATATGGGCCGGTTATAATTCCAGCCCTTGCCAGTACTCAAAACAGAAGCCCCGGCCATGCAGGAAAAATATCTTCCGACCGAAATCGAGCAGGCCGCGCAGGCCCACTGGAACACCACACAGGCTTTCCGTGCCGCGGAGAAATCCGACAAGCCGAAGTACTACTGCCTGTCGATGTTCCCCTATCCGTCGGGCAAGCTGCACATGGGGCACGTGCGGAACTATACCATCGGCGATGTGCTCTCCCGCTACCACCGCATGAAGGGCTACAACGTGCTGCAGCCCATGGGCTGGGACGCCTTCGGCCTGCCGGCGGAGAACGCCGCGATGCAGAACAAGGTGCCGCCGGCGAAGTGGACCTGGGACAACATCGCCTACATGAAGAAGCAGCTGCAGTCGCTGGGTTTCGCCCTCGACTGGGAGCGCGAACTGGCGACCTGCGCGCCCGAGTACTACAAGTGGAACCAGTGGCTGTTCCTGCGCATGCTGGAAAAGGGCGTCGCCTACAAGAAGACGCAAGTGGTGAACTGGGATCCGGTGGACCAGACCGTGCTGGCCAATGAACAGGTCATCGAAGGCCGCGGCTGGCGCACCGGCGCCGTGGTCGAAAAGCGCGAGATTCCCGGCTACTACCTCGCGATCACGAAATACGCCGATGAGTTGCTCTCGGCGCTCGACACGCTACCGGGCTGGCCGGAGCGGGTCAAGACCATGCAGGCCAACTGGATCGGCAAGAGCACCGGCGTGCGCTTCGCCTTTCCCTACGAACTCGACGGCAAGCAGGAGAAACTGTGGGTGTTCACCACGCGCGCCGACACCATCATGGGTGTGACCTTCTGCGCCGTCGCCGCCGAGCACCCGCTGGCGACCCATGCCGCGAAGAACAATCCGCAACTCGCCGCCTTCATA
>JBAZOF010000159.1:0-6233 GCA_041648855.1 Sulfuritalea sp. | reverse complement strand
GCCGGAGCGCAGCTACCGGAATGTACGACGTTGTACATGAGGATAGCGAGCACCGCCCAAACGCCGATCCGGAACGCGCAGTAGATTTATTCATAAGCTCTCAGAGTATGAAGCCGCGCAGGGCGTCGAGCACCGCATCGGGCTGCTCGGCCATCAGCGCATGGCCGGCGCCGTCGAGGCTTACGCTCCTGACGTCCTTGATTACGGTGGCCAGCTTTGCTGCCGCCTTGGGGTGGGTCATCATGTCCCGGCTGCCGCTGACGACCAATGCCGGGCAGGCCAGCGCGGCGGCGGCTTCCATGCCGTGGCCGTAGGCGTTGCAGGCGGCCAGATCGTTGTGCAGCACGCCGGGTTTCTGTCGTTCCATGAGGCGGCGCGCGGCGCCCAGCATCCACATGCCCGGCACGGTATTGCCGCCGACGGTGCCGCGCGGCGAATGCGACCAGCCGTTGATCATGGCGATCGCCTTGGGTTCATTGTCCTTCGCCGGGCCCAGCAGGACGTCGGATACCGGCATCGGCACGGCGGTGCCGATCAGCGCGATGCGCGCGATGCGCGCCGGATGGCGCGAGGCGCATTCCAGCGCCGTCAGCGAACCCATGCTGTGGCCGACCAGCGAGACGCATTTCACCGTATCACCAGCGCCGACTTTCTCCAGCAACAGTTCAATCCAGTCGGCCAGATCTTCGATCGACGGCAGCGGCTTGCCCGCGCTGCGGCCGTGGCCGGGAAGATCCACGGCCAGCACGGCAAAGCCGTGGTGGGCGAACCAGCGGCTTTGCAGGCCCCAGACGCTGTGGTCGTTTTGCGCGCCGTGGATGAACACGACGCAGGGCAGGCCGGCATCGAAGGGCTTGCCACCGGTGTAGGCGTAAGCCGCCTGGCCGTTGATTTCGATCTGCATGGTCAGGCCCGCATTTACGTTTTCTGGGCGGCAGCGAGGCCGCGGTTGAGGTCTTCGATCAGGTCGCCGGCATCTTCGAGGCCGATCGACAGGCGGATGGTGCCGGGGTGGATGCCCGCGGCAACCAGCGCCGCATCGGACATGCGGAAATGGGTCGTGGAGGCGGGATGGATCACCAGCGATTTGGCATCGCCGACGTTGGCGAGATGCGAAAAGACGCGCAAGGCTTCGATGAACTTGCGCCCTGCAGCACGGCCACCCTTGAGCGTGAAGCTGAATACGGAGCCGGCGCCGCGCGGCAGCAGCTTTTGCGCCAGCGCATGGTCTGGATGGTTCTCCAGTTCGGGGTAGCCCACGCCCGCCACGGCTTCGTGCTTCATCAGATGCGCGACCGCCTGGCGCGTGTTGGCGATGTGCCGTTCCATGCGCAGCGGCAGGGTCTCGACGCCCTGCAGCAACTGGAAGGCGGTCATCGGGCTCATGCAGGCGCCGAAATCGCGCAGGCCCTCGCGGCGCGCCCGCAGCAGGAAGGCGGCCACGGTGGATTCCTCGCTGAAATCCATGCCGTGGAATCCTTCATAGGGCTCGGTCAGCGTCGGGAACTTTCCGCCTGAAGCCTCCCAGTCGAAGCTGCCGCCATCGACCAGCAGGCCGCCGATGGCGACGCCGTGGCCGCCGAGAAACTTGGTGGCGGAATGAAAAATCAGGTCCGCGCCGTGATCGAAGGGGCGCATCAGCCAGGGCGTGGTGAAGGTGCTGTCCACCATCAGGGGCAGGCCGTGCTCATGCGCCAGCGCCGCCACTTGCGGGATGTCCAGCACATCGAGGCCGGGATTGCCCAGCGTTTCGCCGAACAGCAGGCGCGTTTCGGGGCGGATCGCGGCGCGCCAGGCGTCGAGGTCGCGCGGATCGACGAAGGTGGTGGTGATGCCGAAGCGCGGCAGCGTGTAGTCGAGCAGGTTGTGCGACCCGCCATACAGCGAGCGGCTGGCGACGATGTGCGAGCCGGCGCCCATCAGCGTGGCTATCGCGAGATGCATCGCCGCTTGGCCCGAAGCCACCGCAATCGCGCCGACGCCGCCTTCGAGCGCCGCGATGCGCTCTTCGAGCACCGCGTTGGTCGGATTGGAGATGCGCGAATAGACATGGCCGGCGCGCTCCATGTTGAACAGCGCCGCGGCCTGGTCGGAATCCTTGAAAACGAACGAGGTGGTGAGGTAGATCGGCGTCGCCCGCGCGCCGAAGGTTTCGTCCGGCACCTGGCCTGCATGCAGGGCGAGCGTATCGAAGTTGTAGGTCATTGAACTGCCATCTCCCCATCCCCCTTCGCGAGGAAGGGGGTGATTGTGGTTCGCCGCTTGCGCGGCTCCATGTTTTTTGCTGCGCCGCCTTGGGGCGGCCCTGCGGCGGCGCTCATGCGTATTCGTCGGGATCGGGATCGAGCAAGCGCTCCAGCGCCGAGATGCGGTCCTTGATCAGCAGTTTTCTTTTCTTCAGGCGCCGCAGCATCAGTTGGTCTTCCGGCGGCGTCAGCGTCAGGCGGCTGATCGCGTCGTCGAGGTCGCGATGCTCGGTGCGCAGGTCGACCAGGCGGGCCTGCATCAGTTCGGGAGCATCGCTCGCGTCAGTCGGTTCCATGTCGGATTCCCGTCCAGGTCAACCGGCGATGTACTGCTCCAGTTGCTGGATCAGGAAGGCTTGTTCCGAGATGGTTTCCTTGACCATGTCGCCTATCGATACCATGCCGACTACCTTTTGAGCGGCGTCAAGCACGGGCAGGTGGCGAATGCGCTTGTCGGTCATCAGTGCCATCGCCTGATCGGTCGTCTGCTCGGGGCGGACATAAAGCACCTTCTCGGTCATGATCTCGCGCACCTGGGTGTCCTTCGACGACTTGCCCAGCAGGATGATCTTGCGGGCGTAATCGCGCTCACTGAAGATTCCCACGAGTTGGTCGCCGCTCATCACCAGCACAGCGCCAATGTCATGTTTCGCCATGAGTTCGAGCGCAGAGAAAACGGAGTCATCGGGCGACACGGAAACCGGTGCCCGCGGACGCTCTTCAAGCAATTGTTTCAAGGTCTTCATGCTGGCTCCTCCTCTGGTTGTCAAGCCGGCCGCATCAGGCCGGTGCTGCGCGATTTTGTTGCCAGTATGTCTCAGATGGCCGGTTTTGCGGCATCCGGATCACTCCGCCAGTCCATGTTCGAGGCCGTAGCGAATCAGTTCTGCCGTGCTCTTGAGGCCCATCTTCTCCAGCAGCCGGGCACGGTAGGTGCTGACGGTGGCGACGCCGAGGTTGAGCTTTTCGGCAATCTGCGTCAGCGTATTGCCGGTGGAAATAAGCACCAGCACCTGATATTCGCGATCCGTGATGCGCTCATGCGGCGATTTGTCGGAATTGTCGGATATCGCTTCCGCCAGTTGCTGGGCGACGGCCGGGCTCAGGTATTTCTGGCCGGAGGCCACCTGGCGAATCGCGGTGACCAGCAGTTCGGGCGCGCTCTGCTTGGTGAGGTAGCCCGAGGCGCCGGCCTTCAGGGCGCGTACCGCGTATTGTTCCTCCGGATGCATGCTGAGCATCAGCACCGGCAGGCGCGGGAATTCCTTCTTCAACTGCTTCAGGGTATCGATGCCGTTGCGGTTGGGCATCGAGACGTCGAGCAGAAACACGTCCCAAGGCTGCTGTCGGGCGAGCTGCAGGGCTTCGGCGCCATCGTCGGTCTCGCCGGTGACGAGCAAATCCTCGGTTTCGGAAAGAATCTGTTTCAGGCCCTGCCGCACAATGGCATGGTCATCGGCAATGAGAACGTGGATTTTATCGGCCATGGTTAAAACAGGTTGCGCTGCAATTCCTCTTCGCTCGGCGGCTCCGCATCTGCCCGTTCCGGAACGCGCAGGATGATGTGGGTGCCGCCGTGTTCAGCCGGTCCGATGAAAAATTTGCCGGCAAGACTCAATACCCGCTCGCGGATTCCGCGCAGACCAAAGGATTTCGGCTTCTGCATATCCACCTCCGAAATGCCGCGTCCGTTGTCCCTGATCTCGAGCACGATGTTACCGCTTTCACGCCGCAAACGCATGACAACCAGCGATGCGTGCGAATGTTTCGCGACATTGGTCAGCGCCTCCTGTGCGATGCGGAACAGCGCCAGCGAAGTGTCCGGTTCCGGCTCGATGGCGTCTTCGTCGCATTGGACCCGACAGGGGATGCCGAAGCGCTGGCTGAAGTCCTCCGCCTGGCATTCGATCGCCGCGGGCAGGCCGAACTCCTTGAGGATGCCGGGGCGCAATTCGCGGGCGACGCGGCTCGCCGTGCTCATCGCCTGATCGAGCAGATGCTCGATCGAGTGCGCCTTCTCGCGCAGATGGTCGGCGCCCTTGGGCAGCTTGCTGGCCAGATGCGCGGCCTCGATCTTCAGGAAAACCAGGATGGAGCCGAGCTCGTCGTGGATGTCGCGCGAGATTCGCTCGCGCTCTTCTTCCTTGACGGCTTCGAGGTGGGTGGAAAGCTCGGCCAACTGCTGCCGCGAGGCGCGCAGTTCGGCTTCGTTTTCCTTGCTCTCGGTCACGTTGGTCGCGATGCCGCGCCACTCGACCACGCCGGAATCGAAGCGATGCGGCGTCGACCGCAGGTTGATCCACTTTTGCCGGGCACGACGGGTGTATCCCTCCCAGTTGAGCAGGGTGCCGTTGGCGGCGGACTTGCGCAGGGCGTTTTCGAGGCTTTTTCGCGCGTCCGGCTCGAAGGCATCGAACAGCCTGTCGGCCGAGGCCAGCAGATGCTGCTGCTTGAAGCCGAAGAGCTTCTGGCAGCCTTCGCTGACGAACAGAAAACGAAAGCCGCCTTCGGCGTCGCGCCGCAACTGAAACAGCATGCCCGGCAGGTTGGATGCCAGCGCGTCGAAGCGCGCCTGGCTCTCGTTGAGCATTTCCAGCGCCGCGCGGTGGTCTGCGCGATGGCGAGCTTCGCGCACTTCGCGCTCGACCGCGGGAATCAGCCTTTCCAGGCGGTCCGCATCGATCACGTCGCGCGCCCCTGCCTTCATCGCCGGCTGCATTGTGCGTTCGTCGTCAGGGCCGGCGACGACGATCAGCGGCAGGTCGAAGCCGGCGGTATCGATCTGCTGCACCGCCGCTTTTACCGAAAGCGAGGCAAGACCTGGAATGTAGAGCACCGCATCCCACGGCTGCTCGGGCAAGGCCTCGCGCAGCCCGGCCGGGGTGTCGACGCGGTGAAATTCACTGGCTTTGTCGGCCCCGGCAAAGACAGGATGCAGGCGCGCCACCACTTCGTCGGATGCGGCGATCACAAGCAGATTCAAAGGCTGGCGGGGAGTCGAACTGGCGACCATGGGCGACGTCGGATAGGGCGAAAGGGAAGTTTATAGCGGATCGGCTCCGTTATAATTCCATTTTTGGCCGGCATAGCTCAGTTGGTAGAGCAACCGCCTTGTAAGCGGTAGGTCGTCAGTTCGATTCCGACTGCCGGCACCAGAATTAAAGCGGCTCCCAGCGATGGGAGCCGTTTTTTTGTGGGCTCGGCGCAACGTCAAGACATGGCTGGAGGTGAGTCCAGTCTTCCTTTGGACAATGGGTCAGTCGGATCGGTACCTTCCGGTAGTCGGTGACGCTTTGACTAGGGCGGCTTCCACTTATTCCACGCTCGCTTTACGGAAGTTGTGTCACCGAACTCCAGAACATAGCCAGCTAGCGATTCAACCTGATCAGGTTAGCGGCGCAAGTGCATGCTGTATCGGTCAAATAAGTCAGCGCATGTACCCGCGAAATTGATCTGCAAATTACTCTTATTAAACAATTCTGAGATGTCGTTATGGACCATTTGCCTGTTTTGCTCGGAGATCCCTTCGACCGTCGCATATACGCGCTTTGAGCTGGGTTGTCCCAAACCGCCGGCCATAAGCTGCATATTATTTGGATGAAAAGCAGTCCCCAGAAATACGGCCATCTCGGATTCCGCGATGGCGTTCTGCATCATGCTTAGCGCTTTCTTATCCGCAATTTCTTCCGTATACGTTCGAAGGTTGCTGGTGATGGATTCGAGAGGCGGAATACCGGCCCAACCGAAGCGAATAGCCTGGCCAGACTGGGAAAAATAGCGACCAACGGTACCATATGGATGAAGAATTCTCAGGCTCTGAACTACTTTAGTAGCCTCATCTTTTTCAATGCCGTATCGCAGCATCAATCCATGCAGTAAGAAGTGTTCAATGCACCTGTCGTAATTGAAGCAGACCAAGGTGACATTCTCGAAAATTTTGCTGACATCCTTACGCGCAAGCCCTTGAGTCAGTAGTTCTATAAATGC
>JBAZOF010000158.1:0-6308 GCA_041648855.1 Sulfuritalea sp. | reverse complement strand
GCGGCAACGATCTTCTCGCGCGTCAGCGCCCCGCCGCCGCCCTTGACCATCGCCATGCTGGCATCGATCTCGTCCGCTCCATCGACATAGATGCCCATGGCGTCGATATCGTTGAGGTCGAACACGCGGATGCCATGGCCGGCCAGCCGCGCTGCCGTCGCTTCGGAACTTGCCACGGTGCCGCCGAGGCGGTCCTTGATGGCGGCGATCTCGTCGATGAAGAAATTCGCGGTGGAGCCGGTGCCGACTCCCAGGATGGCCCCGACCGGGAGCCGGTCTGCCACATAATCACGGGCCGCGCGGGCCACTGCTTGCTTGAGTTCGTCTTGTGTCATGGAATTTTCAGGATATGCGTGTGAATTCGATCCGATCATAATCCGGTCCGCGGTCGAGCAGATTGTCCAGGCGTACTCGCCAGAGTCCAATTTCGCTGCGCAACTCGACCTCCAGCCCGGAAACAAATGTTCCTGCAGGTAGAACCAGGTCGCGGCCATCGAGGCTGACGATGATCGCGTCGGACCAGCCATGCCCGCCGCCATCGGCCACCTTGGTCCAGGCGCTTTCTTCACCGACCGGCTTGGCCAGGGCGCAGATCGACGGCCAGCCCAGGGTTTCGACACCGATGCTCGGGCGATTCGCGGCGTCACGCCCGATGCGCCGGATCAGGCCCAGTCGCCAATCGATGCCATCGGCTTCGCGCAAACAGACCAGCAAGCCGATGCGGTGGCGCGGCAACACGGCCGGCACGATGACCCCGAGGCCGGTGTCACTGCCGTCCGCCTGCATCCAGCTTTCCATTTGCGCCTGGTCGCCGCCCGTTTCAAGCCGACGCAGAATTTCCATCGGGCTTTTGACCTCATCGGCAACCGGTTCCGCAGCCGGGGCATCCTTCGCGGCAACACTGCCAAAGCGGGCTTCGTCGAACTGCCGGACGATCCGGTCTACGTCATTGCCTTCGTACTTGAAGGAGCGCCCCATGCGCGCAAAATTCGCCGCAGCGATCATGCGCCGGGCTAAGCCAAAGCAGAGCATCACGCGCAACTCGCCCTTTCTGGCAACCCGGTCCTTGCCCCGTTTCGGCGGCGCGGACGTCCAATACGCCATCAGGATCGAGATGGCACTATCGATCTGCTCGCGGGTGGCTGGCACCTGCGCCAACCACTCGGGAGGATTTTCCGCCTTCTTCACTTGCGCCGCCAGGCGCATCAGGCCGCTACCCAGCCTCGGTACCGAGCAGTAGCGAAGCGTGCTGCTCCCGGGCTCACCCGGCTTCAGGCGTTGCGGGGCCTTCGCTGCCGACAGGTCGATCGAATGCGTGCTTTGTTCATGAGGCTGCGAACTCAAGTCCAGTCCGTCGCAGAAACGCAGGACGCCTTCGGCAAATTCGATTTGTTGCGGCACCAGATTGCTGATCGGCACAAATTCAAGATACAGCCCGATCAGATACTCGCCGAGCGGAGTCGTATTTTCCTCGTTGCGGTAGGGAACGACGAAGGTCTTCATCAGCCTCAAGCGTCCCAGCACATCCAGCAGCTCGTGGGCATCCTGCCACAAATCCATTGCGGGCCTGCGGTAGCGAAAGTGCTGCAGTTTCTTGCGCAGGGCCCAGGCCATCATGGCTCGGGCGGCGCAGCGGGCCATGCGGACCTTGTCGTCCTCCGTCGGCAATTCCAGCGACGGGGTCAGGAACGACCGGTAGCAGCGAAACTGCTGTTCGGCGTGCGTTTCAAGCGCAGACCAGGCCGAGTCCGTCAGATATTCGCGTTCGCCGACCGAAAGATAGCGCGACAGCAGGTGCCGGGCGCTGGGTCGGGAAAACTGGTCCAGCCGTGCCAGGGCGCGCAAGGCAAGCACGGGGCCGATTTCTGCAACGCTCGCCTCCGTGCCTTCGAGCCAGTGATCGATATCGAACAGCAGGCGCCGCGGGTCCACGTCGGAAATATCGGCCATCACGGCATTCAGACCCGCGTCCGAAGCCAGTGGATGCTCCGACGTCCTTTTTCTTTCCTGGAACCGTGAGATCAGCTTGTTGAACACAGTACCGGGCAGTCTACCCGATCATCAGCTCATTTCTTGCGCATCGGCGGCAGGTCGGTGCAGGAACCATGCGCCACCTCGGCCGCCATGCCTATGGTTTCCCCCAGGGTCGGATGCGGGTGGATGGTCTTGCCGATATCCACCGCATCGGCGCCCATTTCGATGGCCAGCGCGACTTCGCCGATCATGTCGCCGGCGTTGGGACCGACGATGCTGCCGCCGATCACGCGATGAGTTTCCTCGTCGAACACCAGTTTGGTGAAGCCGTACTCGGCGCCGTTGGCGATCGCCCGGCCCGAGGCCGCCCAGGGGAACTTCGCCGAACTGACTTTGCGTCCGGCTTTCTTCGCCTCGTCTTCGCCGACGCCGACCCAGGCTACTTCGGGATGCGTGTAGGCGACGCCGGGGATCACCGTCGCGTCGAAGTGGCTCTTCTGTCCCGCCGCTGCCTCGGCCGCCACATGCGCCTCATGCACAGCCTTGTGCGCCAGCATGGGCTGGCCGACGATGTCGCCGATGGCATAAATGTGCGGAATGTTGGTGCGCATCCGGGAATCGACCGGGATGAAGCCACGCTCGGTCACTGCCACACCGGCTTGGTCGGCGCCGATCTTCTTGCCGTTGGGCGCACGCCCGGCGGATTGAAGGATCATGTCGTAGCGCTGGGCCTCGGCCGGCGCTTGCTCACCTTCGAATTTGACCCAGAGACCGTCGCCCTTCGCCTCGACGGCGACGGTTTTGGTCTTCAGCATCACCTTGTCGAAGCGCTTGGCATTCTGCTTTTCCCAGACCTTGACCAGGTCGCGGTCCGGCCCCTGCATCAGGCCGTCGAGCATCTCGACCACATCGACGCGAGCGCCCAGTGTCGAATACACCGTCGCCATTTCGAGGCCGATGATGCCGCCGCCGATCACCAGCATTTTCTTCGGCATGAAGCGCAGCTCCAGCGCGCCGGTCGAATCGACGATGCGCGGGTCCTTGGGAATGAACGGCAGGTGTACCGCCGCGCTGCCCGCCGCGATGATGCACTTCTGGAAACGGATGACTTTCTTCTCGCCGGTCTTGTCCTGCGCGTCGCCGGTGGTGCCCTCGACCTCGAGATGAAAGGCATCGAGGAAATGGCCGTAGCCGCGCACGGTCTCGACCTTGCGTGCCTTGGCCATGCCGGTGAGGCCGCCGGTGAGCTTGCCCACCACTTTCGATTTGTGTGCGCGCAACTTGTCGACGTCGATCGAAGGCTGAGCGAAGCCGATGCCGGTTTCTCCGACGTGACTCGCTTCCTCGATCACGGCGGCGACGTGCAACAGCGCCTTCGACGGAATGCAGCCGACGTTGAGGCAAACACCGCCCAAGCTGGCGTAGCGTTCGACGATCACCGTCTTCATGCCCAGATCGGCGGCGCGGAATGCGGCCGAATAGCCGCCGGGGCCGGCGCCGAGCACCAGCATCTCGCATTCAAGATCGACCTTGCCGGCATATTTGCCTGCAGCGCCGACGGCAGGCGCTGGAGCAGGCACCACGGGCGCAGCGACTGCCTTGCTCGCCGTGTCGCCAGCGCCAGCGCTCTGCGTCCCTTCGGGAACTTTTGCCGTGGCCTTGGCTTCGCTAGCGGCGATCATCGCCACCAGCGTGCCTTGCGCAACCTTGTCGCCCACCTTGACCCTCAGTTCGGTCACCACACCCGAGACCGGCGATGGCACATCCATGGTCGCCTTGTCCGATTCCAGGGTAATCAGCGAATCCTCCGCCGCGACCGAGTCGCCGACCTTGACCAGGACTTCGATGATCGGCACATCCTTGAAGTCGCCGATGTCGGGGACTTTCACTTCGACGCTGTCACTCATTCGGTTTTCCTTCCAGCTTGACCTCATGGACCACGATCGGCGGCCCGGACGAGGTATCGAATTCGATTCCGGCGGCGACCCCGGCCTCGGCAATGCGCGCCGCCGACATATCGGTGTCATAGAGCGCATGCATCGCGCCGAGCGCGAAGTTGCGGCCGGAGCCGGCGGCCCAGACCCGGTCGAACTCGAACACCTCGCGATACGAATAGATGCCGTAGATGCCCGAGCCGTTGGCGATCAGCGCGGTGATCTGCGAGCTCTCGTAGGGATCGTCCTCGTCTTCCTTGGGATTAAGGAAGGCATGCTCCTTGAGTATCGGATGCAGCCGGCGAAAGGTCTCATACACCTCCATGCGCGAACCGAGCCGGATGTCCTCCAGCTTGGAGAATGCGGAGAGCAGCACCAGGTGGTGCGCCGACGAGCCGCAGATGCCGATCCATGACCCGGCGATGTTGAGGATCTTGTCGTGCTCGCCCTTGTAGCTGCGCGCCAGGCGGGTATCGCCGAACGTGGTGAGGCCGTCGGCGGCGATGGCCACCGTATCGCCCTTCTTGACTACGGTGAGAGTTGTCACAGCATGCTCCTGCGCATGTCGGCCAGCAGCTGCGCCAGATAGACGTTGAAGCGCGTCGCCAGCGCACCGTCGATGACGCGGTGGTCGGCGGTGAGAGACAGTGGCAGGATCAGGCGCGGCACGAAGGCCTTGCCGTCCCATACCGGCTTCATGGCCGACTTGCTGACGCCGAGAATCGCCACTTCCGGCGCATTGACGATGGGTGCAAAGCCTGTGCCGCCGATGCCGCCGACACTCGAAATGGTGAAGCAGGCGCCCTGCATGTCGGCCGGCTTGAGCTTGCCTTCGCGCGCCTGTTTCGCCAACTCGCCGGATTCGCGCGCCAGATCGAACACGCCCTTGCTCTCGGCATTCTTGATCACCGGCACCACCAGGCCATTCGGTGTGTCGGCGGCGAAGCCGATGTTGAAATATTTCTTCATCACCAAGTTGTCGCCATCGATCGAGGCATTGAACTCGGGGTACTTCTGCATGGCCTTGACGCAGGCCTTGATCAGGAAGGCGAGCATGGTCAGCTTCGCCACAGTTTTGTCTGCGCCTTTTTCGTTTTCCTTGTTGATCTGAACGCGGAAGGCTTCGAGCTCGGTGATGTCGGCGTCTTCGTGATAGGTGACGGCCGGAATCATGGCCCAGTTGCGCGACAGGTTGGCGCCGGAGATCTTCTTGATGCGCGACAGCGGCTGCACTTCGATCGCACCGAATTTCGAGAAATCGATTTTCGGCCACGGCAGCAGATCCAATCCGCCCAAACTTGCACCGCCGGAAACGGCGGCCGGCGCGGCCGCGGGCGTCGCCCCGCTGATGACGCCCTTGACCCAAGCCTGGACGTCGCTTTGCAGGATGCGCCCCTTCGGGCCGCTGCCCGGCACCTTGGCGACATCGACGCCCAGTTCGCGTGCAAAGCGGCGCACCGACGGACTGGCGTGGGCCGCCTGGCCGGTAAGCCTGTCCGCCGCCGTAGGCATCGAGACGCGGGGCTGCGCGGGGATCAGTTCGGTATCGCCCGGGCGAAAGTCCGACCCGGGGCCGGCGTCCTCGACTACCGGAGCTGCAATCGGAACAGTGGCGGGGGCTTGCACCTGAGGCGCGGCGGCATGCGCCAGTGCTGTTGCCGGGGCCGCCGGGGCCGTTGCCACCGTAGCACCAGCGCCGACTTCCATTCCCGCGCCGGCGGAGTCGATCAGCGCGACCAGCGTGCCTTCCGCCACCTTGTCCCCGATCTTCAGCTTCAACTCGGTGACCACGCCCGAAACGGGCGAGGGCACGTCCATGGTCGCCTTGTCCGACTCCAGCGTCACGAGGGAATCTTCCGCCGTCACCCGGTCGCCGACCTTGACCAGCAGTTCGATGACCGGCACGTCCTTGAAGTCGCCGATATCGGGCACTTTCACTTCGACTATGCTCATGGCTTACACCTTCACCGGGTTGGGCTTGTTCGGATCGAGGCTGTATTTCCTGATTGCCTCGGCCACTTTTTCCCGCTTCACCTGGCCGTCGTCGGCCAATGCCGACAGGGCGGCCAGCGTGATCCAGTAGCGATCCACCTCGAAGAAGTGGCGCAGCTTTTCACGCGTGTCCGAGCGGCCGAAGCCGTCGGTGCCCAGCACGGTGTAATGGCGCGGCACCAGCGAACGGATCTGCTCGGCGAAGACCCGAATGTAATCGGTCGCCGCAATGACCGGCCCCCGCGTTTCGGCGAGGCAGGCCGAGACATGCGGCACGCGCGACTTTTCAGTCGGATGCAGCAGGTTCCAGCGCGCGCAGTCCTGGCCGTCGCGCGCCAGTTCGTTGAAGCTCGGGCAGGACCAGAGATCGGCCTCGACACCCCAGTCGCTCTTCAGCAGGGCCGCGGC
>JBAZOF010000157.1:0-6372 GCA_041648855.1 Sulfuritalea sp. | reverse complement strand
TGTGGAAGCAGATCAGCTACAACTTCCTGTTCTTCCTCGCCGGGCTGCAGTCGATTCCGAAGTCGCTGATCGAGGCGGCGGCGATCGACGGCGCGGGGCCGGCGCGGCGCTTCTGGACCATCGTGCTGCCACTGCTGTCGCCGACCGCCTTCTTCCTGCTGGTGGTCAACATCGTCTATGCCTTCTTCGAAACCTTCGGCGTGATCGACGCGACCACGCAGGGCGGGCCGGCGCAGGCAACCCAGATCCTGGTGTACAAGGTGTACCACGACGGCGTGAAGTCGGCCGACATCGGCGGCTCCTCGGCGCAATCGGTGATCCTGATGATCATCGTCATCGCGCTGACAGTGATCCAGTTCCGCTTCATCGAGCGCAAGGTGCAGTACTGATGGGCGCCCCATGGTAGAGAAACGGCCGTTGCTCGACTTCATCACGCACGCCGTCCTGATCGTCGGCGCGCTATTGATCGCCTTTCCGCTCTATGTGACCTTCGTCGCGTCCACGCTTTCGCTCGACGAGATCATGTCGGTGCCGATGCCGCTGCTGCCGGGCAGCCATTTCATCGACAACTATTCCCAGGTGCTGTTCGCCGGATCGACCACCGGCTCGAAGGCGGCGGTGCTGGACATGCTGATCAACAGCACGGTGATGGCGCTGGCGGTGCCGCTGGGCAAGACCACCATCTCGATCCTCTCGTCGTTCGCCATCGTCTATTTCCGCTTCCCGCTGCGCAATTTCTTTTTCTGGATGATCTTCGTCACCCTGATGCTGCCGGTCGAGGTGCGCATCATCCCGACTTTCAAGGTGATGGCCGACCTCGGCCTGCTCAATACCTATGCCGGCCTTACGCTGCCGCTGATCGCCTCGGCAACCGCCACCTTCCTTTTCCGCCAGTTCTTCATGACCATTCCGGACGAACTGGCCGAGGCGGCGCGCATCGACGGCGCCGGGCCGATGCGCTTCTTCTGGGACGTGGTGGTGCCGCTGTCGAAGACCACCATGGCGGCACTCTTCGTCATCCAGTTCATCTACGGCTGGAACCAGTACCTGTGGCCGCTGCTGATCACCAGCGACGAGTCGATGTACACGGTGGTGATCGGCATCAAGCGCATGATCGTCGGCGGAGACTCGGCCAACGAGTGGAACCTGATCATGGCCACCGCGATGCTGGCCATGCTGCCGCCGGCGGCGGTGGTTCTGCTGATGCAGAAGTGGTTCGTCAAGGGACTCGTGGAAACCGAAAAATGAGCAAACGATAATGGCCAGCGTATCGATCCGCAACGTGCACAAATCCTTCGGCGCCGTCAAGGTGATCCAGGGCATCGACGTGGACATCGCCGACGGCGAGTTCGTGGTGATGGTCGGGCCTTCGGGCTGCGGCAAATCGACGCTGTTGCGCATGGTGGCGGGGCTTGAAACGATCACCTCCGGCGAGATCGCGATCGGCGAGCGCGTGGTGAACGACCTCGAACCCAAGGACCGCAACATCGCCATGGTGTTCCAGAACTATGCGCTCTACCCCCACATGTCGGTGCGCCAGAACATGGCCTATGGCCTCAAGAGCCGCCGCATGCCCCCGGCCGAGATCGAAGCGCACGTCAAGCGGGCGGCGGAGATCCTGGAACTCGGCCCCTACCTCGATCGCAAGCCGCGCGAGCTTTCCGGCGGCCAGCGCCAGCGCGTCGCCATGGGTCGCGCCATCGTGCGCGAGCCGGCGGTGTTCCTCTTCGACGAACCGCTGTCGAACCTCGACGCCAAGCTGCGGGTGCAGATGCGCGCCGAATTGCAGGCCCTGCACCGGCGCCTGGCGACGACCAGCCTGTACGTCACCCACGACCAGGTCGAGGCCATGACCATGGCGCAGCGCATGCTGGTGATGAACGCCGGGCGCGCCGAGCAGATCGGCGCCCCGCTCGATGTCTATGCCAAGCCGGCCACGACCTTCGTCGCCGGCTTCATCGGTTCGCCGCCGATGAACCTGATTCCGACACAGCGAAATGGGCGGGACATTCTGCTCGGCATTCGCCCGGAGCACCTCGAACCCTGCGCGCCGAGCGAAGCGATGCTGACCGTGGACGTCGACCTGCTGGAGCCGCTCGGCAGCGACACGCTGGTCTACGGCCGTCTCGCCGAAAGTTCGAACGCGGCCCGCGTCGCGGTCCGCCTGCATCAGTCCTTTGCCGCGCATACCGGCAAGCTGGCGCTGCATTACGACCCGGCGAACGAACACCATTTCGATGCGGCGAGCGGACTGCGCATCGAGGACTGAGTTGCGGGCGCCCTGCCCTGGATGAGGAGCGAGCTTAGCGGCCCGACAGAAACCGCTCCGCTTCCGTTACCGCCTTGAAGGCCGTGGCGATGGCGATGCCCGCCCCGCTGCGGCCGCGTATCCAGTCCTGGTGGGCAAGAATGACCCCGGCGGCGAACAGGCGGTCGTGATAGCGGCGACCCTCGCGGGTCAAAGGCCTGAAGGAATCGTCGACTTCGATGCCGGCGCGGTGGATGGCGTGGCCGCGCGGGTCGGTGTAGCGTTCGCGGTACCAGTCGGCTCTGCCTGCCGGCTGGGTCACCGGCAGGTCCAGCAAGTGCTCGCGGATTCCAGCGGGATGCGCTTCGAGGCCGCCGCTGAGGAAGCGACCGGTGGCCAGGATGACCGCTTGCGCATGGATCCGGATCGGGCCATAGCTGTCGCTCAGGGCGAGCGTCGCGCTGTCGCCGTCAAAGCTCAGCGAGGCGACTCTCTGCTGGGGAATCAGGGTCACCCCCTGCTGCGGCAACACCTGCTGGAACAGCTCGCGCAGGCGGATGCCCGGCACGGACGGCGGCATGGTGGGAATCTCGAATATCTCGCGGCCCGTGAGGCGCTCCAGTTCGGCCAGCACATGGTCCGGGCGGTGCATGCCGAGGATCGCCGGAAGGCCGATGACCCTGGCCGATCCGGCAACACCGCTCAGCGCCTCGGCCAGCTTTTCCCGGGTGGCCGGAACTTCCAGCGCCCGGGCCATGACTTCGGGATACACCTCGCCGCGCTCCATGCCGGGAAAGACGATGCGCTGCGTAGTCAGGTGCGGCCAGCGAGCCCGCAGATTGGCCACCACCTCGGCGCCGCTGAAGCCCTTCAGGCCCCTGAAATCGACGATCACGCAGGGCGCGTTGGCGGCCAGGGCGCGCGGCCCGGCCGCCATGGTGGCCGGCACGCAGAGCGTCTGCTTCAGGGTGCCGACCGGAGTCAGCGCCGTGATATTGGAACGCCCCGGCGCACTGTAGGCCAGCCCGCAAGCGCCGAGAAAGTCCGTGAATTCGGCGAATGCCTGCTGAATGTCGCCTGCGGCAACCCTGCAGAGCGGATGCTTCGGTTCCGTTTCGCGCAGACTTTCCAGCGCCTGCCAGGGGTCGGTGACGAGGCCCGCCGCGCCGCCCAGCTTGCCGATCAAGTCCAGGTAGCCCGTGGTGTAGGCCACCGCCCCGGTGTTGCCGACTTGTGCGGTGAGGATCTTGCGGTTGATGGCAAAAATCGACGCGGCAAAGCCGGCGATGCCCGAGCCAATCACCGCCAGTTGCGTGGTGAAATGTCGCGGCTCGGCGCTCACCGGTCGCCCTCCAGTGTGTCGAGGCCGAGCAGCCCGCAGTGCAGGGCTTCCGCCAGTTCCATCTGCGCCGCCTGCTGCCCCCAGATGACGCTGCGCTGGCCCTTGAAGCGCTCGTCGAAGAAATCGCGCAGGTGGGCAAGACCGGTGGCATCGCGGTAGCAGCCCTGGTCGTAAAGCCAGGAGGTGATGCGGATGCCGCAGAACGATCCCTGGCAGGGGCCCTTTCCTGCCCGGGTACGCAGGGCGACGGCTTGGAGGGTCCGCTCCTGTTCGATGCCGGGTGAGCCGGCGAAGACCTGCTCGATCGCCGATTGCGGCAGCATTTCGCATTCGCAGAGGATCATGTCGTCGGGATCGCTGTCCCGATGCCAGTGCTTCAGTGCGGTGCCAGGCTCGGTCCAGCTGCAGGCTTCGTCATCGGGCAACGGAACGGTGGCGGTCGTGCAGGCTTGGTCGTTGCCGAGCCGGCCGGCGACGAGGTCGGCAGTTTTTTCGGCCATCAAGCGGAAGGTCGTGAGCTTGCCGCCGGTGATGGTGCAGAAATTGCCGATGCCTTGCGTGGCGTGATCGAGCAGCGCAAAACCGCGCGATGCGGCGCGGTCGCTGGCATTCCCGGCTGCCTGCAGCAATGGCCGGACCCGGGAAAAGGCCCGGATGTAACGGGCGCCGGCCAGTGCCGGAATCATCGCCGCCCCCTCGCGGATGTTGCGATCGATTTCCTCCGCAACGGGACTGACGTTTTCGAGATCGTCGACGCGGGTGGAGGTGGTGCCGAGCAGGGAAACCGTGCCGCCCGGCACCAGGATGTCGCCGTCGCCGGGAGGCCGCAGCCGGTTGACGACATGGTGCGCCAGGCGGTCGCTGCTGACCAGGATGGTTCCCTTCGCGTAGAGCAGGTGCACGTCGGCACAAGCCGCCAGCCGTGCGACGTTCATGGCCCAGGCGCCGCCGGCGTTCACGAACTGCCTGGCACGGATCGTGAGCGGCCGGTTGTGCAGATGATCGTGGCAGATCGCCGCGCGGATTTCCCCGTCCGCCATCTCGAAGCCCAGGACTTCCGTGTGCGGACGATAGACGCTGCCGTTGATCAGGCGGGCATGATCGACATTCAGCAGGGCCAGGTGAAAGGGATCGATGGTGGCATCGGGTACGCGACAGGCCTTGAACAGCTTGTCCGAGAGCACGGGTTCCAGCCTGCGCGCCTCGCCGGGACTCAGTTCCTCGCAATCGATGCCGGCATTCCGGCACAGTGCCGGAAACTTCTCGGCAAACGCCGGATCATCTCCCTCGACCGCGACGAACAGTCCGCCGGCGGTTTCGATGCACTGCGGCGCGAGCCGCTTGAGCAGCGCGTTTTCCTGACGGCATTCCATCGCCGCGGCGGGATCGGTCGACACATAACGGCCGCCCGAATGCAGCAGGCCGTGATTGCCGCCGGAGGCGCCGGCGCACAGGTCGCGCTTGTCGACCAGCAGGCTGTGGATGCCGCGCAGCGCGAGGTCGCGCATGATCCCGGTGCCGGTCACGCCGCCGCCGATGATGAGGACTTCGGTTTCCAGTGTTGTCGCGCCGGAGGACATGGTTCAGCCGCGCAGCTCCGGTCCCAGGTAGATGCGCTCGTTCTTGCCGAGTATCCCCAGCGAGAGGCAGATCAGCGTCCACAGATGGACGACCCCATAGTGCCCGCCGTAAAAGTGTCCGATGTCGTGCATCTGCGAATGGCAGTTGTGGCAGGGCGTGAGGACATAGGCGGCGCCGGTGGCGGCGATCTGGTCGAACTTGCGCTTGCCGTAAGCTCGCCGGTGGTCAGTCATGCCGGCCTGGAGGAAACCGCCGCCGCCGCCGCAGCAATAGTTGGCGCTGCGGTTGGGCTGCATGTCGACGAAGTTCTCTTCGCCGACGAGGGTCCTGACGACGAAGCGCATGTCCTCGGCGATGGCATCGCCGTAAGCCTTGCGCACGATCATGCACGGGTCCTGCACGGTGAACTTGATGCCATTGGCGTTCCAGCGCGAATTGACCGGCAACTTGCCTTCGCGTATCCATTGGGCGTAGTACGTGACGATGCTTTCGAGGCGAAAATTCGCCTGCAGGCCGAAGCGCTCGATGCCGTGCCACATCGAGTAGTAGCTGTGGCCGCACTCGGTGTTCAGCCATACCTCGCAGCCGAGCTCATTGACCGCATCGACCCGCTTGCGGATCACCTCGCGCCAGGCCTCTTCATTGCCCGAGAACATGCAGAAATTCTCCGCCGCCCAGCCTTCCGATGCATAGGTCCAGTCGGCGCCGACGACGTCGAAGATCTTCCACAGCGGCACCATTTCCTCCGGTTCGTTCATCGGCTCGCGCGAGTTCTGGTTGACGAAGAAGTGCGCGCCCTTCTTGTCGATCGGCGCCTGCAATTGCCGGAAAGCCGGCTGCGTGGCGCGGACCTCCTGCAGCACCTCCTCGACCACGGAGACAAAGTCGGCGGGTGGCATGCCCATGGCACTGGTCGAATCGCTGGAGCGGGTGAGCTGGCAGGAGCGAACGATGCCGGACGGCTTTTTGTCTTCGGGCCAGTTGCCGCGGGCGAGGTAAACCAGTTGCGAGACGTCGATATTCATCGGGCAAACATACTGGCAGCGCTTGCACAGTGTGCAGCACCAGATCCACCGGGTAGACGAGAGTTCCTCGTCCATTCCCAGCAAGGCCATTCGAATGAACTTGCGCGGGTCCATGTTCTCGAGCCCCGACGCCGGACAGCCCGAAGAGCAGAGCCCGCAGGTCAGGCAGGCCTCGA
>JBAZOF010000156.1:0-6412 GCA_041648855.1 Sulfuritalea sp. | reverse complement strand
CCGCGTCTGAAGACGCGGCGCACCAGCCAGGCGGCATACACCTCGGGTGGCGAGCAGCAGATGTGCGCCATCGGGCGCGCGCTGATGGCGAACCCGACCATGGTGCTGCTCGACGAGCCTTCGATGGGCTTGGCGCCGCAAATCGTCGACGAGGTTTTCGGCATCGTCAAGGATCTCAACCAGAGAGAGAAAGTGACCTTTCTTCTCGCCGAACAGAACACCAACATGGCCCTGCGCTATGCCGACTTCGGCTACATCCTCGAGAATGGCCGCGTGGTCATGGAGGGTGCGGCCAAGGACCTGGCCAACAACGAGGACGTCAAGGAGTTTTACCTTGGCATTTCCTCGGGGGAGCGCAAGAGCTTCCGCGAGTCCAAGCACTATCGCCGCCGTAAACGCTGGCTCGCCTAATCGGCCGCAGATCGCGCCGCATGGCGGCGTTGCTCGGCGGCTTGTTTAGCGCTGCTAAACAAGCCGCCTCGCGCCTTGCCATGCGGCGCGCTTTGCGGCCTCACCAACTCTCGGAGCACAGTGAAATGTCGAAGCATTTTGACGCCCTTGAAACCCGCTCCGCCGAAGAGCGAAAGTCGGCGCTGGCGACACGCCTGCCGCAGCAGATCGCGCACGCCAAGGCGAATACCACGTACTTCGCCGAGTCACTGAAGAACATCGAAGCGGCTGCGATTACCTCGGCTGCCGCGCTGGCCAGCCTGCCGGTGGTGCGCAAGAGCGACCTGATCGAATTGCAGAAGACGCAGCTGCCGTTCGGCGGTCTGGCGTCATCGCAGTGGGGCCGGCTGGGACGTGTGTTCTCGTCGCCGGGTCCGATCTACGAACCGGAGGGACGCGTTGCAGACTACTGGCGCACGGCACGTGCCCTTTACGCTGCGGGTTTTCGCGCCGGCGACCTGGTGCACAACAGTTTCTCCTATCACATGACGCCGGGCGCATGGATTCTCGAAGCGGGCGCGCAGGCTCTGGGTTGTACGGTGTTCCCGGCCGGCGTCGGGCAGACCGAACAGCAGGTGGCAGCGATGGCCGACTTGCTGCCCAACGGCTATGTCGGCACGCCTTCCTTCCTGCGCATCCTGCTGGAGAAAGCCGACGATCTCGGCGTCAAGATTCCGTCGCTGACCAAGGCGCTGGTGTCGGGCGAAGCCTTTCTGCCGCCGGTGCGCGACGCGCTGCTGGCGCGCGGCATTGCCGGCTATCAGGCCTACGCCACGGCCGAACTGGGCGTCATCGCCTACGAGACCGAGGCACGCGAGGGCCTGGTGATCGATGAGGGCGTGATCGTCGAAATCGTGCGTCCCGGCACGGGTGACCCTATCGCTGTCGGCGAAGTCGGCGAAGTAGTGGTGACCACCTTCAATACCGACTATCCGCTGATCCGTTTCGGCACCGGCGACCTGTCGGCCTTCCTGCCCGGCGTTTCACCCTGCGGTCGCACCAACACGCGCATCAAGGGCTGGATGGGGCGCGCCGATCAGACCACCAAAATCAAGGGCATGTTCGTCCATCCCGAGCAGGTGGCGGCGGTGGTCAAGCGCCACCCGGAAATCGCGCGCGCGCGACTGGTGGTAACGAACCCGGACAGCACCGACCAGATGACCCTGAACTGCGAGGTCGGCGCATCCGGCGGGGAGTTGGCGAGGGCCATCGCCGATACCGTGCGCGACGTGACCAAGCTGCGCGCCGAGGTGAAACTGGTGGCCGTCGGCAGCCTGGCCAATGATGGCAAGGTCATCGAGGACGCCCGAAAATATGACTGAAGCACGCGGACCCCTCGCCGGTCTGCGTATCCTCGACCTGACCCGCCTGTTGCCTGGTCCGGTGGCGACCATGCATCTGGCGGATCTCGGCGCCGAGGTAATCAAGATCGAAGACACCGGCGCCGGCGACTATGCCCGCGCCATGGGTCCGGGCGAACGCTCTGCAGGCGCCAGCGGCGACAGCCTGTTCTTCCGCATGGTCAATCGCAACAAGAAGAGCCTGCGCCTGGATTTGAAACAGGCCGCCGGCGTCGAGGCATTTATGCGTCTGGCCGCGGATGCCGACGTGATCTTCGAGAGCTTTCGCCCCGGCGTCGTGGACAAACTCGGCATCGGCTACGAAGCCGTGCGGGCGGTCAATCCGCGCATCGTCTATTGCGCCATCACCGGCTACGGACAGACCGGCCCCTGGGCGGAACTGGCCGGTCACGACATCAATTACCTCGCTACTTCCGGGCTGCTCGATCAGATCGGCACGCACGACGGCACTGCCAGCGGTCCGCCGGCGATTCCCAATCTGCAAATCGGCGATCTGCTGGGGGGGGCGCTCACTCCCTTGCTCGGCGTCCTCGCCGCGGTGATCGGCGCCAAGGCGACGGGGCAGGGCAGCCATGTTGATGTGGCGATGACCGATGCCGTGCTGGCCCACACCATCTTTCCGCTGGTCACCACCCAAGTGTTCGGACAGCCGATGCCACGCGGCGCCGATCTGCTGACCGGCGGCGTGCCCTGCTACGGCGTCTATCGCACGGCGGACGACCGCTATCTTGCCGTGGGCGCCCTGGAGCCCAAGTTCTGGCAGGCCCTTTGCGCCGCCATCGAGCGGCCCGACCTGGCGCCCCTCGGTTTGGCCATGGGCAGCGAAGGCCGGCG
This sequence comes from Sulfuritalea sp., assembly GCA_041648855.1. Classification (GTDB taxonomy): domain Bacteria; phylum Pseudomonadota; class Gammaproteobacteria; order Burkholderiales; family Rhodocyclaceae; genus Sulfuritalea. The sequence continues at coordinate 3,767 of JBAZOF010000156.1, read as the reverse complement.
CGTCAAGGGCGAACTGGCCGCCGTGCTTGCTGCCCGGCCGCTCGCCGATTGGGAGCCCATTTTCGCTGCTGCCGACTGCTGCGTTACGCCGATTCTGCGCATGGACGAGGCAATCAGGCACCCGCAAATGGTCGCCCGCGAGATGGTGGTCGAGGTCGGCGGCACCAAACAGTTCGCGCCACCTTTCAAGCTCTCCGCCTGGCCGTGGGCCGACGCCGCGCCCGCACCAGCCGCGGGTGCCGACAGCGAGGCCGTGCTGAAGGCCGCGGGCTACACGGAATCCGAGATTGCACGACTGCGTGATTCCGGAGTAATTTAGCGGCGTGCTCCTTACGCCCAACCCCGCTCTCGCCCCGGCCCTCGCCCTTCTCCCCGACTTCGCCCTGATCCTGCTGGGCAGCGGCCTGCGCCGCGTGCTGCATCTGGGCGACCATTTCTGGAGCGGTCTCGAAAAGCTGATTTATTTCGTGCTCTTTCCGGCCCTGCTGTTCAACGGGCTGGTGAAGACGCGCATCGACTGGGCGGCGGCCGGTCCCCTGCTGGCGGTGGCCATGGGGGCCATGGCCACCGGCATCGTGCTGGGCTACGGGGCGAAATTCTTCCGCCTGACGCCGATGTCCTTCGCCTCGCAATACCAGTGTGCCTTCCGCTTCAACTCCTACATCGGCTTGGCGGTGGCCGGCAAGCTCTATGGCGTCCCGGGTATCGCGGCCATGGCCATCGTCGTCGGCGTCATGGTGCCGCCGGCCAATATGGCGGCGGTATGGATGCTGGCGCGCCACGGCGAGGCCAGCGTCTGGCGCGAACTGGCGCGGAATCCGCTGATCATAGCCACGGTGGCCGGCGCCACCGCGAACGTGGCCGGCTTTCAGCCGCCCGAGCCCTTGCTGCAGTTCCTCGGCCGTCTCGGCGAAGCCGCCATCGCGCTGGGTCTGCTGGCGGTGGGCGCAGGGCTGCGTACCGGCAATGCGAAAGTCGGCGCTGGCGGTACCGCGGCCGCCGTCTATCTGCTCGCTGTGAAACTTGTCGCGCTGCCGCTGGTGACCTTGGGATTGATTCGCTGGGTAGGGCTGACCGGCGTCTATGCCGGTGTCGCGCTGGTGTTCTCGGCCCTGCCGACCGCCAGTTCCGCCTACATCCTGGCCCAGCGCATGGGCGGCGACGGCGCCCGCGTCGCCTGGCTGATTTCGGTCGGCACCGTGCTCGGGATGGTGAGCCTGCCCTTCTGGCTCGCGGTTCGCTGACGCCGGCCCGCGAAGCGGAATTCCCGGCGCGCAAAGCGCTATTTGGCTTTGCCGTTGGCTTTCGGCGGCGCCGGTTCGGTCGCTGCGGGTGTGTCGGCAGCATCGGCGGCGGCGGGTTGGCCGGTGCCCTGCATGAAATTCCAGGGCCACAGCGCCGGGTTGGCGAAGGGATTCGCGCTGGCGTCCTGGTTGCCCGCCGACTGGCTGATGGCCTGGAACGCCGACAATGTCGCGCGCTGCATCTCGAGCCCCTGAATGGTCATTTGCAGCATGCCGAGATTGGTCTTGAGCCAACCCTCGACCGCCTTCAGATCGGCAATGCGCTTGTCCAGTTCGTTGGTGTCGAGCGTCGGCGTAACCAGGCCCGGCAGCGGCATTCCGGTTTTGCCCCAAAGGGACTTCAGGAACTCCATCGGATCGGTCGGCGTTGTGCTCATGGCGATTGCTCCCTCGAAAGTCGGATGATCTTACCGCAGCGTCAGCTTCCGCGCTAAACTGCCCTTTGTCATATTCATGTCCAAAACCGGCCTGCAGGGGGAAGCGATGCTCAGACTATTGGTGGTGGAAGATCATGCCCTGGTGCGCGAAGGCTTGCTCGCGACGCTGAAGAACCTCGGCTCGGAAACCCAGACCATCGGCGTGCCCGATGCCAACGAGGCGATCGGCGTGCTGGAAAATCAGGACATCGACATGATGATTCTCGACCTGATGCTGCCCGGAACCAAAGGCCAGACCTTCCTGCCTGTCGTAAGGCGGCGCTTTCCGACGGTTCCGGTGGTGATCCTGTCGGCGCTGGACGATGCCGATACCGTATCCCGCGTGATGAAGGCGGGTGCTTCGGGCTTTGTTTCCAAGTCGGGGTCGAGCGGCGAGCTGCTCGAGGCCTTGCGCGCGGTGCTCTCCGGCGAAATCTATCTGCCGCCCAAGCTGCGGGAGCTGACCAATCGCAGCGAGATCGCGCACGGTGAAAACAAGTCCCTGGCGCAGCGCTTCGGTCTGACTGCGGCCCAGGCGCGCGTGCTGGAACTCCTCGCCGAAGGCCGCAGCAACCGCCAGATCGGCGAGTTGCTCGGCCTGACCGAGGGTACGGTCAAGATCCACGTCTCGGCGATCATGAAGGCCATGGGTGTCAGCAACCGCTCGGAAGCGGCGCTGATGGCGAGTCGCAAGCGGCGCCAGAACTGAAGGCCGGCGCCGCCTCCGGTCAAGCCAGTCCGAGTCTGCCGCGCAAGGCTTCGCGTTCGGGCGCCGCGGCATCCATGCTGCGCTGCTTGACGTGGCCGAAGCCACGGATCTTCTCCGGCAGGCTGGCCAGCGCAATCGCATCGCCCAGGTTTGTGCGTTCCAGTTTTTCCGGCAGCGCGGCGAGGTCCGCTTCATAGCCGGTCAGCAAGGCACGCTCCAGCCGCCGTTCTTCGCTGCGGCCGAAGACATCCCAGCGCGACCCCCGATAGCCGCGGGCCTTTGCCAGCCACTTGAATGCGGTGAGCATCCACGGGCCGAAGGCCATTTTCTTCACCTTGCCGGTTGTCGGATCGGGGCGGGCCAGCAAGGGCGGCGCCAGATGAAACTGCAGCGTGTAATCGCCTTCGAAGCGCTCGCTGATCTTTTGCAGGAAGTCGGTCTCCGCATACAGCCGCGCCACCTCGTATTCGTCCTTGATCGCCATCAGCTTGAACAGGTTGTGCGCCACGGCTTCCGTCAGCTGCGATGAATTGATTGTGGCTTCCGCGGCGCGGATTTGCTCCACCTGCGTCCGGTAGCGCTCCGCGTAGGCGGCATCCTGATACTCGGTAAGGAACTTCACGCGTTTCGCAATCACTTCATCGAGAGTCGGCGCTGGCGGTACGGCGACTTGCGGCCGGGCATAGGCCGCAACCGCCGCCGGATCGTGCGCCGTACGCCGCCCCCAGAGAAAGGCGGCGCGACTCATGGCGACCGCGGTGCCGTTGAGCTCGATGGCGCGATCGATGGCCTCCGCCGATACCGGCACCGAGCCCTGTTGCCAGGCATAGCCGAGCAGGAACAGGTTGCTGGCGATCGAATCCCCCAAGAGACGCAGCGCGAGATCCGAGGCGTCGACAAAATGCGCCGCGCCGGCGCCGACGGTTTCGCTGACCACGGCCTGCATGCGCGCCAGCGGAAACTGCCAGTCCGGATTGCGCGTGAAATCGGCCGTCGGCGTTTCCGCGCAATTCACCACCACGCGCGTGCGGCCGCTCTGCATCCGCGTCAATGCGTCGGGCGACGCCGTGACGATGACATCGCCGCCGATCACCGCGTCGGCTTCGCCGGTCGCCACGCGCACGGCATGAATCGCTTCGGGATCGTCGCAGATGCGCACATGGGAAAACACCGCCCCGCCCTTTTGCGCTAGCCCGGTCATGTCGAGCACGGTGACGCCCTTGCCGTCGATGTGCGCCGCCATGCCGATCAGGGCGCCGATGGTGACCACGCCGGTACCGCCGACGCCGGTAATCAGGATGCCGTAGGGCTTGGTCGTTGCCGCAAGAGTCGGCGCTG
>JBAZOF010000155.1:0-6434 GCA_041648855.1 Sulfuritalea sp. | reverse complement strand
AAGGCGCCACGGCCTCGGAGATGGCCTGGTTGCGCACGCCGGGCTGCACCCGCGCCAGGCGGGCCAGCGGATCGATTTCGAGGATGCGCATGAATTTTGCCAGCGACAGGACCACGCCCTGCACCACCGGCGTGGCGCCGCCGGAAAGGCCGGTGCCGGCGCCGCGCGCGACCACCGGCACCTGCCGCGCGTGACAAACCTTCAACACCGCGACGACCTGCTCCTCATTCTGCGGCAAGGCCACCGCCCAAGGCAGCGCACGATAGGCAGTGAGTCCGTCGCACTCGTAGGGTTTCAAATCCTCGGCCGCGGACAGCAGCGCCGCCGCCGGCAACACACGGGCGAGATCGCCCAGCAGGGCTTCGCGCGCAGGATCGGCGTTCGGCGCCGTCCCGGCAGAATGTTCGGGCTGACTCATCATTTCTCCACTGCGGCGGGACTTCCTGCCGCTTCGATCAGGATCGCCCTGAAGTCATTCACGTTGGTGCGTGTCGGCCCGGTGACGACCAGGTCGCCCAAAGCATCAAACACGCTGTAGGCATCATTTTCAGCCAGCCGCCGGCGCAAATCAATTCCTGCCTGCATGGCGCGTAGCGGAGTATCCGGCAAGAGCAGCGCGCCGGCGTTGTCTTCCGAACCGTCGATGCCATCGGTATCGCAGGCGATGGCATGAATCCGCGGATGACCGCCGAGCGTCAGGGCCAGCCCTAGCAGGAATTCGGCATTGCGTCCGCCGCGTCCTTGGCCTTTTACCGTGACCGTGGTCTCGCCGCCCGAGAGCAGCACGCAGGGTCCCTCCAGCGGCACGCCATGCGCAGCGCAGGAGAGCGCGATGCCGCCCAGTACGCGCGCCGCCTCGCGCGCCTCGCCTTCGATCGCGTCCCCCAGCACCAGCGGCGCGATGCCCTGTGCGCGTGCTGCCGCCGCTGCAGCCGCAAGCGAAGACTGCGCCGTGGCGATGATGTGCGACTCGCAGCGCGAAAAGCGCGGGTCGCCGGCCTTGGGCGTTTCGGCAGCGCCACTCAGCAGCGCCTGACGCGCGGCGGCAGGCAATTCAATTCCGTAACGCTCGACGATCTCCAGCGCATCGGCGCAGCGGGTCGGATCGGGCACGGTAGGGCCGGAGGCGATGGTGGACAAATCGTCGCCGGGCACGTCGGAAATTGCCAGTGTCACGACGCGGGCCGGAGCGGCGGCGAGCGCCAGGCGGCCTCCCTTGATCGCCGAAAGGTGTTTCCTGACGCAGTTGATCTCGCCGATGCCGGCGCCGCTCGCGAGCAGGGCTTTGGTCACGGCACGTTTCTGCTCCAGCGTGATGCCCGCCATGGGCGCCGCCAGCAGCGCCGAACCTCCGCCGGAAAGCAGCACCAGCACCAGATCGTCGGCGGTCAGCCCGGATACAAGCGCAAGGATGCGCGCTGCCGCCTGCTGCCCCGCGGCATCGGGCGTCGGGTGCGCGGCTTCGACGACTTCGATGCGCCGCGTCGGAGCGCCGTGTCCGTAGCGCGTGACGACCAGGCCGGAGAGCCGTGCCGGATCGCCGCGCCAGTGGTCCTCGACGCTGCGCGCCATCGCGGCCGCCGCCTTGCCGGCGCCGACCACGACGGTGCGGCCCATTGGTGAGTCGGGTGCATCGGGCAGCCAGGCCGGCAGGCAACGCGCCGGATCGGCCGCGGCCACGGCGGCATCGAACAGGCCGCGCAGCACGGCGCGTTGCCGCGTGTGAGTCACCGCCACGGCTCCAGCCAGCCGAAGCTGTCTTCGGTGCGCCCGCCCGGCTTGTATTCGCAGCCGACCCAGCCGGCGTAGCCGATGCGATCGAGATGCCGCAGCAGGAAGGGAAAGTTGATTTCGCCGGTGCCCGGCTCGTGCCGCCCCGGATTGTCCGCCAGCTGGACGTGGCCGATCTGCGGCAGATGCTCCTGCAAGCTGCGGGCCAGATCGCCCTCCATGACCTGGGCGTGGTAGATGTCGTATTGGATGCGCAGATTGTCGCTGCCGACGTCTTTGACCAGGGCCAGGGCGCTGCGCGTGGTGGCGACGAAAAATCCCGGCGTATCGCGCGTGTTGAGCGGTTCCAGCACCAGTTCGATACCCGCGCGCGCGGTCACGGCGGCGGCGAAGCGCAGGTTCTCGACCAGGGTTTCCCGCGCCTTGTCGTAGCTGACGTCGCCGGGCGCGATGCCGGCGAGGCAATTGAGGCGCCCGCAGCCCAGCAGCCTGGCATACTCGAGGGCCTGGCCGACGCCATCCTGAAACTCCGCGACGCGCCGCGGATGGCAGGCGATTCCCCGCTCCCCTGCTGCCCAATCGCCTGGCGGCAGGTTGAAGAGAACCACATCGAGGCCGGATGTCATGACCACCTCGGCCAACGCCGCGCGGTCGAATTCATACGGGAAGTGAAACTCGACGGCGGCAAAGCCGCTCGCCCGCGCCGCGGCGAAGCGCTCGAAAAACGGACGCTCGGTGAACAGGAAGGAAAGGTTCGCGGCAAAGCGTGGCATGGCGCGATTATATGTCTCCGGCGGTCAGCGCCGGAGACGGTATCCCCCGGTGGGATTGGGGGATGGCGGGCTTGGTCGCATTGTTGCCGTGCATGCACCAATCATTTGAGACTGCCGATCTTTGCTATGCCTTATTTGATGCGTAGAGTACGGCCTTCACCCAAGGATTGCCCGATACCGCCCAACCGCCATGAGTTCCCTCCCGACTGCTGCGCCAGCTTCGAATACAGGTTTTACAGGCGTTGCCATCGGCCTGCACTGGCTGATCGCGATCGCCATCATCGGCACGTTCGCGCTCGGCCTGTACATGCACGAACTGCCGCTGTCGCCGCAGAAGCTCAGGCTCTACTCCTGGCACAAGTGGGCCGGCGTCACGATTTTCCTGTTCGTGATGCTGCGCCTGGTCTGGCGCTTGTCGCACCGTCCGCCGGAAATGCCCGCGGGCATGCCGGCCTGGCAGCGCAAGGCAGCCGAAGCGACGCACGTGCTGCTCTACCTGCTGATGCTCGCCGTGCCGCTGTCGGGCTGGCTGATGAGTTCGGCCAAGGGCTTTCAGACGGTCTGGTTCGGCGTGTTGCCGCTGCCCGATCTGCTGGACAAGAACAAGGAACTGGGCGACCTGCTGCAGGAAGTCCATGAGGTTCTGAACTTCACCATGGCGGCCCTGGTCATAGCCCATCTCGGCGCGGCACTCAAGCATCATTTCATCGACCGCGACGACGTGCTCGCCCGCATGCTGCCCTTTCTCGCCAGGACCACCGGAGACATCAAATGAATTGCAGACTGTTCGGCGCGACCCTCGCCGGCGCCTTCCTGATCATTGCGCCCGCGGCGCACGCCATCGAGTTCAATCAGTTCCAGGCCAACAGGAGCGCGCTCTCCTTCGTGTCGAAGCAGATGAACGTGCCGGTCGAAGGCCAGTTCAAGAGCTTCCGCAGCAAGATCGCGTTCGATCCGGCCAAACCCGCGGCGGCCAAGGCCGAGCTGGAAATCGATCTCGCCAGCATCGATGCGGGATCGAAGGATGCCAACGACGAGGTGGCGGGCAAGGCCTGGTTCAATACCAAGGAATTTCCCGTCGCGAAGTTTGTCGCCACCTCGGTCAAGCCCCTCGGCAGCAACCGCTTCGAGCTCGCCGGCAAGATGACCATCAAGGGCAGGACCCAGGACCTGACCACGCCCGTCACGCTGCGCCAGGAAGGCAACAGCGCCACCTTCGAAGGCAGCCTGGTACTGAAGCGCGCCGACTACGCCCTGGGCGAGGGCATGTGGGCCGACTTCGGCACCGTCGCCAACGAAGTGCAAGTCAAGTTCCGTCTGGTGGCCACCTCAGCTGCGGCCGCCACTGCCGCCAAAAAGTAGTCCCTACCCTCAGGAGAAACCCCATGAAAAAACCCGGTCTCGTTGTCGTCGCATCTACCCTAAGCGCCTTCGCCGCTTCGGCCATCGCCGCTCCGGAAACCTTCAACATCGACCTCGGCCATACCGCGCCGCGCTTCGAATACAGCCACTTCGGCTATTCCAACCAGATGCACCGCTTCGACAAGACCAGCGGCAAGATCGTGCTCGACCGCGCGGCCAAGACCGGATCGGTCGATGTGACGATCGATGCCACCTCGGTCAATACCGGGCTGGCGCTGTTCAATCAGCACATCCAGGCGGCGGATTATTTCGACACCGCGAAGTACCCGACCATCACCTTCAAGTCGACCTCGGTCAAGTTCGAGGGTGACAAGCCGGTTGCCGTCGACGGCAACCTGACCATCAAGGGCGTGACCAAGCCGGTGACCCTGACCGTGACGTCGTTTCACTCGATGCCGCACCCGATGTACAAGAAGGATGCGCTTGGCGCCAACGCATCGGCCAAGCTCAAGCGTTCGGAATTCAACATGGGCAAGAACGCGCCCTATGTCAGCGACGAGGTTACCCTGACCATCGCCGTCGAAGCCATCAAGGAATAAGCATCACCCGGCCGCGGCCAGCGGCTATAGGGAAATCGAGGCCGGCTCGTGGGACAGCCCTGCGATGCCGGCTTCGTCCATCTCGAGCAGGCGCAGGCCGAGCGCGGCGAAATGGATGGCGCCGGCCTGCGCGGCGGCGGCCAGAATCGCCGTCTCGCCAGCGCCGACTTTTGCATAGGCTGCAACCAGGCGCGGGAACAGTTCGCGGCGCAAGCCGTCGAAGGTCGAGAACCAGAAATGCAGAGAATCGTCAGTGCCTCTCTGCAGCAGGCTGGGCAAGGTCACCAGACAATCCGCCAGATTGTCGCGCACCGCGCGGGCCAGAAGTTCGGCGCGCTTGCCACTGAAGCCCTGAAGCTTCGCCGGCCAGTCGCCGCCCAGCACCCGGCCGGCGGCGAGTTCGCCTTCCTCGTGCAGCACGAGTGTTTCGATTTCGCTATCGGTCATGCGCTCGATGGCAGCCTGCGGATCGAGATCGAAGCCGTAGGCGAGCAAGGCCGATTTCAGCGCGCCGTCCTGCTGCTTCACGTTCCAACCTTCGGCCTTTTCCCACAGCCACTGACGCAGCGCCTCGCGGCGCACGATGACGGTGGCGCCCTGCGAGGCCGCCGGGATGGCCGAAACGTCGCGCGCATATTCGCAACCGCAGACCAGCAGCAGCGCCTCGCCGCGCTGTTCTTCGCGGGCGAGTTGGGCGAGGAAGAAATGCGGCTTGTGGAAACGTCCCAGGCCGGCGCCATATACCAGCCCGCTGCCCGCCAGCGCGGCGTTGATCTGCGTCGCGGCGAAAGGGTCGAACTCGCGTCCGGCGACCGGCAGCGTGCGGAAATCCTCCTCGGCAAGCTGTTCCCAGCGCGCCTCGCGCTCGGCAATCCAGCGCCCCACCTCGTCGCGCGGCGGCGAAACGCCGTAGGGCAGTTCATGTTCCCAGCGATAGAACTCGCGCATACCGAGCAGGTAGGTGCACAGGCTGACGTCGCGCGCATGGCGCGCGTCGGCAATGTCGCAGTTGGTCTGTACGGCGCTCACCAGCGCGGCCATGCCGGCGATCATCGCGGCGCTCCCGAATGGCGACGGCGGGGCTTCCACGCAGCCATACCCTGGACGATTTCCGAAAAGGGTAGCGCCGCCAGGTCGCCGTAGCGCTCCTGCGCCTGGCCTACCAGACGTCGGACATCCGGCACTGGCGTGGCAACGTCGAGCAATGCCTTCAAACCATCGAGGCCCCCGCTCTGGATTTTCATCACCATTGCGTGCGGCAGGATACCTGGGGTGCCGGTGAGTCCCAGCGCAAACGCCGACTTTTCGCGCAGCAGCGTCGACAATTCCGCACAGGCAGCATGGGCTGCCGCTTGTGTGCAAGCCACCGTTTCGCGCTCGGCGATCTGGTGCCGTACTGCCAGTTCACAGTCCGCGTGGCGCGCAAGCAAGGCGCGCTCAAAGACGCAAGGCACACGGTTGATCTCGCCCCGCGCCTGACGAAAGGCGGCCTCGTCGACCACGGGACTAGTAATCCTCTCCCGTCATCGGCTCTTCCCCGCGCGGCTGGCTGAGCAGATCTTCCGCCTGCAGCTCCGTTCCGGCAAAGATGGTCTTGATGGTCTGGGCCTCGCCGAGATCGGTTTCGCGACGCAGGCGCTTGGCTTCAGTCGAGGCCTCCTTGAAGGCCTCGAACTGGGTAATTTTCTCGAGCCGCGGAACCGGGCCGAGCGAGGTCACACGATAGATGTAATAGGGCATGAATTTATCCTTTGTGAAGAAATCGTAGCGAGCGGGCCGCAGCGGGGTGCGGCCGGAGCGCAGCTACCGGAACGTATGTAGTTATACGTGAGGATAGCGAGCACCGCCCAATCCCCGATCCGGCATGCGCAGTAGATTTATTCATAAAGGATTACTCCACGTAGCGCTTGGTCGCCTTGCGGCGGCCGGGTTTCGATTTCTGGATGATGACCCCTTTGACCGCGTCGAG
>JBAZOF010000154.1:0-6583 GCA_041648855.1 Sulfuritalea sp. | reverse complement strand
GGCCCGATGAACTATTTGCAGAGCGGAGAACGCTGATGGGCCACGAAGGCGTAAAGATTCCGGGGCGCGAGCCCGTGCTGCGCGTGATGCCGATGCCGGCCGACATGAACGGCAACGGCGACATCTTCGGCGGCTGGGTCATGGCGCAATGCGACATCGCCGCCGCAATTCCGGCAATGCGTCGCGCCCGCGGCCGCATCGCCACTGTCGCGGTGCAGTCCTTCCTGTTCAAGCAGCCGATCTCGGTCGGCGACATCGTCAGCTTCTACGCCGACGTGGTGAAGGTCGGCAGGACTTCGATCACGGTGGATGTACAGGTTTATGCCGAGCGCCATCCGGCCAATCCCGTGGTGGTCAAGGTTACCGAAGCGCAATTCACCTACGTTGCCATCAACGATGACGGCAGCAAGCGCGAGGTGCCGGCGGTCGCCTAGGACGCAGGGTCAGCCGGGCCACCCGCGCCGAAGCAGCGACAAGCTCACCGACAGGCCTGCTTCACTTCTGCAGCCACTGCCGGCGTTCGTTCAGCCACCACCATCCCGCCGGTCCCTGCCCTACCCACTCGGTGCCGAAGCTGAAGTACACGTAGGGCAGCCAGTCCGGATGCTCGTCATCGTATCCCACGGCCTCCGAAGTCTCACGGTAGAGCAATGACCGGTCGCGGTTTTCTTTCGACATGAGGTCGCGCACCTGATCGCGCTTGGCCGTGTCGTGCAGGGCGATGAAGCCGCCGGCCGTGTTGCCGATGACCCCCTGGTCCAGCCAGGGCTTGAGCAGCGGGTGGCGATCCCGCATGCGCTTGATGGCGCGTGTCAGGTCGCCGCCGGAATAGAGCAGCTTGTCGATTTCCGCATCGGGCGCCTGGGCGTAGACCAGTGCCACGACCTGTTTCGCTTCGATCCTGGTGCCGGTGGCGGCGGACTGGACCTGGGTGCTGCTGCAGGCGGACAGCAGCAAGGCAGCGGCGCCCAGTCCGAGCAGGTATCGGCGGGTCACTCTCACAGCAGTCGCAGGCTGGTTCGACATTTCGCTCTCCCTTGCATGAGTCAGCCCAGCGCCGCCCTCAATGCTTCGACCTTGTCCGTCCGTTCCCAGCTCAGGTCGATATCGCTGCGGCCGAAGTGGCCGTAGGTGGCGGTCTGGCGGTAGATCGGCCGCGCCAGATCGAGCGTGGCGATGATGCCGCTCGGTGTGAGGCGGAAGATCTTCTTCACCGCGGCTTCCAGTTCCTCGTAGGGCACGCTTCCCGTGCCTTGCGTATCGATCATCACCGACACCGGATCGGCGAGGCCGATGGCGTAGGCGATTTGTATCAGGCAGCGCCGGGCGATGCCGGCGGCGACGATGTTCTTCGCGATATAGCGGGCCATGTAGGTTGCCGAGCGATCGACCTTGCTCGGGTCTTTGCCGGAGAAGGCGCCGCCGCCGTGCGCGCAGGCGCCGCCGTAGGTGTCGACGATGATCTTGCGTCCGGTGACGCCCGTGTCGCCGTTGGGGCCGCCGATCTCGAAGGGGCCGGCGGGATTGACCCAGAGGCGGAAGTCGTGGGTGCGCAGTTTGGCGGGGACCAGCGGATCGATGATCTCGCGCGTGACTTCGCGCGTCACCCAGGCCGGGTCGAGGTCGCGTGCTATCTGCGTCGAGATCACCACATCGGCGATGCCGGCCACCTTGTGGCCTTCGTAGAGCACCGTGACCTGGCTCTTGGCATCGGGCCGCAGCCACGGCAGGGCGCCGGACTTCCTGAGTTCGGCCTGGCGCCTGACGAGTCGATGCGCGAGCCAAATCGGATAAGGCATCAGGTCCGGCGTTTCGTCGCAGGCGAAGCCGAACATCAGGCCTTGATCGCCGGCGCCGAGCTCGCCGTCGGCGTGCACCACGCCCTTGTTGATCTGGATCGACTGATGGTTGAAGCGCACCTGGACTTCGCAGCGATCGGGGTCGATGCCGGTTGTGGCGTCCTTGTAGCCCGCATCGCGCAGCACCTGGCGGGCGATCTCCTCGGCGCGATCATGGACCGCGTCGAACAGCGCCTCGTCGGAGGTCCTGAATTCGCCGGCAATGACGACGAGGTTGTCGGCGACCAGGGTTTCGCAGGCGACCTTGGCCGTGGCCTCGCGGCTCAGAAAGGCATCGAGGATCGCATCCGAAATCTGGTCGGCGAGCTTGTCCGGGTGGCCTTCCGAAACGGACTCGGAGGTGAACAGGTAGGTTCTGGAGTGCATGGTTCAGTCAAACATGATGACTTGACGCACGGCTTCGCCCGAGGCCAGCCGGTCGAAGCCCTCGTTGATCTGGTCGAGCTTCAGGCGATGCGTGATCAGCTTGTCCACCGGCAGGCGGCCGGCCTTGAACAGCTCGATGTAGCGCGGAATGTCGCGCGCCGGCACGGCCGAGCCGAGGTAGCTGCCCTTCAGCGTGCGTTCTTCGGCGACCAGATTGACGGCCGGCACGTTGAAGGTATGGCTCGGTGGCGGCAGACTGCAAGTGATCGTGGTGCCGCCGCGCCGGGTCATCTTGTAGGCGGCATCGAGCGCCTGCACCGAGCTGGCCGCTTCGATTGCGATATCCACGCCGCCCTTGGTCGCCGCCTTGATCTGCGCCACGAGGTCGGGGTCGTCGGCACGGAAGGCGTGGGTTGCGCCCAGCGCCAATGCGGTTTCGAGTTTCGCCGGCAGGGTGTCGACGGCGATGACTTGCCGCGCGCCGGCCGCCAGTGCGCCGAGCACGGCGGACAGGCCGACGCCGCCGAGGCCCACCACGGCAACGGATTGTCCCAGGCGAATCTGCGCCGAGTTGATCGCCGCGCCGACGCCGGTCAGCACCGCGCAGCCGAAAATCGCCGCGACGTCCGGCGGCAGGTCGGGAATCACCTTGACCAGGCTGCCGCGATTGCACACCGCATACTCGGCGAAGCAGGAAACGCCGACCTGATGATTCAGCGGCGTGCCATCGGTGCGCGCGAGATGCCGATGGCCGCCGACCATGGTGCCCGCCGTGTTGGCTGCAGCGCCGGGCTCGCAGAGGGCGGGACGGCCTTCGAGGCAGGGCAGGCAATGGCCGCAACTGGGGACGAAAACCAGCGCCACGGAATCGCCGCGCACCAGATCGGTGACGCCGGGTCCGGTCTCCTCGACGATGCCGGCGGCTTCATGGCCAAGCGCCATCGGCATCGGTCGCGGGCGGTCGCCATTGACGATCGACAGGTCGGAATGGCAAAGACCCGCCGCGGTAATTTTGACCAGCACTTCATTCGGGCCGGGGCCGGCGAGATTCACGGTCTCGATCGCGATCGGTCGCGTTTGCGCATAGGGGCGCGGGGTTTCCATCTGGCTGAGGACGGCGGCGCGGATTTGCATGAGATTTTCTGCCTTGCTTGGGTTTATCGACATCAGTGTAGCGGATTAGATTTGCTCCCATGTCGGCTCCCCGCTATTCGCTTGCTGCACTGCTCGCCAGCTCGACCCTGGTATTGGGCGCGTGTGGCGTCCTGCCCTATGGCAAGCAAGCGCCTGCAGCCGTAGTTTCAACAGTCGGCGCTGGCGCTACGGCGGTCGACGCTAGTACGACCACGGGCATCAACGACAAGGCCAACGACGTAGTGCTGTTTGCGCTCGGGCTGGTTGAAACCGGCTACCGCTTCGGCGGCAAGAATCCGGAGGCCGGGCTCGATTGCAGCGGCATGGTCAGCTACGTCTATCAGAAGTCGGTCGACATGCAGCTCGCCGGCTCGGCCGCCGATCTGGCCCGCCAGGGCAAGCCCGTGCCGGCATCGCAACTGCGCCCCGGCGACCTGGTCTTTTTCAACACCCGCAACAGGCCCTACTCGCATGTCGGCATCTACATTGGCGACGAGCGCTTCGTGCATGCACCCAACAGTCGCGGCAAGGTGCGCACCGAAAGCCTGAAGAGCGGCTGGTTTGCCGCGCGCTTCGAGGAAGGCCGGACTTACTTCGAGTAGCTCCGGCAGAGGCCGGCTACTACCATGAACCCGGTAGTGAAAATACGCGCTTGGAGGTATTCCCCCGGGAAGTGCACGGCCGTATGCTTTATCTGAGTTGCATAGCAGTAGTGATTCTCCCTGAACCTCCTACTCCATCCTCGCGCAACGCGAGGTTTAAACCTCCGGCCCGAGCGATCCCGCCGGATTTTTTTGCCCGTGCAGGCGATTCTCCCACCCGCTACCATGTCCGTATCAGCAATGAACGGAGGCAAGCCATGACGACCTTGACCAAGCTCGCACTCGGCATGATGGGTGCCTTGCGGCCCAAGCCCGCCACGGGCGACTCGGCGACTTCGATTTCTCTGCCACCACCCGTAATGAAGGGCGGCCTGCCCCTGATGGAGGCGCTGGCCGGGCGGCACTCATCACGCGAATTCGACGGCACGCCGCTGCCCCTGTCCTTGCTGTCGAGTCTACTGTGGGCGGCCTATGGCACCAACCGGGCCGGCGGCGGGCGCACCGCCCCCTCGGCGCTGAATGCGCAGGAGATCGACGTGTTCGTCGCGCTGCCTTCCGGAGCCTATCGCTATGACGCGCTGGCGAACCGGCTGGACCTCGTGGCGGCAAGCGACTTGCGCAGCGTCACCGGCTACCAGGATTTCGTTGACGAGGCGCCGCTGGATCTTGTCTACGTCGCCGACCATGCACGAATGGGCCTGATCCCGGTGGCGCAGCGCGAGTCCTATGCGTCGGCCGCCGCCGGCGCGATCGCGCAGAACGTGTATCTGTTCGCCGCCGGCAACGGGCTGGCGACGGTGATTCGCGCGTGGATCGACCGCGCGGCGATCGCCGATGCGCTCGGCCTGACGCATGACCAGCAGGTATTGCTGTCGCAGACCGTGGGCTACCCCAGGACGGCTGCGTAGCGAGCTGTCGCCAGCCGGATGCGTTTGACCCGGCGGCAGATACTGAAGATACTTGTCCTCATGCAATCGAGCCCCGGTTCCGGATCTTCGAGCCTCGCCTACGCGGCGGTCATCTTCGACTTCGAGGGCACGCTGGTGGATTTTCAGTGGCGGCTGGCGCCCGCCCAGGAGGAGTTGCGCCGCGCATTTGCCGGGCTCGGATTCCGCGGCGATGAGTTTTCGCACGGCAATTACGCCACCATGTGGAATGCGGCCGCCGATCTGAGGTCAGAGCAGGGAAGTCTGGCCGAATTGCGTGCAGCCGTCGGTCCGATTTACGACCGGTGGGACGCCGACGCGCTGACCCGATGGACGCCGCGTGCGGATGCGGTGGAGTTGCTGCGCCGGCTTCGTGCGGGAAACATGCGGGTCGGAATGGTCAGTAATATCGGGCGCGAGGCGCTCGTCGCGGCCTTGAAACGTTTCCGCTTCGCCGATTCCTTGTCGCCGGTGGTGAGCCGCGACGATGTGAGCTTCATGAAACCCAGAGCGGAGGGCATCCAGAGGGTGCTCGCTGAGTGGCAGCTTGCGGCCAATGCGGTGCTCTTTGTCGGCGACAGCCGCGCCGACGTGTGCGGCGCGCGGGCCGCGGGCCTGCCCGTGGCGATCATCCGGGGCGGCGAATGTACCGAAGCGGAATTTGCCAATGATCCTCCCGACCACATGATTTCGCGCTTGGGCGAGCTGATCGGGCTTGTCGCGCCCGACTAGCCCGCTTCAGGCCTGTTCACGGACATAGGGCTCGTGCAGGCTGACCGGCTTAACCGCCTTCTTGCGCATGCGTATGTTGAGCATCTCGACCCCTACCGAGAAGGCCATCGCGAAGTAGATGTAGCCCTTGGGCACGTGGTGGCCGAAGCCATCGGCGATCAGCACCACGCCGACGACGACGAGGAAGGACAGCGCCAGCATCTTGATCGTCGGATGATTGGACACGAAGCGGCCGATGGCCGAAGCGAACACCATCATCAGGCCGACCGAAGCGACGACCGCGGCAATCATCACTGCGACTTCGCTCACCATGCCGACCGCCGTGATGATCGAATCGAGCGAGAAGACGAGGTCGATCACGATGATCTGGCCGATGACGGCGACGAAACTCGACGGCACGCTGCGCGACGCTTCGCCCTCCTCGCCTTCGAGCAGCTGATGCACCTCGCCGGTACTCTTCCAGATCAGGAACAGGCCGCCCGAGATCAGGATCAGGTCGCGTCCGGAAATATCCTGGCCCAGCACCGTAAACACCGGCGCGGTCAGGCCGACGATCCACGACAGCACCAGCAGCAGTCCGATGCGCATGAACATGGCCAGAAAGAGGCCGATGCGCCGGGCGAGCTCCTGTTTCTCGCGCGGCAGTTTGTCGACGAGGATGGAAATGAAGATGATGTTGTCGATGCCCAGCACCAGTTCCAGCGCGGTCAGCGTGAAGAAGGCAATCCAGACTTCGGGTGTGAGCAGGAGTTCGATCATGATCGGTGAGCCAAAAGAAAAAGCCGCCATGGTGACCGGAGCACCGATGGCGAGAAGACGCGGCGGGCTGCTCGCGCGCCCGCCGTTGAGGGTTCAGTCGCTGCTGTTGATGAAGCCGAGCAATTGCAGCAGGCTGGTGAAGAGGTTGAAGATCGAAACGAAGAGCGTGACCGTCGCCATCACGTAGTTGGTTTCGCCGCCGTGG
>JBAZOF010000153.1:0-6615 GCA_041648855.1 Sulfuritalea sp. | reverse complement strand
TGGACCGGCACCATGAACATCACCGAGCCGCAGGCCGGCTCGGACCTGGCGGCGATCCGCTCGCGGGCCGTGCCGCAGGGCGACGGCACCTACAAGATCTTCGGCCAGAAGATTTTCATCACCTATGGCGACCACGACATGGCGGAGAACACCATCCACCTCGTGCTCGCCCGCACGCCGGATGCGCCCGAGGGCGTCAAGGGCATCTCGCTGTTCGTGGTGCCCAAGTTCATGGTGAATGCCGACGGCAGCCTCGGTGCGCGCAACGACACGTACTGCGTTTCCATCGAACACAAGCTCGGCATCCATGCCAGCCCGACCTGCGTCATGGCGCTGGGCGACAACGGTGGCGCGATCGGCACCATGGTGGGCCAGGAGAACCAGGGCCTCAAGTACATGTTCGTCATGATGAACGCGGCGCGCTTCGCGGTGGGCCTCGAAGGCCTGGCGATTGCCGAGCGTGCCTACCAGCACGCCGTGGCCTATGCGCGCGACCGCGTGCAGGGCCGCGCCATCGAAGGCTCGGCGAGCGGCGTGGCGATCATCAAGCACCCGGACATCCGCCGCATGCTGATGCTGATGCGCTCGAACGTCGAAGCCATGCGCGCGCTGGCCTATTCGGTCGCCGCCGCGCACGATGCCGCCGCGCGCCATCCCGACGCCACCGAGCGCGCGCAGAACCAGGCCTATGTCGATCTGATGATTCCGGTGGTCAAGGGCTGGAGCACCGAGACCGGCAACGAGATGGCCTATCTGGGCGTACAGATCCATGGCGGCATGGGCTTCATCGAGGAAACCGGCGCCGCGCAGTACATGCGCGATGCCCGCATCACGACGATCTACGAAGGCACCACGGGCATCCAGGCCAACGACCTGATGGGTCGCAAGATCGCCCGCGAAGGCGGCGCCACGATCAAGGCGGTACTCGGCATGATGGAGCAGACGCGCAGCGAACTCGCGCTGCAAACGGGAGCCGACTTCACTGCCATCGCCGCCGCGCTGGCTCGCGGCATCGAGGCGCTGAAGCAGGCAACCGACTACATCGTCGCCAACTACGGCAAGGATGTGCGTTCCGTCGCGGCCGGCGCCGTGCCCTTCCTGCGCCTGATGGGCGTCGTTTCGGGGGGCTGGATGATGGCGCGCGCCGCACTGGTGGCGCGCGGCAAGATCGTCGCAGGCAATGCCGATCCTTTCTACCCGGCAAAAATCGCCACGGCGCATTTCTACGCCGATCACGTCATGGCCGCGGCGGCCGGCCTGGCGCAGGAAGTGGTGCAGGGCGGCGCGAGCGCCCTGACACTGGACGAAGCGATGTTCTGAGCGCTTGCGGACGGACGTCAGACAAAGGGAGCCTTCAGGCTTCCTTGGCGATTCTGGCTTCGATGTTTTGGCGCATTCGCCATGTGGCGCATATAGAATCCTCCGGTATGTCATTGAAGCCGAATACAGCGGAGTCGCATTGGCGCCATCACGCCGCGCAGTGGGGAAAGATCGGCTCGCCCTTGCGCCCGACAGGCGAAGACGCCGACTTGTACTGGAAAGCGATTGTCTCCTCGCTGCCGGAGTCGGAATTGGCGCAGGCACGGGTTCTGTTGCTGGGCGTCACTCCTGAACTCGCGTCTCTGCCGTGGCCGGGCGGATCAAGCATGCTGGCATGCGACGCCTCACGGGACATGCTGCAAAGCATCTGGCCGCTGGGACGTTTCCCGGGCGCTTTTTCCGCTGCGCTGAATGCCGACTGGATGGCGATGCCGCTCGCCTCCGGTGCGTGCCCGCTGATCGTCGGCGACGGCTGCCTGAGTATCTTTCCCCGTGCCGCCGACTGCCGGCGTCTTGCGCAGGAACTGCATCGCGTCTTGCAGCCGGGCGGCAGTCTCGTGTTGCGCCTGTTCTGCCAGCCGCCGATTCCCGAGTCGCCCGAACAGGTGCTGGCCGAATTGCGCCGCGGGCAGGTGGGAAACTTCCATGCCTTCAAGTGGCGCCTGGTCATGGCGATCCATGCCAGCAACGAAAACGCCTGCCTTGGTGATATCTGGGCGCGATGGGAGTCCGAGTTCCCGCAGCCCGAACGTACCGCCGCGATGTTGGGATGGTCGCTCGACGCCATCGGCACGCTTGCCGCCTACCGGAATGCCACGGCGCGCTACAGTTTTTTCAGCCTGGATGAGTCTTGCGCCTTGTTGTCGCCGCAGTTCGAGTTTGTCGATGCGGCCTGGCCAGGCTACGAGCTCGGCGAGCGCTGCCCGATTGTGAGCTTTCGGCGGTGCCCGGCATGAGCCGGATTCCCTTGTCGCTCGGCGTCCGTTCCCAGCTTCCGGGGCTGCGTTTTCCCGCGCTGGTCGGTTCGGCGGCGGCGCCGCTGCACTCGATCTTCCTGCAACTGGAGCGCAGCCAGTGGTTGTCGGCGCAAGCCATCGAGGAACTGCAGGCGCGCCAGCTTGAGGCGCTGCTGGCGCATGTCTGGGCCACCGTACCGTGGTATCACCACCGCCTGCGTGACGCGGGGATGGTGCCCGGCCAGCCTGTCGAACCGCGCGCCTGGCAATCGCTGGAATTGCTGACGCGCCGCACGCTTCAGGAGGCCGGTGCCTCCTTGCACAGCAACGGCGTTCCTGCCGGGCACGGCAGCGTTCAACTCAAGCGCACCTCTGGGTCGACCGGCGAGCCGGTCGAAGTCCTGCGCACAGGGCTGGACCAGCTGATGTGGCAGGCCATCACGCTGCGCGACCATGCATGGCAGGAGCGAGACCTGACGGGAAGCCTGTGCTCGATCCGCGCCGGCGTCGAGCGCACGGCTGACGGTACGTGGCACAGGGGGTGGGGTCCAGCGACGGATTTACTGTTCGATACCGGACCCTGTGCCGTGCTGCCGATCGATACGCCGGTCGCGGAGCAGGTGAAGTGGCTCGCGCAGCGCAATCCGGACTACCTGCTGATTTACCCGACCGTGCTGGCCGCCGTGCTGCGCCAGATGGAGGCAGAAGGCATCAAGTTGCCGCGGCTACGCGAAGTGCGCACCGTCGGCGAAGTACTGCCAGACGCCACGCGCGAGTTGTGCAATACCTTGCTGGGTGTGTCGATTGTCGATCTCTACAGCTCGAACGAAGTGGGCAATATCGCCTTGCAGTGCCCGGAGTCAGGCCTCTACCACGTTCAGTCCGAAAGCCTCCTGGTCGAGATCCTCGACGCCGACGGGAAGCCTTGTGCGCCGGGCTCCGTCGGTCGCGTGGTGGTCACGACGCTGCATGGGTTTGCCATGCCGCTGCTGCGCTATGAGTTGCGCGACTATGCCGAAGTTGCCGCCCCCTGTCCTTGCGGCCGGGGTCTGCCGAGTTTGCGGGGGATACAGGGGCGCGTGCGCAACATGCTGGTGACGTCGCAGGGGGACATACGCTGGCCTCTGGTCGGCTTTGCCGAGTACCGCAGGCATGCACCCTTGCGCCAGTATCAGATCGCCCAGTTGGCGAGGGATCACATTGAATTCCGTCTGGTGACGGAGCGTTCGCTCGCCGCGGCCGAGGAGGCCGCGCTGGCGGCTACCCTGCGAAGCAGCCTCGGCGATTTCGCCCGTATTGATTTCAGGTATTTTTCCGACCTGCCGCTGGGCGCCAACGGCAAATTCGAGGAGTTCGTTTCGCTGCTGCCGGATTGATGGCGGCGGCAACAGCCTACATCTGCTGGTAGATCGGCCCTTCGCCGCCTTGCGGCACGACCCAGTTGATGTTCTGTGTCGGGTCCTTGATGTCGCAGGTCTTGCAGTGCACGCAGTTCTGCGCGTTGATCTGCAGGCGGGGATTGTTGCCGCTCTCGTCGCACACGATCTCGTAGACTCCGGCCGGGCAGTAGCGCTGCTCCGGGGCGTCGTAGATCGCCAGATTGGTGGCGATCGGCACACTCGCATCTTTCAGCTGAAGATGGCAGGGCTGGTCTTCCTCGTGGTTGGTATTCGACAGAAACACTGAAGACAGCCGGTCGAAGGTCAGCACGCCGTCAGGTTTCTCGTAGGCGATCGGTTTGCATTCGGCGGCCGGCTTGAGCTTCAGGTGGTCGGCCGTGTTGTGCAGGGTCCATGGCGCCTTGCCGCGCAGCAACACCTGGTCGATGCCGAACATCAGGGAGCCGGTCCATAGACCCTTTGCCATCCACGGCTTGAAGTTGCGCGCGGTATGGAGTTCGTCGTAGAGCCATGACTCGCGGAAGGCTTCCGGGTAGTCCGTCAGCGCGTCGTTGCCGCGGCCGGCCGCCAGCGCGGCGGCGGCGGCTTCGGCGGCCAGCATGCCGCTCTTGATCGCGGCGTGGCTGCCCTTGATGCGCGATGCGACCAGCAGGCCGGCGTCGTCGCCGAGCAGCGCGCCGCCGGGGAAATCCATCTTCGGCAGGGACTGCAGGCCGCCCGCGGCCAGCGCGCGCGCGCCGTAGGCCAGCCGCTTGCCGCCCTTGAACATCGGCGCGACTTGCGGATGGGTCTTCATGCGCTGCATTTCCTCGAAGGGCGCGAGGAAGGGGTTCTTGTAGCCGAGGCCGACGACGAGGCCGACCGAGACCAGGTTCTCGCCGAAGTGGTAGATGAAGCCGCCGCCGTAGGTGTCGGATTTCATCGGCCAGCCGAAGGTGTGCATCACCAGGCCCTTCTCGAACTGCCCGGGATCGACCTGCCAGAGTTCCTTGATGCCGATGGCGTAGGTCTGCGGATCGGATTCGGCGCGTAGGCCAAACTTCTCTTCGATCTGTTTGCCCAGGTGTCCGCGGCAGCCTTCGGCGAACAGCGTGTATTTGGCCAGCAGTTCCATGCCCGGCTGGAAATTGGCCGTGGGCTGGCCGTCATGACCGACGCCCATGTTGCCCGTGGCGACTCCGCGCACGGCGCCCTTGTCGTCGTAGAGCACCTCGGCGCCGGCGAAGCCCGGGTAGATCTCGACGCCCAGCGCTTCGGCCTGCGCGCCCAGCCAGCGGCACATCAGGCCCAGGCTGATGACATAGTTGCCGTGGTTCTGGAAGCAGCCCGGCAGCAGGAAGGTCGGCAGATCGACGAAGCCGTGCTGCGTCAGGAAGGCGAAGCGGTCGCGCGTCACCGCGGTATCCATCGGCGCGCCCTGCGCCTGCCAGTCCGGGATCAGCTCGGTCAGCGCGCGCGGATCCATGACCGCGCCGGAGAGAATGTGGGCGCCGATTTCCGAGCCCTTCTCGATCAGGCATACATTGATGTCGGCATTGATCTGCTTGAGGCGGATCGCGGCGGAAAGCCCGGCCGGGCCACCGCCCACGATGACGACGTCGAACTCCATGGATTCGCGCTGCATGCTGACCTCGATCGATTGGATTGATGGCGAGATTATAATCGCGAACTCCCATTCAACCCGGCCGGAAATCCCCGATGGAACACCACCGCAAGCTCGTTTACCGCAATCAGATGCCCATCCGCTGGGGCGATCAGGACGCCATGGGGCACGTCAATAACACGATCTATTTCCGCTACATGGAACAGGCCCGCATCGAGTGGCTGGAGACCTTCGGTTTCGGTACCACGGTGACGGAGACCCAGGGGCCCGTCATCGTCAATGCCAGTTGCACCTTCCTGATTCCGTTTACCTATCCGGGCACCGTCGAGTGCCTCATGTTCTGCGGCACGCCGGGGCGCAGCAGCGTGCCCACTTATTACGAAATGCGCCTGGTCGGCGACGACAAACTCTTCGCGGAAGGCGCGGCCAAGCTGGTGTGGATCAACCCGTCGACAGGAAAGTCGATCCCCTTGCCCGAGGCCATGCGCGCCAGCTGTCTGTAGGACCATCCGATAACAGGGATTCAACATGAGCACATCGATCTCGCCAATCTGGCAACCCTCGACACAGCGCATCGCCGGCACGCGCCTCACGGCGTTCATGACGGCGGCTGGTAAACGCTGGAATCGCCGTCTCGCCAGCGCCGACTATCAAGCACTGCATGCATGGTCGATCGAGCACCCGGAGGAATTCTGGGCATCGGTCTGGGAGTTCGGCGAAGTGCGCGGCGAGATGGGTTCCACGGTCGTCATCGACCGCGAGAAGATGCCCGGCGCGCAGTGGTTTCCCGAAGCGCGCTTGAACTTCGCCGAGAACCTGCTGCGTCGGCGCGACACGTCGGACGCCCTGGTCTTCTGGGGCGAGGACAAGGTCAAGGGCCGCGCCAGCCACGCCGAGCTGTACCGCGCCGTGGCGCAGACCGCCGCCGCGCTGCGCGCCATGGGCGTGACCAAAGGCGATCGCGTCGCCGCCTACCTGCCCAACCTGCCGGCCGCATTGGTGGCGATGCTGGCCACCGCATCCATCGGCGCCATCTTCTCTTCCGCCTCGCCGGACTTCGGCGTGCAGGGCGTGCTCGACCGCTTCGGCCAGATCGAGCCGAAGGTGTTGTTCGCCTGCGATGGCTACTGGTACAACGGCAAGACCATCGACTGCCTCGGCAAGGTGGGCGAAATCTCCGCGCGTATGCCTTCGCTGCAACGGGTCGTCGTCGTTCCCTATGCAGGGGGAGGCGGCGACATCGCCGCCGTGAAGCACGGCGTGTCGCTGGCCGACTTCCTCGCTCCCTTCGCCGCCGAGCGGGAAATCCGCTTCGAGCAACTGTCCTTCGCCCATC
>JBAZOF010000152.1:0-6627 GCA_041648855.1 Sulfuritalea sp. | reverse complement strand
CAAGCGGGCGCTGGAAGAGCAGGTGCCTGTTGTGGCGCCGCGCGATTTTGCGGCACATCCGCAGGACATGGCGGTCGACGTCGGGCAGGTTCTGGCCGATCTGCAGTCGGATCGGATGCTGATCCTAGATGCGCGAAGCCCGGAGCGGTTTCGCGGCGAGAACGAAACGCTCGATCCGGTGGGTGGCCACATTCCCGGTGCAGTGAACCGCTTCTATTTCGACAACCTCGACGACGACGGGTGCTTCTTCAAGCCGGTGGCGGAACTGCGCTCGGAATTCGCCGAGTTGCTCGCCGGACGGTCTCCGCAGCAAGTGGTGCAGCAGTGCGGCTCAGGCGTGACCGCCTGTCACAATCTGCTGGCCATGGAACTCGCCGGCCTCTCCGGTTCGAAGCTCTATCCCGGTTCATGGAGCGAATGGTGCGCCGACCCCGTGCGTCCGGTGGCGCGCGGCTAGATAGCGGCGTCGTGCCGGCGTAGCGCCCAGGCCACATGTTCCCGCACCAGCGCCGAAGCATGGTCGGCGCGTGAGCGCAATGCACCGATCACTTCATCGCTGGAGGGCGCATTGCCTAGTGCCACGGCAATGTTGCGCAGCCAGCGCTCGAAGCCGATACGCCGGATTGCCGAACCGGCCAGCTTCTCGTTGAAATCGTTTTCCTCCCAGGCAAAGAGTTTCACCAGCGTCGCCTGGTCGAGCCCGTGGCGCGGTGCGAAGTCGCTCTCTCGCGTCAGGGGCGCGAAGCGATTCCACGGGCAGGCCAACTGGCAGTCGTCACAGCCGTAGATGCGGTTGCCCAGTAAAGGTCGCAGCCCCTCGGGGATGCTGCCCTTGAGTTCGATGCTGAGGTAGGAAACGCAAAGCCGCGCGTCGAGGCGCCAGGGCGCGACGATGGCCTGCGTCGGGCAGGCCTCGATGCAGGCGGTGCAGCTGCCGCAGTGATCGGTGACCGGCGCATCGGGCGGCAGCGCCAGGTCGGTGAAAATCTCGCCGAGAAAGAAATACGATCCGGCCTCGCGCTCGAGCAGCAGCGTGTGCTTGCCTCGCCAGCCCAGCCCGCTGTTCCGCGCCAGACCGACTTCCATTACGGGTGCGGAATCGGTGAACACCCGATAGACAAACTCGCCGATCTCCTTGGTGATGCGATCGGCAAGTTGCTGCAGACGGGCGCGCAGCAACTTGTGATAGTCGCGGCCCAGCGCATAGCGCGAGACGAAGGCGCGTTCGCCATCGGCGAGAGTTTCCCGAGAGTCGGCGCTGGCGCTACGGTAATTCATGCGCGCGGTGATGATGCTGCGGGTACCGGGCAGCAGCAACTCGGGCTGGGCACGCTTGTTTCCGGCGCTGGTTGCATACGCCGCCATATAATCCATTTCGCCGTGAAAACCTGCCGCCAGCCATGCGCTCAGGTTCTCTTCGGCATCGCTGACCCCGCTGCCGGAAAAGCCGATCGCATCGAAGCCGAGTTCCCGGCCCCAGCGCCGTATGTTTTCCTTCAGAGTCGCCGAATTGTCCTGATCGCCATGCATGCAGAACATCTTACTTTAGCCCTGCCCAGCGAAGCCGATACGCTTGCCTTGGGTGCCGCACTCGCCGCATCGATCACCCAAAATCAGGCGTCGGGCATGGTGATCTGGCTCGAAGGTGATCTCGGTGCCGGCAAGACCACGCTGGTGCGCGGCCTGTTGCGCGCCGCTGGCGATACCGGACCGGTCAAAAGCCCGACTTACGCACTACTTGAAGTTCACGTGGTTTCTGGATTACACTTCTATCACTTTGATTTTTATAGATTCAATCAGGCGGAAGAATATCTCGATGCAGGGCTCGACGAATATTTTTCAGGAAGCGGAATTTGTCTGGTCGAATGGCCCGACAAGGCCGCGCCGTATCTGCCTGCCGCCGATATGCGAATCGAGTTGCGCACGGAGCCGGGCGAAGGTGGCAAAGGCGGCGAGGGACGCGTCGCCCGCATCGAGGCAGCCAGTGCAAGGGGACGGACATGCCTCGCCGGCGTGATGTCCTCAAGTTCGCTGCGGCCAGCCTGACGCTGCTGGTTTCAAGAGTCGGCGCCGGCGCCACGGCAGGCAGCAGCATTCTCGCCGTGCGCGTCTGGCCTGCCCGCGACTACACGCGGGTCACGCTGGAACACGACCAGGCGATCAAGTATTCGCATCTGCTGGTGAAGGACCCGGAGCGGCTGGTGGTCGACCTCGAAGGCGTCGAGTTCAATTCCGTGCTGCAGATGCTGCCCTCGAAGATCCTCGACTCGGACCCCTACATCAAGCTGATCCGCGCCGGACGCAACAAGCCGGGCGTGGTGCGCCTGGTGATCGAACTCAAGGGCGAGGTCAAGCCGCAGGTGTTTTCGCTGCCGCCCGTTGGCGAATACGGCCACCGGCTGGTGCTCGATCTCTATCCGGCCGAGCCGATCGATCCGCTGATGGCCTTGCTCGAAAAATCGGGCGAGCCGCCGCTGAAGGCGGAATCGTCGCTCGACAGCCGCACCAGGCCGACGGAGAAACCGGCTGAGCCACCCTCCGACAAACCCGAGATCGCGCGCCTCGTCACGATCGTCCTCGATCCCGGGCACGGCGGCGAAGACCCCGGCGCGATCGGCCGCGGCGGCAGCCATGAGAAGAACGTCACTCTCTCCGTGGCGCGGCGGCTGAAGGCGAAGATCGACGCCACGCCCAACATGCGCTCGGTGCTGACGCGCGACGGCGACTACTTCATTCCTCTGAACCAGCGCGTACAGAAGGCGCGCCGGGTACAGGCGGATCTTTTCGTTTCGGTGCATGCCGATGCCTTCATCAAGTCCACGGCGCGCGGTTCCAGCGTCTTCGTCCTCTCCGAAAACGGCGCTTCGAGTTCGGCCGCGCGCTGGCTGGCCAACAAGGAAAACTCCGCGGATCTGGTCGGCGGCGTGAACCTCGGCGTCAAGGACCCCTATCTCGCGCGGACACTGCTCGACTTGTCGCAGACGGCGACCATCAACGACAGCCTCAAGCTGGGCAAGCACGTGCTGGGTGAACTGGGCCGCATCAACACGCTGCACAAGGCCCATGTCGAGCAGGCCGGTTTCGCCGTGCTGAAGGCGCCGGACATTCCCTCGATCCTGATCGAGACCGCCTTTATCTCCAATCCCGAGGAAGAGGCGCGTCTCAACGACGAGGCCTATCAGGACCGCATGGCCGAGGCCATTCTCAGGGGCATCCGCGGCTACTTCGCGCGGAATCCGCCGCTGGCCAAGTCGAAGCTGGCGCGGCTGGATTGATTCGAGCCCGGGGCGGCGGCGCAGCCCTTGCCGGACCGGGTCGTGCCGACTTAGCTTGATATAATCAGCCGCTTTCCCTGCAGCTTCAACCCCATGCTGGTTTTTCGCGGTGTTCCCGAGCGGGCGACGACGTCTTCGGTGCTGACCATCGGCAATTTCGATGGCGTGCATCTCGGCCATCGCGCGCTGCTTGCCGAATTGACGACCAAGGCGCGCGAACTCGCCTTGCCGGCGACCGTGCTCACTTTCGAGCCGCATCCGCGTGAACTCTTCGCGCCGGATCAGGCCCCGGCGCGCCTCGCCAGCCTGCGCGACAAGTTCGAACTGCTCGCCGAATGCGGCGTCGACCGCGTCCATGTCTGCCGTTTCAACCGCAAGTTCGCGGCGCATACCGCCGGCGAGTTCATCGACAACATTCTGGTGCGGGGCCTTTCTGTGCGGCATCTGATCATCGGCGACGATTTCCGCTTCGGCAAGGGCCGCCTCGGAGACTTCGCGCTGCTGCAGCAGGCCGGGCGCGAACATCGCTTCGTGGTCGAGGCCATGCACACCGTGGATTTCGGCGGCGTCCGCGTTTCCAGTTCCGCGGTACGCGATGCCCTGGCGAGCGGCGACATCGAGCGCGCCGAGGGATTGCTCGGACGCGCCTTCGTCATCGCCGGGCGCGTCATGGACGGCAAGAAGCTCGGCCGCACGATAGGATTTCCGACCGCCAACATCCAGGTCAGGCGCAAGCGCCTGCCGCTGTCCGGCGTGTTTGCCGTGACGGTCTCGGGCGTTGGCGCACAGCCGATCCCGGGCGCGGCAAACATCGGCGTGCGGCCCACGGTCGAGGAAGGCCTCAAACCGGTGCTGGAAGTCCACCTGCTGGATTTCGACCGCGACATCTACGGCACCCACGTCGACGTGAATTTCCTGCACAAGCTGCGCGACGAGGCGAAGTTCGATTCGCTGGATGCGCTCAAGACGCAGATCGCCCGCGATGTCGAAGATGTTCGTACCTATTTCAACACCCATTCACTGACTGGCACCACCCATGGCTGATTACCGCAAGACCCTCAACATGCCCGACACGCCGTTTCCGATGCGCGGCGACCTCGCCAAGCGCGAGCCGGGCTGGATCGCCGCGTGGCAGCAGCAGCGGCTCTACTGGAAAATCCGCGATGCGGCCAAGGGGCGTCCGCGTTTCGTGCTGCACGACGGCCCGCCCTATGCCAACGGCGACATCCACATCGGCCATGCGGTGAACAAGATCCTCAAGGACATCATCGTCCGCTCCAAGACGCTGGCCGGCTTCGATGCGCCTTACGTGCCGGGCTGGGACTGCCACGGCCTGCCGATCGAGCACCAGATCGAGAAGACGCACGGCAAGCACCTGCCGGCCGACAAGGGTCGCGAGTTGTGCCGCAGCTTCGCCGCCGAACAGGTGGAGCGGCAGAAGGCCGACTTCATCCGCCTCGGCGTGCTGGGCGACTGGGACAATCCCTATCTCACCATGGCTTTCCGCAACGAGGCCGACGAAATCCGCTCGGTCGGCGATCTGTACAAGACCGGCTACCTGTTCAAGGGCCTCAAGCCGGTGAACTGGTGCTTCGACTGCGGCTCGGCCCTGGCCGAGGCCGAGGTCGAGTACCAGGACAAGAAGTCGCCGGCGATCGACGTCGCGTTCCGCCTCGACGCCGCCGAACGCGGTCGCGTGGCCCATGCCTTCGGCCTCGCCGAACTGCCGGCGGGCGAGTGCTACACGGTGATCTGGACCACGACGCCGTGGACCATTCCGTCGAACCAGGCGCTCAACATGCATCCGGATTTCACCTATGAATTGGTGAAGACAGCGCGCGGCTGCCTGATCCTCGCCGCCGAACTGCGCGCCGCGGCACTCGAGCGCTACAAGCTCGAAGGCGAGGTGCTCGGCGCCTGCCAGGGCACGGCGCTGGCGCTGGTGAACTTCCTGCACCCGTTCTACGAACGCAAGTCTCCCGTGTATCTCGGCGACTACGTCACGCTCGATACCGGCACCGGCATCGTCCATAGCGCGCCGGCCTACGGCCTGGAGGACTTCGAGTCCTGCCGCAAGCACGGCATGCACAACGACGAAATCCTCACCCCGGTGCAGGGCGACGGCGTGTTCGCCGCGAGCCTGCCTTTCTTCGGCGGCATGTTCGTCTGGAAGGCCAATGCCGTCATCATCGAGAAGCTGGCCGAGGTCGGCAGCCTGTTCGCCAGCAGCGAAATCGTGCACAGCTACATGCATTGCTGGCGGCACAAGACGCCGATCATCTATCGCGCCACGACGCAGTGGTTCGTCGGCATGGACCGGAAGCCCACCGACGGCAGCGGCACGCTGCGCGACAAGGCGCTGGCTGCGGTCGAGGCGACCAAGTTCTATCCGGACTGGGGCAAGGCGCGGCTGCACGCGATGATCGCCAACCGCCCCGACTGGTGCGTCTCGCGCCAGCGCAACTGGGGCGTGCCGATTCCCTTCTTCCTGCACAAGGAAACCGGCGAGCCGCATCCGCGCACGCTGGAGTTGCTCGAAACCGTTGCGCAGAAGATCGAGAAGGAAGGCATCGACGCCTGGTTCAAGCTCGACGCCGCAGAACTGCTCGGTGACGAAGCCAGCCAGTACGACAAGATGCGCGACACGCTCGACGTCTGGTTCGATTCCGGCACCACGCACCGCACTGTGCTGCGCGGCTCGCACGCGGCGGATCTGACCTACCCGGCCGACCTTTATCTCGAAGGCTCGGACCAGCATCGCGGCTGGTTCCATTCCAGCCTGCTCACGGGCGCCGCGATCGACGGCCGCGCGCCCTACAAGGCCTTGCTGACCCACGGTTTCGTGGTCGACGGCAAGGGCATGAAGATGTCCAAGTCGAAGGGCAACGTCGTCGCGCCGCAGAAGATTTCCGACACGCTCGGTGCCGAAATCCTCCGTCTCTGGGTCGCCAGCACCGACTATTCGGGCGAGCTGTCTATCGACGAGAAGACCATCCTGCCGCGCGTGGTCGAGGTCTATCGCCGCCTGCGCAACACGCTGCGCTTCCTGCTGGCCAACACGGCGGATTTCGACGCGCAGGGTGGTAAAGGCGCGCAGATGCTGCCCCCCGCCGAATGGCTGGAAGTCGACCGCTACGCGCTCGCGCTGACCCGCCGCCTGCAGGCGCAATGCACCGCCGACTACGAGCGTTTCGAGTTCCACAAGGTGGTGCAGGCGCTGATGAATTTCTGTTCCGAGGACCTCGGCGCCTTCTACCTCGACATCCTCAAGGACCGCCTCTACACCGCTGCCGAAAACTCCCGTGCGCGCCGCTCGGCGCAGAGCGCGCTGTGGCACATCCTGCAAACCGTG
>JBAZOF010000151.1:0-6628 GCA_041648855.1 Sulfuritalea sp. | reverse complement strand
CTCGCAGGGCGGCGGCACCAAGGACACCTGGGTCCTCGAAAACTAAGGCGGAAAAATCATGCTCTCATCCACCGCAGATCACCTCTACTGGCTGGGCCGTGGCACCGAGCGGGCCGAGAACACCGCACGCATGCTCGACGTCACCTACCGCATGTCGCTGCTCAAGCAATCCGTCGCCGAGCCGCACCACGAATGGCGCGCGATGCTGTCGATCAGCGGCCTGCACGAGGATTTCGAAGCGCGCTACGACGAACCCAGCGCCGCCAACGTGATGCACTTCATGGCGCTGGACGAGAAGAATCCCGGCAGCATCTACAACAGCATCTACACCGCGCGTGAAAACGCGCGCGCCATTCGCGGCGCGATAACTTCCGAGATGTGGGAAGCGCTCAACTCCACCTGGCTGGAAATGCGCCGCATCCAGGCCGCCGGCATCGCCGAGGACGGCGTCTCGCCCTTTTTCGAATGGGTCAAGGAACGCTCCCACCTCTCGCGCGGCATCGCCCACGGCACGCTGCTGCGCGACGACATCTTCCGCTTCCTGCGCCTGGGCACCTTCTTCGAGCGCGCCGACAACACCGCGCGCATCCTCGACGTCAAGTACCACATCCTGCTGCCCAGCGTGGCCGACATCGGCGGCGCCGCCGACTACTACCACTGGGGCGCGCTGCTGCGCTCGGTCTCGGCCTTCGAGTCATATCGCAAGGTGTATCGCGACCTGATCACGCCCACGCGCGTCGCCGAGCTGCTCATACTGCGTCCCGACATGCCGCGCTCGCTGATGGCCGCGATGAACGAAGTCAACCGCCTGCTGCAGGAAATCAACGGCCCGCGCGCCGGCGAGTTGCTGCGCCGTTGCGGCCAACTGCACGGCGAGCTGCGCTTCGGCACCATCGACGACATCTTCGCGCGCGGCCTGCACGAATACCTGTCCGAGTTCCTCGAACGCATCTACGACCTCGGCGACCTGATCAACACCACCTATTTCTGGTCGACGGACGAGTGGCCGGCGCCCTTGCCCGCGGCGGCACTATCCTTCAAGATGCCCTCCTCCAGCCAGCTGATGGCCTGATGAATCCCGAGGGAATGGAACCATGACTTATTGCGTCGCCACCATGATCGATGCCGGCATCGTCTTCGCATCAGATTCGCGCACCAACGCCGGAGTGGACAACATTTCCACCTTCCGCAAGATGAAGACCTTCGAGCGCCCAGGCGACCGCGCGCTGGTGATGGTCAATTCCGGGAATCTCGCGGTGACCCAGGCCACCATCAACCATCTTGAACAGGCGATCCGGCACAACACCGAGCCGAACCTGTTGAGCGTCTTTTCGATGTACGACGTCGCCGAGCTGGTCGGCTCAGCGCTGCGCGAAGTGCGCCACCGCGACGGCCCCTTCCTCATGGAAAACAACGTCGACTGCGGCGCCAACTTCATCATCGGCGGCCAGATCGCCGGCGAGCACCAGCGGCTGTTCCTGGTCTATGCCGAAGGCAATTTCATCGAGGCGACGCCGGAGACGCCCTACTTCCAGATCGGCGAGGTCAAGTACGGCAAGCCCATCATCGACCGCGTGATTTCCGCCGAGACCAGCATGGACGACGCCATCAAGTGCGTGCTGGTGTCCTTCGATTCGACCATGCGCTCCAACCTCTCGGTCGGCATGCCGATCGACCTGGCCTGCTACAACCGCGAGTCACTGCACTTGGGCAACTGCCATCGCTTCGACGAACATGACGCCTACATGTTGCGCCTGCGCCAGAGTTGGGGCGAAGGCGTGCGGCGCGCCTTTGCCCAGCTGCCCAATCCCGAGTGGTAGCACGCGCACGGCGCGGCTGCCGCATCCACCTCCCATTCTGAACGGCACCCGATGACCATCCGCGTCGCGCTCAACCACCAGACCCGCTACAGCTTCGATCGCGCCGTCACGCTGTTTCCGCACGAGGTGCGCCTGCGCCCTGCAGCGCACGCCCGCACGCCCATCCTCGGCTATTCGCTGAAGGTCGAACCGGCCGGACATTTCCTCAACTGGCAGCAGGACCCTTTCGGCAACTGGGTGGCGCGCCTGGTCTTCCCCGAGAAAGCCGAGTTGCTTTCGATCACGGTCGACCTGGTCGCCGACATGACGGTGATCAATCCCTTCGACTTCTTCATGGACGAGTTCGCCGAGAACTTTCCCTTCGCGTACCCGGACAGCCTGAAGCGCGAACTCGGGCCCTATCTCGAAGCCGATCCGGCCGGGCCGCTGCTGACCGACTGGCTCAAGCGCACGCGCAAGGAATTGCTGGCGAAGGAGATGCGCACCATCGACATGCTGGTCGGCATCAACCAGCGCGTGCAGGGCGATGTCGGCTACATCGTGCGCCTCGAAGCGGGGGTGCAGACGCCCGAGGAAACCCTGGAACTGAAGCGCGGCTCCTGCCGCGACTCGGCCTGGATGCTGGTACAGGCACTGCGCCACCTGGGGCTGGCCGCGCGCTTCGCCTCGGGCTACCTGATCCAGTTGAAGGCCGACCAGAAGGCGCTCGACGGCCCCTCCGGCACCGACCACGATTTCACCGACCTGCATGCCTGGACGGAGGTCTACATCCCCGGCGCCGGCTGGATCGGCCTCGATCCGACCTCGGGCCTGCTCGCCGGCGAAGGCCACATCCCGCTGGCGTGCACGGCGATGCCCTCCTCCGCCGCGCCGGTGATCGGCGGCACCGAGGTCTGCGAAGCGCATTTCGATTTCGCCATGCAGGTGACGCGCATCCACGAAGACCCGCGCGTCACCCGGCCCTATACCGAAGCGCAATGGCAGGCGGTGCAAGACCTCGGCCACCAGGTCGACGCCGAACTGCTGAAGCACGACGTGCGCCTGACCATGGGCGGCGAGCCGACCTTCGTTTCGATCGACGACATGGACGGCGCGGAGTGGAATTTCACCGCGCTGTCCGAGAAGAAGCGCGAACTCGCGGGCGATCTGCTCACCCGCCTGCAGGGCCATTTCGCGCCGGGCGCGATGCTGCATTTCGGCCAGGGCAAGTGGTATCCCGGCGAGCCGCTGCCGCGCTGGGCGCTGGGCTGCTACTGGCGCACCGACAGCAAACCGCTGTGGAAGGAACCCAAGCTGCTGGTCACCGCTGACGGCAACGGCAAGCAACAGGCCAAGGATGCCCTGCACTTCATCCGTCGCCTGACGCGCGAACTCGGCCTCGATCCCGGCTGGGTGATTCCCGCCTATGAGGACGTGACGCGCATCATCGACGAGGAGCAGCGCTGGCCGGAGAATTTCGACCCGCTCCAAGCCGACCTGAAAAAGCCCGACGAGCGGCTGCGCGTGGCGAAGCTGCTGGAACGCGGCCTCGGCGAAGCGGCAGGTTACGTATTGCCGCTGAAGGCCCTGCCGCCTGCAGCTTCGACCAACAAGCGCCGCGCAGTTACCAAAACTCCCAGCGCCGACTTTCGGGAATGCGGTGCGCGCTTCCGCTCCAGCCCCTGGCCACTGCGCCGCGAACACCTCTACCTGATTCCCGGCGATTCGCCGCTGGGCCTGCGCCTGCCGCTGGCCTCGCTGCCCTGGGTGGCGCCCGGCGACAAGGAGGAGGAGTTCACGCGCGATCCCTTCGATGAACAGGCGCCGCTGGTCGACGCCGTGCCCGATGCGCAGCACAAGATCGAAACGTCACCGGACACCCCCAAGGCCGGTTACGACCCGCGCGAAATCGTGCACACCGCGCTGTGCGCCGAAGTGCGCGACGGCGTGCTCTGCATCTTCCTGCCGCCGGTGCCGCTGCTGGAAGATTTCGTCACGCTGCTCAGCGCGATCGAAGCCACGGCCGCCGACCTGAAACTTTCGGTGCGGCTCGAAGGCTATACGCCACCATCGGACCCGCGCCTCAAGGAATTCCGCATCACGCCGGACCCCGGCGTGATCGAGGTCAACATCCATCCCGCCAGCAGCTGGACGCAACTGGTGGAGAACACGCAGACGCTCTATGAGGAAGCCCGCCTGTGCCGCCTCGGCACCGAGAAATTCATGCTCGACGGGCGCCACACCGGCACCGGCGGTGGCAACCACATCACGCTGGGCGCCGCGCAGCCGGCCGACTCGCCCTGCCTGCGGCGGCCCGACCTGCTGATGAGCCTGATCACCTACTGGCAGCACCACCCGGCCTTGTCCTACCTGTTCTCCGGCATGTTCATCGGCCCCACCAGCCAGGCGCCGCGCGTCGACGAAGCGCGCCACGAAAGCCTCTACGAACTGGAAATCGCCTTTCAGCAAATGGCCGAGCGGCTCAAGCCCGGCGCTGAAAGTCTCCAGCCCTGGCTGGTCGATCGCCTGCTGCGCAACCTGCTGGTCGACCTGTCCGGCAACACGCACCGCGCCGAGTTCTGCATCGACAAGCTCTACTCGCCCGACAGCGCCACCGGGCGCCTCGGCCTGGTCGAATTCCGCGGCTTCGAAATGCCGCCGCATGCGCAGATGTCGCTGCTGCAGATGCTGCTGCTGCGCGCGCTGGTGGCGCGCTTCTGGCAGAAGCCATACCAGGGCAGCGGCAACGGCCTGATGCGCTGGGGCACCGGACTGCACGACCGCTACATGCTGCCGCATTTCGTCGCGCAGGACATGAAGGACGTGGTGCTGGATTTGCAGCGCGCCGGCTATGCCTTCGAGTTCGACTGGTTCGCGCCCTTCCTCGAATTCCGCTTTCCGCGCTTCGGCACCGTGGTCTATCACGGCATCGAGATCGAGCTGCGCCAGGCCATCGAACCCTGGCACGTGCTGGGCGAAGAAGTCGGCGCCGGCGGCACGGCGCGCTACGTCGATTCCTCGGTCGAGCGCATGCAGGTCAAGGTGCGCCACATGCACGACAACCGCCACATCCTCACCTGCAACGGTCGCCCGCTGCCGCTGACCGGCACCGGCACGCGCGGCGAATATGTCGCCGGCGTGCGCTACCGGGCCTGGAGCCCGCCTTCGGGCCTGCACCCGAGCATCGGCGTGCAGGCGCCGCTGGTGTTCGATCTGGTGGACAACTGGAGCGGGCGCTCGATCGGGGGCTGCACCTACCACGTCGCCCATCCCGGCGGCCGCAACTACGATACTTTCCCGGTCAATGCCAACGAGGCTGAATCGCGCCGCGTCGCGCGCTTCTGGAATCACGGCCACACGCCGGGTCCGATGCACGTGCGGCGCGAAGGCCGCAACCCGGATTACCCGCTGACCCTCGACCTGCGCCGCGCACCGGAAGCCTGGATGGAAGGCGCGCCATCGATTGCCACCGAACAGGAGCAGCAGGCACAGCAATAGCGCCGCATCACAGCGGCGCTATTGCATGTGGAAACTTAGAGCTTGGTCGGATCGAAGCCGGTTTCCTTGTAGATCGACTGCAGCAGCTCCTTGCCGACGCGGTCGGCCATCTTGACGTGCACCGGTGCCATGGCCTTCTTGAACGCCAGCTTCTCTTCCTTGGTCGGCACGTAGATCGCCGTCTTGCCGCTCTTCCTGACGCTTTCGAGCGCCATGTCGTTTTCTTCCTTGGCGATCTTGTTGGCGTAGACCGTGGCCTCCTTCATCGCCGCCTCGAGCTGGCCGCGAACGTCGGGCGGCAGGCCGTCCCAGAACTTCTTGTTCACGATCACCGCGTAGCCAAGGTAGTTGTGGTCGGTGATGATCATGTGCTTCTGCACTTCATGCATCTTCTGCGTGTACAGGTTGGAGTGCGGATTGTCGGTGCCGTCCACCACGCCGGTCTGCAAGGCCTGATAGACCTCGGAGAAGGCCATCACCTGGGGCAGCGCGCCCAGGCTGCGGTATTCCTCCTCCAGCACCTTCGACGACTGGATGCGCATCTTCTTGCCCTTGAGGTCCGCCGGCGTCCTGATCGGGGTATTGGCCGAGAAGGATTTGAAGCCGTTGTCCCAGTAGGCCAGTCCCTTGATGCCCTTGGGTTCGAGCTTGGCCAGCAGCGAAGCGCCGATCGGTCCCTGCGTGATTTTGTGCAGGTCGGCATAGTCGTCGAAGATGTAGGGGAAATCGAATGCCTCGAATTCCTTCACGCCGAGCGGCCCGAACTTGGACAACGACGGCGCCAGCATCTGTACCGCGCCGAGCTGCAGCGCTTCCACTTCTTCCTTGTCCTTGTACAAGGCGCTGTTGGCATAGACCTCGACCTTGACCTTGCCCTTGGTCAGTTCCGCCGCTTTCTTGGCGAAGAATTCCGACGCCTTGCCCTTCGGCGTATCGGCCGCCACCACGTGGCTGAACTTGATCACGATCGGCGCCTGGGCCAGCGCCAGGGTCGAGAAAGCGGCGACCGCCAGGCCAACGAACAATTTACGAATTTTCATGTGTGCTCCTCCTTGGGGATGTTGTGTCCGCAAGGCTACCACTACTCCCGCGACGACAAGCAGGCGCAGCAAAAACCTTCAAGCAGTCAGGGTTTCAGGGTTTCAGGTCCAGCACCGGCGTGTCGGCGAAAGCGTCGATCCCGTCGATCTCGACAACATTGCCCCGCACCGCGAGCACTCTGGCCTCGCTCAGGGCGATCAGGTTGGGCCGCAAGGGCGAACGCGTGGCGAACACCCCGCGCAGCGGCCGCTCCGGATCGCCGCGCGGATGCACCTGCAGCACCGCACGCT
>JBAZOF010000150.1:0-6664 GCA_041648855.1 Sulfuritalea sp. | reverse complement strand
CAGGCGGCGCAGCAGGTTGGGTAACCGAAAGGCGACGAAGAAGGCGTCAGTCATCATGCCGGCACCGAAGCTTCTGGCAATGACGAAGTCGCGGACAAAGCCCAGAATGCGGGACAGCAGGGTCATCCCGCTGACGGTGGCCAAAGCACGGAGCAGATTCATTTGCCGCTATGGTATCCGGGATGCGGCTGGCAGAAGCTGCTTGCAATAGGGGGAAGACCCCCTTATAATCTCGCCCTTTCCCCAGATCTACCGGATATCGACACATGGCCAATACCGTCCAAGCCCGCAAGCGCGCCCGTCAGGCGACCGAACAGCGTGCTCACAACATGAGCCTGCGTTCGACGTTGCGCACCGCGATCAAGAAGGTGCGCAAGGCGATCGACGCTGGTGACAAGAGCGCTGCACAGGCAGTATTCAAGGAATCGCAGCCGATTATCGACTCGATCGCCGACAAGAACATCGTGCACAAGAACCTCGCCGCGCGTTCGAAAAGCCGCCTGTCGGCAGCCATCAAGGCGCTCTGAGCCTCGCACGCCGTTACATGCTCCAAACGAAAAGGCTGCCTTCCGAGGCAGCCTTTTTGTTTTGGCGATGGTCAGCTCCGCAATGCCGTTTTTTGTGGGCAACTGCGCAAAAAGTCACGATTAGCATAATGTTTTTTGAAATCTATAGCTAAATTAGCTAAATAGGTTGAGTTTGCTGAAGTCACTGCATATAATCTTCAGACCTCATTGAAGTGAAAGGGGTTTCATGCAATCCCATCAGTTCAAAAAATATGCATTCCGTATCCGTACCCGCCAAGGCGTGGTTGTGGATAATTTGATGATTCACGGTCGCGACGAGCACGAGGCTCAAGGCAAGCTGCGGCAGGTCTACCACGGCTGCCAGATCATTGAGTGTATTTGCCACCACGGTAGCGTTCGCGTGCCCGTGGCGAGTTTCGAGGAAGTCGCAAACCTGATTGTTCGCTGAGGTTTAACCAGGCCTCGGCCTGGTTTGGATTGCGATGTTTTTTTGACGTGCCGTCAGACGAATCGCGCGGCGCGCAATTCCCCCATCAACGCCAGATAATCCTGCGCTCCGCGGCTGGTCGGGCTGTGGCCGAAGATATCCAGGCTAAATGCCGGCGCCTCGGCGACCGCCACGTTTTCCGAAATCACCGTTTCGCAAAGTTCAGCCCCGAATTGTTCGCTCAGTCGTTGCTGGACGTCGAAGCTCATTTTGCGGCGTCGATCGAAGCGCGTCAGTAGGTAACGGCGCTCGATGCGCCGCTTGAGTACGGGTTCGAGTGCCTTCAAGGTGTGTTCGATTTGCAGGGCACCACGCAAGGAGAGGTAGTCCGATGCCACCGGAACCAGTATCCGGTCCGACGCAAAGATCGCGTTGAGGGAAAGCACGCCCAGAAACGGGCAGCAATCGATCAGGGCCATGCTTTCGCCGCCCGAGGTTTCAAGCGCCTGCAGGCCCGTGTTGAGCCGGTTGAGAATCGCCGGTCCCTTGCCGAACAGGGAATCGACCTTGATCAACTCTGCGTGCGCCGGAATCAGGCGGCCGACGCCTTCCCAGGTGACAGCCAGTTCCTCGAGCGGCAGGTTGTCCTGGTAGAGCGCGAATACGCTGTGATGGGCCTCCCCCGGTGTCTGGCCGTGGATGGCCGTCAGGTGCGCCTGGGGATCGAGGTCGATCAACAGCGTCGGCGTGGAATCGCGGGCCAGCGCGGCGGCCAAATTAAGCGCGGTGGTGGTCTTGCCGACCCCGCCCTTCTGATTGAAAACCGCCATCCTCACCGCCGGATCCTCCGCTCTCCAACTCTGTACAGGGGCCTAGTTTTGACTTAGTATAGAGGCGTTTTCAAGCACGGCGGCCGCGTTGCTCTTCGGCCGCCGTATGTTTTTTTGCGTTGAGATTTTCGCGGAGTGCTTTCATGCCGCATCTGATGAACACCTACGGGCGGCTCCCGGTCGCCTTTTCCCATGGTCAGGGTTGCCGGCTGTTCGACGAGCAGGGCAAGTCCTACCTGGATGCCCTCGCCGGCATAGCGGTGAATACGCTGGGCCACAATCATCCTCGCCTGGTGAAGGCACTGAGCGAGCAGGTTGGCCGCCTCATGCATGTGTCGAACATCTATCGCATCACCCAGGCGGAAGAGGCTTCCGATCGCCTCGCCGCGATTTCGCGCATGGACGAGGTGTTCTTCTGCAACTCGGGCTGCGAGGCCAACGAGGCCGCGATCAAGCTCGCGCGCATGTACGGGCACCAGCAGGGCATCGAACAACCCGCCATCATCGTCATGGAGCAGGCCTTCCACGGCCGCACGCTGGCGACGCTTTCCGCCACCGGCAACCGCAAGGTGCAGGCCGGCTTCGAGCCGCTGGTCTCCGGCTTCGTGCGGGTGCCGTTCGACGACCTCGCGGCCATCGAGCAGGTTGCCGCGCGCAATCCGAACGTGGTTGCCGTCCTGTTCGAGCCGATTCAGGGCGAAGGCGGCATCAACCTCGCGCACAATGATTTCATGAAGGCGCTGCGGCAGATTTGCGACCGCAAGAACTGGCTGTTCATGGTCGACGAAGTGCAGTGCGGCATCGGTCGCACCGGCGTCTGGTTCGCCCATCAGCATGCCGGCATTCTTCCGGATGTCATGACCCTGGCGAAGGGGCTGGGTTCCGGCGTGCCGATCGGCGCCTGCCTCGCCGCAGGACGCGCTGCCGGCGTGTTCAAGCCGGGCAATCACGGTTCCACTTTCGGCGGCAATCCGCTGGCCTGTGCCGCGGCATTGACCACGCTCGACGTGATCGAGGCCGACGGCCTGATGGTGCGCGCGGACAAGTTGGGCAAGGCGATTCGCGACGGCATGAGGAACGGTTTGTCCGGCGTCGCAGGCTTCGTCGAGGTGCGCGGCGACGGCCTGATGATAGGCATCGAGCTGGATCGTCCCTGCGGCGAGCTGGTCACGCGCGGCCTGGATGCCGGCCTGCTGATCAACGTCACCGCCGACAAGGTGGTGCGCCTGCTGCCGGCGCTGGTGATGAGCGATGCCGAAGGCGCCGAGCTGGTTGCCGCGCTGGTGTCGCTGATCAAAGAGTTTCTCGGGGCCTGATCATGGCATCGCCGCGGCACTTCCTGCAGCTGAAAGATCTTTCCCGCGCAGAGCTCGACCATGTCTTCGAGCGCACCCGGTCGATCAAGGCGCGCTTCAAGGCCTATCAGCGCTACTGGCCCCTGCAGGACCGCACCCTGGTGATGATCTTCGAGAAGGCCAGCACCCGCACCCGCCTGTCCTTCGAGGCTGGCATGCAGCAACTGGGCGGCTCCGCGATCTACCTGAATACTCGCGACTCGCAGCTCGGTCGCGGCGAACCGGTCGAGGACGCGGCCCAGGTGATATCGCGCATGAGCGACATCGTCATGATCCGCACCTTCGAGCAGGAGATCATCGAGCGCTTTGCCAGGCACTCGCGGGTGCCGGTGATCAACGGCCTGACCAACGAATACCACCCCTGCCAGATCCTTGCCGACATCTTCACCTTCATCGAGCATCGCGGCCCGATCCAGGGCCGTACCGTGGCGTGGATCGGCGATTCGAACAATGTCTGCAACACCTGGCTGCAGGCCGCCGAGGTGTTCGACTTCAACGTACATGTATCGACGCCGCCCGGCTACGAAGTCGAGCCGGATCGCGCCGGGCTCTACGGCACCGATCACTTCGAGCAGTTCGCCGATCCGATGGATGCGGCGCGCGGGGCCGATCTGGTGACCACCGACGTGTGGACCTCGATGGGGTTCGAAGCCGAGAACGACGAGCGCATGCGCGACTTCGCCGATTGGCAGGTCGATGCCGACATGATGCGCGCCGCAAAGCCGGAAGCCGTATTCATGCACTGCCTGCCGGCGCATCGCGGCGAGGAAGTGGCCGCCGAGGTGATCGACGGCGCGCAAAGCGTGGTGTGGGACGAGGCGGAGAATCGGCTGCACGTGCAGAAAGCATTGATGGAATTCCTGCTCCTGGGCAGGGTGAATGATTGAAGGAAGAGCAATGAAACAGGCAAAAAAAGCAGCAAAAGCAGAAAGCAACAAGGTTGTCCTCGCCTATTCGGGCGGGCTGGATACCTCGGTGATCCTGAAGTGGCTGCAGGACACCTACAACTGCGAAGTGGTGACCTTCACCGCCGATCTGGGGCAGGGCGAGGAACTGGAACCCGCACGCGCAAAAGCGCTGAAGATGGGCATCAAGCCCAGGAACATTTTCATCGACGACCTGCGCGAGGAGTTCGTCCGCGACTTCGTCTTTCCGATGTTCCGCTGTAACACCGTCTATGAAGGCGAGTACCTGCTCGGCACTTCGATCGCCCGGCCGCTGATCGCCAAGCGGCTGGTCGAGATTGCGAAGAAGACCGGCGCCAATTCGATCTCCCACGGCGCCACCGGCAAGGGCAACGACCAGGTGCGCTTCGAACTCGGGGCTTATGCCCTGATGCCCAATGTCAAGGTCATCGCGCCGTGGCGCGAATGGGACCTGCTGTCGCGCGAGAAGCTGATGGCTTACGCCGCGAAGCATGGCATCCCGGTCGAAATGAAGCACAAGAAGGGCGGCTCGCCCTACTCGATGGATGCCAACCTGCTGCACATTTCCTACGAAGGTCGCCATCTCGAAAACCCCGGCGCCGAAGCCGAGGAATCGATGTGGCGCTGGACCGTCTCGCCCGAGAAGGCGCCGGACAAGGCCGAGTACCTGGACCTCGAATTCAGGAAGGGTGATCTTGTCGCCATCAACGGCAAGAAAATGAAGGCCCACGAACTGCTGGCCACGCTCAACGCGCTCGGCGGCAAGCACGGCATCGGCCGCCTCGACCTGGTCGAGAACCGCTACGTCGGCATGAAGTCGCGCGGCTGCTACGAGACTCCGGGCGGCAGCATCCTGTTGCGTGCGCACCGTGCCATCGAGTCCGTCTGCCTCGACCGTGAAGAGGCGCACCTCAAGGACGATTTGATGCCGCGCTACGCCAGCCTGATCTACAACGGCTACTGGTGGAGCCCGGAACGTCGCGCCTTGCAGGCGCTGATCGACCACACCCAGCAGAACGTCAATGGCTGGGTCCGTCTCAAGCTCTACAAGGGCAACGTGATTGTGGTCAGCCGCGATTCGAAGACCGACTCGCTGTTCGATCCGACCATCGCTACCTTCGAGGACGACGCCGGCGCTTACAACCAGAAGGATGCTCACGGCTTCATCCGCCTCAATGCGCTGCGCCTGCGCATTGGCGCCAATCGGGACGAGGGCAAGGCAGGCAGGAAGAAACGCTGACAGGCATCAAGAGTAAAAAAGGAAGCCGCCGATGTTCGGCATTTCCGAAGAGCAATTGACAGAGTTCGGCATGACCTTCGGCCTCGGGGCCTTCATGCTGTACATGCTGTTCATCATCGGCGAGCTGGCCTGGAAGTCCAAGGCCGGCAAGCTGGGCACCTTCATACTCTTCTTCGTGCTGGCATTCGGCATGGTCGGCTTTGTCGCCAAGTTCATTATTCAAAAGATGTGGGGAATCTGAAATGTCGCAATTCGATAACGTCTCCGTGGTCAAGAAGGCCAACGTCTATTTCGACGGCAAGTGCATCAGCCATACCGTGCAGCTGCCCGACGGTACGAAAAAAAGCGTCGGCGTGATCCTGCCTTCGACCCTGACCTTCAACACCGGCGTGCCGGAAATCATGGAGTGCGTCTCCGGCGTCTGCCGCTATCGCATCAAGGGCGAGGATTGGAAGAGCAGCGGCGCCGGCCAGAGCTTCAAGGTGCCGGGCAATTCGAGCTTCGAGATCGAAGTCAGCGGCGAGCCCTATCATTACATCTGTCATTTCGCATAAGCAGGGGAGAGCGGCATGCCTTCTTTCGACATCACTTCCGAAGCAGATCTGGTGGCCCTGAAGAACGCCGTGGATGTGGCGGGGCGCCACATCGGCAATCGCTATGACTTCAAGGGCACCTCGGCGCGCGCCGAGCTGAACGAGAAGGACAAGACCATCATCATCCATGGCGACTCCGAGTTCCAGCTCGACCAGGTCAAGGACATCCTTTTCCCCGAAATGGAGAAGAAGGAACGCGAAAGCACCAAGCGGCTCGACCACGGGCCGGTGCAGGCGGTGGGCGGCAACAAGTCGAAGCAGGTGTTGACCATCAAGGTCGGCATCGAGCAGGAACTGGCGAAGAAGATCGTCAAGATGATCAAGGACAGCAAGCTCAAGGTGCAGGCCAGCATTCAGGGCGACGCCGTGCGCGTAACCGGCGCCAAGCGCGACCTGCTGCAGGAAGTCATCGCGCTGGTGAAGAAGTCGATCACCGACTTCCCCCTGCAGTACGGCAATTTCCGCGACTAGGAAGGCGCGGCGCCGTCTCGCCAGCGCCGACTTTCAGTCGCGGTGCAGCCCGCCGATCCAGCGCGTGTAAAGCCGGTCGGCCACCGTGCGCATCGCCATGATGCGCGCATTGATGTTTTCCTCCATCTGCTCCGGCGTCTGCACCGAGGCCGAGGGCGGAACCCCTTCCGCCGCCCACTGCTGGCACCAGCTGCGGATCATGGTATCCGTCATCTCGACGTGGCATTGCATGCCCAGATGCGGGCCGCGCACGAAGGCCTGATTGGCGCAGTGGGCGCTTTGCAGGATGCGGGTG
>JBAZOF010000149.1:0-6677 GCA_041648855.1 Sulfuritalea sp. | reverse complement strand
CGTCAATGATCCGCCGCGCGTCACGGGCCACGTGGTCTATCGCGCCGTGGTCGACAGGAAGGATTTTCCCGCCGATCTGCAGTGGAATGCAGCCAGCATCTGGGTCGGCCCCAATTGCCACCTGGTGCACTACCCGCTGCGCGGCGGCGAACAGTACAACGTGGTGGTGACCTTCCACAGCCGCAAGCAGGAAGTCTGGGGCGTCACCGAGGGCAGCAAGGAAGAAGTGCAGAGTTATTTCCAGGGCATCTGCCCGCGCGCACGCCAGCTGATCGACCTGCCCAAGAGCTGGAAGCGCTGGGCCACCGCCGACCGCGAGCCGATCGGCCAGTGGTCCTTCGGCCGAGCCACCCTGCTCGGCGATGCGGCGCATCCGACCACGCAATACATGGCACAGGGGGCCTGCATGGCGCTGGAAGACGCCGTGACGCTGGGCGAAGCGCTGCGCGTAAACGACAACGACTTCATCGAGGCCTTCGACCTCTACCAGCGCTCCCGCGTCGCGCGCACCGCGCGCATCGTGCTGTCCTCGCGCGAGATGGGCCGCATCTACCACGCCAGGGATGTCGAGCGCCTGGTGCGCAACGACCTCTGGAAAGGCCGCACGCCGGAGCGCTTCTACGACGCGATGGAATGGCTCTATGGCTGGAACGTCGATAACTGCCTGGCCGACCGGCCCGCCGCGCCATGATGCAGCTCTACAATTTCTTCCGCAGCGGGACCTCGCACCGCTTGCGCATCGCCCTGAACCTGAAGGGCCTGAGCTACGACTACGTGGCGGTCGATCTGCGCACCGAGGAACATCTCGGCGCGGCCTTCAAGGCGCTCAATCCGCAAGGCCTGGTGCCCGCGCTGGTCGATGGCGACCTGATCCTGATCCAGTCGCCGGCGATCATCGAATGGCTGGAAGAGCGCTATCCGACGCCGCCGCTGCTTCCTGCAGATATCGACGACCGGGCCAGGGTGCGGGCGCTGGCCGCCATCATCGGCTGCGACATCCACCCGATCAACAACCGGCGCATTCTCGAATACCTGCGCAAGACGCTGGGCTGCGACGAGGCGGCAGTCCTTACCTGGTGCGCGACCTGGATAGCGGCCGGCTTCGAGGCGCTGGAAGCGCTGCTCGCCGCCGATACGCGGCGCGGCAACTTCTGTTTCGGCGACACGCCGACGCTGGCCGATGCCTACCTGGTGCCGCAAGTGGA
Source organism: Sulfuritalea sp. (assembly GCA_041648855.1). Classification (GTDB taxonomy): domain Bacteria; phylum Pseudomonadota; class Gammaproteobacteria; order Burkholderiales; family Rhodocyclaceae; genus Sulfuritalea. The sequence continues at coordinate 5,472 of JBAZOF010000149.1, read as the reverse complement.
GAGTGCGCGGCGCTTCAAGGTCGATCTGGCGCCGTTTCCGAACATCCTCGCCGTCGATCGAGCCTGTTCCGAACTCGACGCCTTCCGCCGCGCCGCTCCAGGCGCGCAGCCCGACGCCGCATAGGGCGACAAGAACCGGTTCGCGTTGCCGCCAAACGCCAGCGCGGGCCGATTGGCCCTTCTGCTTGCAGGCCCTCTGGTCAGGGCGCTTCGGCTACCATTTCGCAGCATGAACCGCATCTCCTTGTCGGCTCTCTGCATGGTCCTGGTTTCCGTCACCGGCGGCGCGTGGGCGGCCGCAGTCGTGCCGCTTGCCGAACTCGCCAAGCCGGGCCGGGTGCTGATGCTGCGCCACGCCAACGCGCCGGGTACGGGCGACCCGCGGCACTTCAGGCTCGACGACTGCACCACTCAGCGCAATCTCGATCATGCGGGCCGGGCCCAGGCCGCGACGCTCGGCGAGCGGCTGGCGCAGGCCGGTGTGACCCGCGCCAGGGTCTATTCCAGCCAGTGGTGCCGCTGCATCGAGACCGCGCGATTGCTCAATCTCGGCGCCGTCGAGACGCTGCCTGCGCTGAATTCCTTCTACCCGCGTCCGCAGCAGCGCGAAACGACGATCGCGGCGCTGCGCGCGTTTCTCGCCGGACTGCCAAAGGATGGGCTGCCCGTGGTCCTCGTCACCCACCAGTTCACCATCAACGAGTTCACCGGGGAGGGCACGGTGTCGGGCGGCGGCAGCCTGTTCGAGCTGAACGGCTCGGGTGCGCCGCGCCTGCTCGGCGCAATCGAAGCGAACTAGGTTTTCCAGGAGGTCACCATGCGTTCCATCGTCTTCGCTGCATTGCTCGCGCTGGCACAACTCGCGGCTGCGCAACCGGCGCTCAGGGTCACGCAACTGGCCGAGTTCGCCGACGGGCTGGCGCAACCCCACGACGCGGCCTTCTCTCCCGACGGCAAGCTGATCTACCTCACCGACATGCGCAACAGCCGCATCCGCGTCCTCGAGGCGATGACGCTGAAGCCGGTCGGCAGCTTCGGCGCGGGTGAATTGTCCTATCCGCACGACGCGGTGTTCGACCAGACCGGGCGCCTGCTGGTGGCCGACACCGGCAACGACCGGATCGCGATCTACAAGGTCGTCGGCGCGCAGGCGACGCTGGTCGGCGAATTGAAAGGCCTCGCCGCGCCCGAGGGTGTGGCGGTCGCAGCGGACGGGCGGGTGCTGGTCAGCAACACGCGCGCGGCAACGCTCAGCGTGTTTCGCGACGGCAAGCTGGAAAGCACGGTCGGCAGCTACGGCGCTAAGGACGGCGAGTTCGCGAATCAGCATGACATCGAGGCGGCGAGCGACGGCAGCGTCTATGTCGTCGATTCAGGCAACAACCGGGTGCAGGTGTTCGATGCCGCGCTGAAGCATCGCAGCAGCTTCGGTTCGGCGCTCGGCCTCAACGGGCCGAAATACATCGCCTTCGACGGCGACCGGATCTGGCTCGCCGACGAGAACAACCACCGCATCCTGCTGCTCGACAAGCAGCACCAGGTTCTCGGCGTGCTCGGCAGCGGCAAGCGCGGCCGCGGCCCCAATGCCTTCTACAAGCCCGAGGCCGTGCTCGCCCGCGCGCCGCATGTCTGGGTCATCGATACCTACAATGACCGCATCGTGCTGCTGCGCGTCGACCAGGCGTTTTACGAACCGAGAATCGCGACGGCGACGGTGACCAGGCCGAGCACCAGGTTCACCAGCACCAGTTGGCGGATCGAATTCATCGCCGCCCCGGCCACCGGCCAGTCCTGAACCGCGACGGCCGCCACCATGCGGCTGTGAAAGCGCAGCACGATCAGGCCGAAGATCGCGGTCATCACGGCCGCGATTCCTGCCATGACATACCAATTGCCCGGAATCGCGGCGCCGGCCTGCGAGAAGCGGGCGAGGCCGCTGCCCCACAGCAGCAGCAAGGCCCAGCCGACCAGGGTGAAGAAGCGCCCGAGCACGGCGGCCAGCAGAGGCAAACGTTGCGGCGGCGGCAACTGGGCGGCGGCCACCGGCCGCAGGCAGAAGTGGGCGAAGAACATGCCGCCGATCCAGACGATCACGGCCGCAAGATGGATCAGGACAAATACGCGGTTCATGAGCGGGTCTCCGGTAGAGGCGAATGGCCGCGATTATAGCGACGCAGTTGCAGCCGGCAGCGGTCGGGTCGCAGGCTGCATGCCGCATGGCGGCGGGCCGTCGGCAGGCCGTGGCACGGACCATGCTTGTAATCGGGCATGGCCAAGATCAAGCTCCACCCCGAATCGCCGCCGCCGGGCGAGACCCTGCAGGACCAGGAAGCGCTGCTGGTGCGCGAGTGCATCCGCCTGATGGGGCACAGTCTCGAGCCGGACCGCGTGATCCGCGAGATGCTGCACCTGCTGTCCGAACTGCTCGGCCTCAATCGCGGTCGCGTGGTGATGCCGGAGCCCGAGGACGGCATGCTTGCCATACGGCACGCCTATGGCCTGACCCGGGCCGAGATCGCGCGCGGCCGCTATGCGCTGGGCGAGGGCGTCACGGGCCGCGTGATGAGTACCGGAGAGACGGTGATCGTGCAGGACATCGACAGCGAGCCGGGTTATCTCGGCCGTGCCGTGTCGCGCGCCACCCTGCCGGCGGAAACCGTGTCCTTCATCGCCCTGCCGCTGGAAGTCGAGGGGCGGGTGGCGGGCGTGCTCGGCGTGCACCGGCTGCGCAACAGGCCGCGACCGCTGGCCAGCGACATGGCGATACTGCGCACGATTGCGACCCTGATCAGCCAGGTGCTGCAGGTCAATCGCCTGGTCGCGGAACGCACCGCGCGTCTCGAGGACGAAAACCGCCGCCTGCGCCAGGCGCTTGCGCAGAGCCATAACACTCCTGCCATGCACGGCATCGTCGGCCGTTCGCCGCTCCTGGCGCGCGCCTTGCGGCAACTGGAGCAGGTTGCCGGGAGCGATGCCAGCGTCCTCCTGCTGGGCGAATCGGGCACCGGCAAGGAACTGTTCGCGCAGGCCCTGCACCGGATGAGTCCGCGTGCCGCGCGACCCTTCATCAAGGTCAATTGCGCGGCGATTCCCGATACGCTGTTCGAGGCGGAACTCTTCGGCCACGAAAAGGGCGCCTTTACCGGCGCCGTGCAGGCACGCCAGGGGCGCTTCGAGCAGGCCGATGGCGGTACCCTGTTTCTCGACGAGATCGGCGACCTGCCGCTCAATTTGCAGGTCAAGCTGCTGCGCGTATTGCAGGAGCACGTGATCGAGCGTGTCGGCGGCCGGCGCGAGATTGCCGTCGATGTCCGCATCGTCGCGGCGACCCACCATGACCTGCAGCAACTGGTCGCCGCGGGACGCTTTCGCGCCGACCTGTTCTATCGCCTCAACGTGATCCCGATCCAGTTGCCGGCCTTGCGCGAACGTGCCGAAGACATCAAGCATCTGGTCAGGCACTTTCTCGACCAGCTGAACCTCGCACATCGCCGCAAGGTGGCGCTGTTGCCCGAGGCGATGGCCAGTCTGGTCGCCTATCCCTGGCCGGGCAATATCCGCCAGCTCTACAACGTGCTGGAGCGCGTGGTGTTGCTGGCCGAGGCCGAGCGCATCGACGATGCGGCGGTGGAATACGCGCTGGTCACCGAGGCGCAGGGGCAGCCGGTGGAAGTGCTGACGGGGAGCCTGGCCAGGCCGCAGACCGCGCCGGCCCGAAGCGCAGCCGGCGGCGCCAGCGCAATCCGCGACTGGCGGCCGGTGGCCGCGACCGAAGGCGGCGAAATCCAGGCTGCGCTGCAGGCGGCGAACGGCAACAAGTCGCGCGCGGCGCAGGCGCTCGGCCTGACGCTGCGCCAGCTCAACTACCGCATCTCCAAACTGAACCTGGGCTGATTTCGCCGTGCCGCCAGCGCCGACTTTCAAAAGTCGGCGGGCGGTGGCGGATTTCACGCGGCGACGCTGATTTCAAACGCAACCGGATTGCGCATGGTGTTGGCGACCGGCGAATAGAAGTTGGCGTGCTTGACGATGTCGTCGAGCTCGGCGCGCGTGGCATCGCCCTCGATCACGACCTTGACGCGAATCTGCTGAAAGCCCATCTGCGGCGGCTCCATTTTTGCGCCGTCGGCACCCCAGGCGGCCGGATTGCCGATGTCGCCTTCGAGGAACAGTTCCAGCTTCGAGAGATTCACCTGGCGCAACGTCGCTACCGCGGTAATGCCGACGCCGAGGCAGCCGCCGAGCGCGGAAAGCACGATTTCGCCCGGTGCCGGCGCCGTGTTTTCACCGAACAGGTGCAGCGGCTCGTCGACCACCACGGGGTTGTGAATGCCGACATAGCTCCAGGAGCGGAACTGGCCGTTCATCACGGTATGAACCTTGTTGGTGCCGCGACGGGCAGGATCGGCGCGTCCTGCGGCGGCAAATTTCAGCAGGCCCTCGCGATCGATCGGGCGCAGATAGGCTTTGGCGGTTTCGGTGGCGGGGGCAGCGGCAAGTGGTTTGAGTTCAGCGACAGCGGACATGTCAATCTCCAAGTTTGATCGGTCATCGGGGCAGGCCAGAGGCATTGCGTTCCTGCAAAGCGGTGATTGCTTCAGCCAGCTGTTTCGCACGAAGCATGCCATTGCACGCGGCAGACCCAGAAGAGCGAAGAATTTCAATTAAAAACAGTTGATTGGGCTGGTCTGCCGCCATTGCCCGGTTCTTGGCCACGCTCCTCATGCGACGACCAAATTGTTCACAAACTGTTAGCCCTTTGCCGCCCATGATTTTCGACGGCTATTGCCAACTCATTGATTTCAAATGATTGTCGGTCTGGCACAGGCCTTGCGCTAGGAAAAGCAGTCTTTTCGCTTTTATCCGCCAGCGGACCCTGTCCGTACCGTCAAGGAGATTGTCATGTCAGCCACTGCTACCGCCACCGCTTCGCGCGGCGACGCTTCAGCCCACGATTACACGCAGCACCTCGAAGAGTCGACCGTCAGTCTGGCCAAGGTTCGCCAGCTGCTTGCGGAGAAGCTTGCACCCAAGGTCGTCGATGTCGACCTCAAGGCCGAGTATCCGGAAGCTTTCCTGCGCGAACTCGGGGCGGCCGGCGGCTTCCGGGGTGCCGTGGCACCCGAGTACGGCGGCAACGGCCTTGGACTCAAGCATGTGGTTCAGGTCATGGAAGAGGCGGCCAAGCTTTGTCTCTCGACCGGCTTTCTGGTCTGGTGCCAGACCGCCTGCGCGCGCTACATCCAGATGTCGGACAACGAGGCGCTGAAGAAATCCATGCTGCCGCGCATCGCGCGTGGCGACGTGCTGGTCGGCACCGGGCTTTCGAATACCGTGAAGTCCTGCGACACCATCGAGGACTTTCGCCTTTCGGCAAAGAAGGTCGCGGGCGGCTATGTGATCAATGGCGTCCTGCCCTGGGTTTCCAATCTTGGCCCGACGCACTATTTCACCACCGGCTGTCCCGTCGAA
>JBAZOF010000148.1:0-6761 GCA_041648855.1 Sulfuritalea sp. | reverse complement strand
CCCCTGTCAGGCATTTGGGGGTCCCGACCGGTACTATGCGGAAGAAAATGAAATCGATCTCTTCAATATCACGCGCCAGCCGTTTTACGGTCATCATCGCCGCCATGGCGGTGACGACCATCGTCGTCATGACAGCGCTCCTGCTCTGGCAATTGCGCGTCCAGGCATTGCAGCATGCAAAAGACGAAGCCGTCAGCCTGAGCCATATCATCGCCGAGCAAACGGCACGCTCCATGCAAAGCGTCGATCTGGCGCTCGACATTGCCATCGACCGGCTCGCAGAAGCCGAGAAACTGGGTGTTTCGATCGACGAATTTGCCATCCACGCCATGCTGCGTTCGCGCGTCGAGGGGATGCCGCAACTCCGATCCATGTTCATTACCGATGCCCAAGGCAAGGTGGCGAGTTCGGCGCTGAGCTACCCCACTCCAAAATATTCCGTGATGGATCGGGACTATTTCGTTTCCGTCAGGGATCGGCCGGACCTGGATCGATTTGTAAGTTCGCCCGCGATCAATCGTGTCGATGGCAAGCGGACACTGTTTTTCTCGCGCCGCGTTCGAAACGTGAAGGGAGAATTTGTCGGCATCATCGCTGCGTCGTTGGATATCGCTTACGTCGAGGCTCTCTATGATTCGATAAAACTCGACTCCGTCAGTCCGATCGCCCTTTATCTGAATGACGGCAGCCTGGTCGCGCGGGCGCCGCATGACGGCTCTTTGATCACTGGCAAGACAACTCTGCCGGCGATTGAAAATGGAGGGGACGAGCGGACCCAGTTCAAGGCGGTCAGAACGGAAGGCGAGGAAGCCGGCATTACCACCTATCGCAAGGTCAGCCGGTTCCCGATGGTCCTGGCCGTTGGCAATCGCGACAGCGCAGCTCTGGAGGGATGGCGAAGTACCGCCAGCATCGTCGTCGGTGCCGCAGCGCTGAACATCATGCTGGTCCTGGCGGCCATGGCTTTCCTGCTGCGCGAACAGCGTCACGAGGCGGAACTGGCCAACGCCGCGCGGGAAAGCGACGATCAGCTGCGGGCCATGGTCGATTCGGCCATGGATGCCATCATTACCATCGACAGCGACCGGCGGATTGTGGTCTTCAACCCGGCTGCTCAGCGCATGTTCGGCTACAGCGCGGAAGAGGTGCGCGGCAGTTCGCTTGACCGCTTCCTTCCGGAACGTCTTCGCGCCGCGCATGAGCGGAATGTTGCCGCGTTCCGGAATAGCGGCGTCACGGCACGCATGAAAAAGGCGCGCATGGAAATCATCGGTCTGCGGGCGGACGGCACCGAGTTTCCCCTGGAGTCCACCATCGCGCAGGTCACGATCGGCGGCCAGACGATGTTTACCGCGATTCTCCGCGATATCAGCGAACGCCGTCGCGCCGAGGATGAACTTCGCGAGTCGAACCGCCAGTTGCGCGAATTGGCGACGTCGTTGCAGGCAGTGCGCGAGGAGGAGCGCACGTCGATTGCCCGTGAGCTGCACGATGAGCTCGGCCAGCAGCTGCTGCGGCTGCGCATGGACCTTTCCTGGCTGGAGAGCCGGCTCAAGAATCTCGCGCCGATGCTGCATGACAAGGTGGTCGGCATGAAGGATTTCGTCGCCGGTACGGTCGATGTCCTGCGCCACGTGACGACCCGGCTGCGTCCGCCGCTACTGGACGATCTCGGGCTGGCGGAGGCTGCACGCTGGCAGCTGGATGAGTTTGCGCAACGCAGCGGGATCGAGGTGGCATCGAGCATTGCCATCGGCGACATGGAACTGGATCAGCGCACCGCGATCAACGTCTTTCGCATCCTGCAGGAGTCGCTCACCAATGTTGCGCGCCATGCCGGCGCGACGCAGGTCAACGTATCCCTGGCGAGAACGGAAGAAGGCCTGGCGCTGGAAATTCGTGACAACGGGCGCGGCATCGGGCTGCGTGACAAGCCGGAGCTGGGCCACGGTCTGGTCGGCATCCGCGAGCGGACTCTGTTGCTCGGGGGGCGAATGGAAATTGTCAGTGCGCCGGGGGAGGGATTCACCCTCCGCGTGCGCATACCGCTGCTCGTGCCTGAATTGTCGGGAGACTCAAAATGATCCGCGTACTGCTTGCCGACGACCATGCCATCATCCGCGATGGCGTGAAGCAGATTCTGGCCGATACCGAAGACCTTGTGGTTGCCGGCGAAGCGGCCAACGGGGCCGAGGCGCTGAAACTGGTAGCCGACCAGCACTGGGACCTGCTGGTGCTCGACATCTCGATGCCCGGCAAGAACGGGCTGGAACTGATCAAGCTGATCAGGCAGGACCAGCCGCGCCTGCCCATCCTGATTTTCAGCATGCACCAGGAAGAGCAGTACGCCCTGCGCGCGCTGCATGCCGGGGCATCGGGCTACCTCACCAAGGAGAGCGACGGCGAGGTGCTGATTGCTGCGATGCGCAAGGTAGCGGCCGGCGGCGTCCATGTCAGCGACAAGGTGGCCGAGTTGCTGGCCCGCGAACACATGCCGAACACCGACGAACTGCCGCATACGCGGCTATCCGATCGCGAATTCCAGATTTTCGAAAAGATCGTCGCCGGCGTCAGGCTCACCGACATTGCCGACGAGTTCAACCTGAGCATCAAGACCGTCAGTACCCACAAGTCGCGCATCCTGCAAAAAATGCACATGACCAGCGACACCGACCTCGTCCGCTACGCGATCGCCAAGGGTTTGATGACCATGCCGGAGTAAGGGATGTCAGCCGGCACTCCGTAGGAAAAGTCCTACAGGAAATTGAATCCGCTGCTGATATGTAACTTTAGCGACATGCAGGACAATCCCATTTGTAAAAAGTTGTTACCAGCCGATGCGTTCAGCAGGGAACCAAGGGGAAATCAAGATGCGATTTGTGCGAGAACTACTCACTGTTTGTGCCGTCATCGGCACATTGGCCGCGATACCGACGCTGGCCGCAACGGATGCCCCGAAGAAGCTTCTGGCGGCCGACCCGAACGCCAAGGATCTGATCCTCAAGGGCGACGCGAAATGCACCGGCTGCCATGACGAGGCCGACGAGCCGACCGGCGCGGCCACCATGCTCGAACTGAACCCTTCAGTCCTCGCCATCGGCAAGACCAAGCACGGCGCCACGGCGGACAAGCGCACGCCGACCTGTGTCGATTGCCACGGTGAGAGCGAAAAGCACCGGATGCACAAGGGCAGCGACAAGCCGCCGGTGGTGGATCGCAGCTTCCGCAAGACCACCAAGACCACGGCCGACGCGCGCAACGACACCTGCATGACCTGCCACCAGAAGGATTCCAAGCGTTCGCACTGGGCCGGCAGCATGCACCAGACCCAGGACGTGGCTTGCAACTCCTGCCACCAGGTTCACGCCAAGAAGGACAAGGTGCGCAACAAGGTGACCCAGGCCGAAGTCTGCTTCACCTGCCACAAGGAGCAGCGCGCCCAGTACCAGCGTCCGTCGCGCCATCCGATTCTCGAAGGCAAGGTCGCCTGTTCCGATTGCCACAACGTACATGGCTCGATCGGGCCCAAGCTGGTGAAGCGCGACTCGACCAACGAAACCTGCTACACCTGCCACATGGAGAAGCGTGGCCCCTTCGCCAGGCCGCACGAGCCGGTCACCGAGGATTGCGGCATCTGCCACAACCCGCACGGCACCACGGCTGAGAACCTGCTCAAGCAGCGTCCGCCCTTCCTTTGCAACGAGTGTCACTCGCCGCACGGTCCTACCCTGCCTCAACTGGCAGGTCAAACCACGACACCGACCAGCGTCGCCAAGAATGGCATCAACTATACGCAGGGCCGCGGCTGCGTGAATTGCCATACCCAGATCCATGGCAGCAACAATCCCGCCCGTCAGGACCATAACGCCGGCCCGGGTTTGCGCTTGCCCACTCCGCAGTACCTGCTGCGCTGATCACCAGGGAGACATGACATGAGCACACATAACACCTATCCCTGCCGGCAAGGCATCCTGTTCCTTTCGCTGGCGGCCGCTTTCGGCTCTGCATCGGCCGCAGACGACGATGTCGCCCAGATGATCAAGCCGGACAGCACCATCAGCGTCGGGCTTGGCGCGGTTTCGGGCAACAAGGAGGACCGTGCGTTTTTTGGCCAATACAACGGCATGCGCAAGAACAGCAGCCAGCTGATCCTCGACATCGACTATCTCAGGCGCGACGATGCCTCCGGAACCTGGACCAATCTGAGCGGCCGCAATCTGGGCAATGAAAATCGGGAACTCGGGTTCTCGCAGCAGAAGCAGGGAGACTGGCGCTACTTCTTCGAATATGGCGAACTCGTGCGCAATTATTCGAACACGATCAACACCAACGTTTCCGGCATCGGCACCAACAATCTGGTCGTCAATACCGTCGGCAATCCCACCGCGACGCCGACTCCGGCAGGCCTGCAGGCTGCCCAGGGCACGGGATCGAACGAAGACCTGAAGACCACGCGGAAGAGCCTGGGGCTCGGCGGCGACAAGTGGTTGACGCCGAATCTGCAGCTCGAGCTCAGCTTCAGGAATGAAGACAAGACAGGCGCCAGACTATTCGGTCAGGGCTCTACCTGTACGGCCACGCGCTATCAGTGTACGGGAACGACGGGCTACTTGCTCCTGCTGCCGGAACCGATCAATTCCTCGACCCGGCAATTCGAGTTGAAGCTCAATTATGCGAACGACAAGCTGGCACTCAACGGCGGCTATTACGGGACTTTCTACGTCAATAAGTACGGCTCGCTGAATACAACCATTGCCACGCCGGCGAACATGTGGAACCCGAACGGTTCAGTGATGAATGCCACGGTACTCAATGCGACGCCGCTCATGCAACTGCCGCTGGCGCTGCCGCCCGACAACCAGGCGCATCAGTTCTCCCTGGCCGGCACCTATGCCATCACGCCGACCACCCGGGCCACCTTCAAGTACGCCTTCACCCGCCTTACCCAGAACGAGAGCTTCGACGGCATGGGACTCGTTGGCGGCCCGCGCGGCGCGCTCGATGCGGTGATTGATACGACCGTCGGCCAGGTCGGCATTACCGCCCGTCCGATGCCGAAGCTCTCGCTGGTGGCCAATCTGCGCTATGAACAGAAGTCGGACAAGACTCCGATCGATGTATATAGGGATACGGCGACCAATAACGGTCTCATTCGAACCAATAATCCCAGCTCGCATACCAAAATCAAGGGCAAGCTCGAAGCGGCCTATCAGTTGCCCCAGGGATACCGGGCGACTGCCGGCATCGACTACGACATGAGGGATCTCGGCCGGCCCACCGGCACCAACGATACCTCGGGACAAGCCACCGCAATCCGCGCCAAGAATGACGAAATCGGTTACCGCGCCGAACTGCGCAAGTCCCTGTCGGATACTCTCAACGGCGCCGTCAGCGTCGGCCATAGCTCGCGCAATGGCACGAAGTGGATGACAGCCACCAATGGTGTCGCGCCAACCATTGACGACGGTGCCGCGCAAGCCTTGGGCACAGCGGGTTTCGGCCTCTTCCCGCTGTTCTGGATGGACCTGAAGCGCGACAAGCTAAAGGGTTCGGTGGACTGGGCTCCGATCAACCGCCTGAGCTTGCAGGCTTCTGTCGAGGGCGTCGCGGAGCACTATTTCGCACCGTCCATGCGCGGCGCTCGCGACGGCAAGACCACCAACATCAACTTCGACGCGGCTTACGCTGTCTCGGACAACTGGAAGGTGAACGGCTGGTATTCACGCGGCGACACGATCCTGGACATCAACGGCAGCACCGGCGCCTACATGGCCGGTCTCAGGCAGCTCGGTCACAACCTCGGCCTCGGCGTGCGCGGAGCCCCGACCGGCAAGCTCGAGGTCGGCGCGGATTTCACTTTCTCCTACGAGGTCAACCGTACTGGAGTCGGCGTCATCGGCACTAGTACCCAGCCCAACGGTCTCCCGGCAGCCGCCTTCCGCCAGCTCAACCTGAACATGTTCGGCAAGTACGCCCTGGACAAGAACGCCGACATCCGGGTGAACCTGGTGCACCAGCGTTACTACTCCAACGAATGGTTCTGGAACAACAACGGCACGTCCTTCTTCTACTCCGACGGAACGACAGTTACGCAGAAGGATCAGCAGAACGTGACCTTCATCGGTGCCGCGTACATCTACAAGTTTCAGTAACGCAACGCGGCCTTCCCCGTTTCGACGGGGAAAGTTCAAGGGGGGAACCTGATGCATCGGGTTCCCCCCTTGTTGTTCCGGCGCGCCTCGTCCGGAACGCGATGCGCTCCGGCTTGAGCCTTTAGTTGGCGTCGTAATAGTAGGCCTTGTTCGGCACTGCGGCCGCGGCGTCATCCTTCATCGCTTCCAGCGGCCGCGGCGGCTTGTCCCACCACAGTGCGCGCCCCTTTTGCTGCTCCTGCAATTCCTCGGGGTGCTTTTCCAGCCATTCGCGCATGAACTTGGTGTGCTCGGATTCGTAGAGGGCCATGAGGTTTCCTTGGGGTCTCAGTGTTTCGGGTTGACGTAACGGGTAATGCGCACTACTTCCGGCACGCGCCGCAGGGCGCGCAGGATGCGGGCGAGATGGATGCGATCTGTCACTTGCAGCGTGAAGAACAGCGTGGTGGCTTCACCGTTGTCCTCGTCCATGCTGATATTGATGATGTTGGAGTCGGCTTCGGCGATTCCGGCAGCGAGTCGCGCCAGCACGCCGCGCACATTTTTCGCGACAACGCGAATGCTGGCTTCGAACATGCCGGTGATGTCCGGCTCCCATTCGACGTCGAT